>JALYQD010000025.1 GCA_030856025.1 Actinomycetota bacterium
ACCGGGGAGAGACTTTGTCCCGCTCGCGAGAGAGTTTGGTATGGGCGACGCGGACAAACTCTCTCGCGACCGGTCAGGTCAGGCGAACAGTGCTTCGAGCGGAACCAGGTCGACGGCACCGACGGCATACCGGGCCAGGATGACCCGGGCTACCTCGACGTCGACACCGAGCGGCTCGGCGACGGCGACTGCACCGGCTTCGGTGGCGAGCTCGGCCACGCGGTCGGGCAGGAAGCCCGGTGCGAGGAAGAGCGAACCGACGGCGATGTGGCGACGACCGTCAGCGCGATGGGCGCGGACCGCTTCACCGGCAGCCGGGGGAGCCGACGACGCGAATGCCGCGATGACGGGCAACTTGTGCCGCGACGCCCACGTGCGGGCAGCGCGCGAGACCATCGCATTGGCCAGCGGATCCGAGGAGCCGGCCGCCGCGAGGACGAGCGCGTCGAGCTCGCGAACCCGGTTCTTGGACAACGCTTCACGCAGTCGCTTGTCGAGGACGTCGAAGAACGCCGACTCGACGCCGAGCACGTCGGTCGCCTTGATCAGGATGCCGTTGTGACGTGCGGCGGCCGTCTCCACTGCTCCGGGTACGTCGATCTTGGCGTGGTACGCCTCGGTCAACAGCAACGGCACCACGACGATTTCCTGGTGACCCTCGGTGACGAGGCGGTCGACGACGTCTTCGAAGCGGGGCGACGAGAGGTCTAAGAACGCGGGCTCGATCCGGAGGTCGGGACGCATGCATGCGACCAACTCCGTCAGGGCTGTAATGGTGTCGGCCGATCGTGGATCACGGCTTCCGTGCGCAAGAGCGATAAGTGCTGGTGCGGTCATGTTGCATGCCTCCTTCCAGGGGGCGTTTCTGTGGTTGGCCGGCGGTTGCCGGTCACGTTTGGTGGGTACTTCAGTTGTTGCCGGGGGCGAGCATCCCGATGTAGGAAAGCTTGAATGCCCTTCGACAGGCCCGGCATTCCCATTCGCCGTGCGTCTCGCCGTGGGGACGAAGGTCCTCATCAGCGCAGTACGGACAGTGGAAGGGAACTGCGCGGGTCGTGCTCATCGGAGTACCTCTTCGTCCGCACGGGCGACCCAGCGGGCGAAGGTCTCGCCGTCAGAGCGTTCGTCGAGGAAGCTGTGGACGATCTTCTCGACGTATTCGGGAAGTTCCTCACCGGTCACCTTGTGGGCGCGCAATTTGCGACCGAAACCGGCTTCCAGTCCGAGCGCGCCGCCGAGGTGCACCTGGAAGCCTTCGACCTGTTCGCCGGCGTCGTTGAGCACCAGTTGGCCCTTGAGGCCGATGTCGGCGACCTGGACACGGGCGCAGGAGTTGGGGCAGCCGTTGACGTTGATCGTGATCGGGGTGTCGAGCTCGGGGATGCGCTCTTCCATTTGGGCGATCAGGTCCTTGGCTCGGTCCTTGGTGTTGATGATCGCCAGCTTGCAGTACTCGATGCCGGTGCAGGCCATCGTGTGTTGACGCCACTTCGAGGGACGGGCCTCGAGGCCGATGGCTGCGAGGTCGGCCACGGCGGCCTCGACGTCTTCTTCCTTGATGTCGAGGATCAGCAGCTTCTGGTGAGCGGTCGTACGGATCCGGTCACTGCCGAACTTCTCGGCGACGTCGGCGACCTCGGACAGGTTGGTGCCCGAGACACGGCCGACGACGGGAGCGACGCCGATGAAGAAGTTGCCGTCCTTCTGGCGGAACACGCCGATGTGGTCACCCGGGATGTCCGGGAGCTCGGGCGCGGGGCCGTCGATCATCTTGCGGTTGAGGTACTCGTTCTCCATTACCTCGCGGAACTTCTCCGGGCCCCAGTCGGCGATGAGGAACTTGATGCGAGCGCGGGCACGCAGCCGGCGGTAGCCGTAGTCGCGGAACGCGCCGGCGACCGCACCCCACACCTCGGGCACCTCTTCGCTCGGGATCCAGGCGCCGAGGCGTTGCGCGAGCATCGGGTTGGTCGAGAGTCCGCCACCGACCCACAGGTCCCAGCCGGGACCGTGATCGGGGTGGACCACGCCGACGAAGGAGATGTCGTTGATCTGCGGCACCACGTCATGGCTGGGGTGGCCGCTGATCGCGGTCTTGAACTTGCGCGGCAGGTTGGAGAACTCTTTGTTGCCGATGTAGTCGCGCTCGATCGCCTTGATGATCTCGGTGCCGTCGATGATCTCGTCTTCGGCGATGCCGGCGACGGGGCTGCCCAGGATCACGCGGGGGCAGTCCCCGCATGCTTCTTCGGTATGCAGTCCCACGGCTTCGAGCCGCTCCCAGATCGCCGGCATGTCTTCGACCCGGATCCAGTGGTATTGGACGTTCTGGCGATCGGTGAGGTCGGCGGTGTCACGTGCATACAGGGTGGACAACTCACCGACGGCACGAAGCTGTTCGACGCTGAGCTGGCCGCCGTCAATGCGGACGCGCAGCATGAAGTACGAGTCTTCCAGCTCTTCGGGCTCGAGGGTGGCGGTCTTTCCGCCGTCGATACCGGGTTTGCGCTGGGTGTAGAGGCCCCACCAACGGAAGCGGCTACGGAGGTCGCTCTTGTCAATGGAGTCGAAACCGCGATGGGCGTAGATGTTCTCGATGCGGGCGCGGACGTTGAGCGGGTCGTCGTCCTTCTTGGCCTGCTCGTTGGCGTTCAGCGGCTCGCGATAGCCCAGCGCCCACTGGCCCTCGCCGCGCTTGGGGCGCGGTCGCCGAGCGGGGGGTGCTGTGGCTTCTTCTGCTGCTGTTGCCATGAGTGTCCCTGGAAGGTCGGGGCACACGGCGAATGAAGAGGCGCGCTAACGCTTATGCATCGCCGCGCGCCATGAAAAGAAACTGGTCGCGGGATTACGGGCGACACATCATGTTGCGGGCGCGACCGAAGTCAACGTGGATACGTGCCACGAGATGGGTCGTCAGCGCTGCGAACATGTTTATGAGTGTGAACGCCCGAAGCCGGGGACACAAACGAGAATCCCACGATGTGGGACGGACATCCAGAATGTGAGACGAGCGATGCGGCACCGAACCGCGGCAGGCGGAGTGCGCCCCGATTTTCGCCCGGGGAAATCGGCCATGCCACTCCATTCGGAACTCAGTCTGTGGGCGAGATCACATTGATCGTGTAGGCGCCTACGACGGCCGCGACGAGTGCTGCGAGCGCGGCGACAAGTGCCACCTCCCACGAAATCAGGTCCGCCGTGGCGAGGCCGATGATGACTGCCGGGTTGAGCGCACTGCCCAGGCTCAACGGCAGCGAGGCCCCGGTGAGGAGCGGAGGGATGGCTGCATACGCCTCGCTGAGCTGAGAGTCGATGGCGAAGAGCAGCCACGTGGCGAGGATGCCGAGGACGCCGACGGCGATGCCGGTCGCGAGGAGGCGGGGTTCGGACCAGATGAGTGTCTGGCCGAGCTTATTCTCGAGGCCGAGGGCTCCGAATCCGCCGATGACCGCGCCCACCAGCTGGGCGGCGATGAGCGGGAGGATCGTGGCGCTGTTGCTGCGGCCGACAAGAGTCAGCGCGACAGCCGAGGCCGGGTTGGCCAGGGCGAGCCCGGACTCCTCTTCGGTGGAGTGCTGTCCGGCAAGCCAGGTCACGAGGACCGTGATGCCCGCGACGGCGAGGAGGGCGACTGTTGCATCGGGAGCCCGAAGGGACAAGGCGACGACGAAGGTCGTGAGCGCAGCAAAAAGGGCCGCGGCAACGAGTTTGCGCATTCAGGACTCCAGATGGGGTGTGGTGCGCTCGACAATAGCGGCCAGATCGAGGCCGTGGGGGAGTGTTCCGAACGTGCCGCCCCAGTCGCCGGCAAGGCGCGAAGCGCAGAACGCGTCGGCCACCGCCGGATCGCCGTCCTTGAGGAGCAGTGCCGCCTGCAGGCACATCGCCATACGGCCGGCGATGCGTCGCGCCCGGAGCTCGACGTCGCTGAGGTCCGCGAGCTCGGTCAACACCTCGTTGACGGCGGTGTCGAGCCGCGCGTCCTCGCCACGGACCGCGCCGACCTCGGTGAGCCAGGCTTCCAGGGATTCGGGTTCGCGGGTGAGCGCACGCAAGACGTCGAGGGCGTTGACGTTGCCGCTGCCTTCCCAGATCGAGTTGAGCGGGGATTCGCGGAACAGCAGCGGCATGCCGCTCTCCTCGATGTAACCGTTGCCGCCGAGGCACTCGAGCGCCTCGGCCACCATGAACGGCGTCCGCTTGCATACCCAGAACTTCTCGAGAGCAAGACCGATGCGCCGCAGGGCCTGCTCGTGCGGGTCGTTGGGCTTGTCGAGGGCGGAGGCGAGGCGCAAGGCGACGGTCGTCGCGGCTTCGCTCTCGACCGCGAGATCGGCGAGCACGTTGATCATGGCCGGCTGATCGGCGAG
Source organism: Actinomycetota bacterium (assembly GCA_030856025.1). GTDB lineage: Bacteria > Actinomycetota > Actinomycetes > Propionibacteriales > Nocardioidaceae > JACMOZ01. Next base: position 4,371 of record JALYQD010000025.1, read on the forward strand.
CGTCGCGCCGAATGCGGAGCGGTGGGACGTATGCCAGGCAGCCTCGGCCAGTGCCTTGCGCATGATGCCGGCCGAGCCGAGGATGCAGTCCATGCGTGTCGCCGACACCATCTCGATGATGGTGCGGATGCCGCGGCCCTCATCGCCGAGGCGCAGCGCGAAGGTGTCACGGAATTCGAGCTCGCTCGAGGCGTTGGACCGGTTGCCGAGCTTGTCCTTGAGCCGGACGATCGAAATCGCGTTGCGGCTGCCGTCGGGGAGTATGCGCGGCACCACGAAACAGCTCATGCCGTCGGGCGCCTGGGCCAGGACGAGGAACATGTCGTTCATCGGCGCCGACGTGAACCACTTGTGGCCGGTCAGCCGGTATTCGCCATGCGTCGACGTGGGGGTCGCGATGGTGGAGTTGGTACGCAGATCGGAGCCACCCTGCTTCTCGGTCATGCCCATGCCGGCGAGGAGCCCCTTCTTCTCCTCGGGCGGGCGCAAGCCGAAGTCATAAGTAGTCGAGGCGAGTCCGGTCGTCCACTGTTTGGCGAGGGCGTCGTCGGCGCGCAAGGCCGGGACGACGGCATACGTCATCGTGATCGGGCACATGTGTCCCTGCTCGACCTGCCCCCAGGCGAAGAAGCCCGCGGCGCGTTCGAGATGGGCGACGGGGCTGGGGGAGATCCACGGTGATGCAGTGAGACCGAAGCCGACGCCCTGAGTCATCAGCCAGTGCCACGAGGGATGGAACTCGACCTCGTCGAGGCGATTGCCGTAACGGTCGCTGATGCGGAGCGTGGGCTCGTTCTCGTTGGCCAGGTGCCAGTGCTCGCGTGCCTCTGCCGAACCGGCGAGCCTGCCGAGCGGGGTCAGGGATTCGAGGACGTCGGCAGCTTTGTCGCCGCCATACGCGGTGATTGCGCCGGTCAAAGCCTTGTCGGCGGTGAGGACGTTGTAGCCAACCAGGGGCGTGGCTTGGTTCTCCGGTGCACGCTGCAGGGGGTCCATATCGCTACCGTAGAGGTATGACGGTTGAACCGGTAGATCGACCGGCAGTGGTGATTGCCTTGCGAGGAGTGGTTGCCAAGACCGTCCACAGTTGCTTTCGCTACCGGGTGACCGGCCTCGCCGCCGAAGCGGCCTTCTTCGCGATCCTGTCGCTGCCGCCCCTCGTCTTCGGCCTGGCCGGCACGATCGGCTACGTTGCCGCGCGGTTCCAGGTCACCGAGGTCGACGTCCTCAAGGACCGTGTCCTCGACATCGCCTCGCAGGCGCTCACGCCCAGCACAGTCGACAAGGTCATTGCCCCGACGCTCAACGACGTGTTGAACGGAGGCCGCATCGACGTGATCTCCGTCGGCTTCGTGCTCGCCCTGTGGTCGGGTTCGCGCGCTCTCAACGTCTTCGTCGACACCATCACGATCATGTATGGGCTCGGCGGTCATCGAAGCATCGTCAAGACCAGGGCACTGTCGTTCACCCTCTATGTCATCGCACTCTTGCTGGGCATCCTGTTGGTCCCGCTGATCCTCGTCGGCCCGGACGTCGTCGCCGACATCACACCGGAACGAGTCGGCTTCCTGGCCGAGCTCTATTGGCCGACGGTGCTTGTGTTGTCGGTGGGATTCCTGACCACGCTCTATCACCTGTCGGTGCCGGTCCGGAAGTCGTGGCTCAACGGGATCCCCGGCGCGATCTTCACGCTCACGATGTGGATCCTCGGGAGCTATTTCGTGCGCTGGGCGCTCGGCTTCTCCACCGGCGGCACCTCGATCTACGGCCCGCTGGCTGCGCCGATCGCGGTCCTGCTGTGGCTCTATGTGTTGTCGATCTCGGTGCTCATCGGCGCCGCCCTCAACGCCGCGCTAGACCAGAAGTTCCCTGGCCGGACCCTTCCGCGCACCGAACCCGTCGACGACCCGGATGCTGCCGCGGCCTGAGGACTACAGCCTCGTCACGGCGACGATCAGGGCGATGAGGATCGGTATGACGATCCATACGAGCGCCAGGAGTATGGCCGCGATCGTGGCGAAGAACCGGCTCTGATCCTTGGGTGGTGTGCCGGCATCGCCGATCGTCTCCCACAGAGCCTTGAGTGATGCGTCGAGCGCGATGCGAGTGCGCCGACGTGCGAGGGCTGCGGCGCGCAACACGCACCAGAACGACGCGATCGCGATGATGACGAAGAGCGCGGCGATCGCGAGCCGGCCCCACTCGTCCTTGAGCCCGCGCTGGATGAGCGAAAACGTTCCGGAGATCACCGCGCCGCCGAGGAGGAATGCCGGGAGTCCGGTCGTGTTGCGGGACAGGTCGGGGATGAGGCCGGCCATCTGCGTCCGCGCCGTCGTCAGCATCATTTGTTCGGGGGATCCGGTCGCGCAGTTGGCCTCGCGCAGGGCATACAGCGTGTGCATGTCGCGGATCAGGCGCTTCTGATGGAGTCGGACGACGATGCGTATGAGCACCTGGACAACACGCGACGCCGGGCGTTGCAGGATCTTGAGCGTCCTGAGCTTTGCCGGCGGCCTCGCACCGTTGCGATCGAACACCTCGATCGCGCGCATGGCGCCACGATGGGCTTCTTCGAAACGGTCGGGATGGCGCAGCGGTCTCTTCGAGCTGAGCTCCCGGAGCATCTGGTCCTCGACCGGCCCCTGGCTGCCGAAATTCTCGAGGACGTCATTGGCCCTCGCCTCGTCCTTGACCGTGAAGAGGCGAAGTGTGTCGAGCCGCTCTGAGAGTTCGTCGATGAGGAGATGTTCGTCGTCATCGTCGGACTGTCGTGCGGACGCGGCTTGGTCAATCGCCATTTTTCGACGGTAAACCCGCCGGCGCGCTCATACCCTCAAAACCGGAAAATTCCCATGCGCCAAACGCAAAATGTGCGCGTCTGCACCATTGCTTGGCCGAAAGCGGTGCAGACGCGCACATTTTCGCAGCCCGGTCAGCGCTGGATCCACCACTGAAGGATCGCGCCGATGATCGCGGCCGGGATTGCCACTATG
>JALYQD010000073.1 GCA_030856025.1 Actinomycetota bacterium
TCGGCCACATCCTGGCCGAGGACGGCCGCAAGATGAGCAAACACCTTGGCAACATCCTGCTACCTATGCCCCTCATGGACGAGCACGGCGCCGATGCGCTCCGCTGGTTCATGGCCTGCTCGGGTTCGCCCTGGTCGGCGCGCCGCATCGGCCACAATGCGTTGACCGAGATCGTGCGCAAGGTCCTGCTCACCTACTGGAACTCCGTCGCCTTCCACGTCCTGTATGCCAACACCGAGGGCTGGACTCCTGCGGTGGAGGCGCCCGCCGTCGCCGACCGGCCGCTGCTCGACCGCTGGCTGCTGTCCCAGGTGCACGAGCTCAACCGCGACCTCACCGCCGCCATGGAGAGCTTCGACACCCAGCAGGTCGGCGCGAAGCTCGCGCGGTTCATCGACGAGCTCTCCAATTGGTACGTACGCCGTTCGCGCCGCCGCTTCTGGAAGGGTGATCCGGCCGCCTTGGCGACACTGCACGAGACGATCGACATCGTCACCAGGCTGATGGCCCCCCTGACGCCGTTCATCTCCGAGCGCATCTGGCAAGACGTCATCCGCCCGGTCAACCCCGACGCCGCGGCCTCCGTGCACCTCGCCGAATGGCCGAAAGCCGACGAGTCGCTCATCGTCGAGGGCCTCGGCGCCCAGGTCGACGTGGCACGCCGGGTCACCGAGCTCGGGCGCGCCGCCCGCGCCGAGTCCAAGGTGCGGACGCGCCAGCCCTTGCGCCGCGCTCTCGTCGGTTCGGCAGCCTGGAACCAGCTCGGGGACGAGCTCCGCGCCCAGGTCTGCGAAGAGCTCAACATCGGCGCACTGGAGTCACTCGGCAACGCCGGCTCCGACCTGGTGGACTTCAGCGCGAAGGGCAACTTCCGTAACCTCGGCAAGCGGTTCGGCAAGGAGACCCCGCGGGTCGCGGGCGCCATCGCCGCCGCCGACGCGGCAGCCCTAGCGGCGTGCCTCACCGAGACTGGCAAGGCCACGGTCGAGCTGGACGGCACCGCCATCGAGGTCGGACCCGATGACGTGATCATCTCCGAACGGCCCCGCGAAGGCTGGTCGGTCGTCAACGATCAGGGCGAGACAGTCGCCCTCGACCTGGAGCTCGATGACGACCTGCGTCGCGCCGGACTCGCACGCGAAGCGATCCGCGCGATCCAGGAGGCCCGCAAGTCCTCCGGGTTTGATGTCAGCGATCGCATCTCGCTCAGCTGGACGGCGACCGGGGACATGGCCGAAGCCCTGCGTGCCCATATGGCCGAGATCGCCGACGAGGTCCTGGCCACCAGCACCGACGAGTCCGCCTCGGCATCGTCATTCGCCGATGCCGAGCTCGGCCTGAGCTTCGACCTCCAGAAGGCCTAGTCCAGACGGCACAAGAAAGCCCCGGCGGCCTTTCGGCTGCCGGGGCTTCTTGTTGTCCCGAGACTCAGAGGCTTCGTCTACAGCCCCTTGTCCTTTGCTCGCTTACAGCGAGGAGTCGTCGTCACCCAGGAGTGAACGAAGACGCTTTGGCGAAGCGTCAACAGGCGCTTCGACCGGGGCGGAGTTCGAGTTCTCCTGTGAGGCCAGTCCATCGAGCTGGCTCTGGAAGTAGTTCTTGAGGCGCGCGCGATACTCACGCTCGTAAGCACGCAGGTGCTCGACATCGCGCTGGAGCTCGTAGCGTTCGCGCTCGATCGCTGCCATGGCCTGCTGGCGGCGTTCGTTGGTCTCCTCATCGAGCTTCTGCGCGCGGATGCGGGCGTCGGTCTCGACGCGGTCGGCCTTGCCACGGGATTCGTTGGTGAGGCGCTCGGCCTTGGTACGGGCTTCGCCGACGATGCGGTCGGCTTCTTCCTTGGCGGACTCCATCAGCTGATCGGCGTTGTTGGACGCGATCTCGAGGAGTCGGGCAGCAGCCGAAGAGGCGTCGCCCATCGAAGGGGCACGGCGCGGCGCGACTTCGGCGACCGGAACGGGTGCCGGCTTGGGCTCCGGCTCAGGCTTGGCAACGACCGGCTCAGGCTTGGCAACGACCGGCTCGGGCTTGACCGGCTCCTGAACAACAGGGGCTGGTTGAGTGGCGGGAAGGGTGCCAGTGGTCGCAGGAGAGGATGCGGCGGGGATTAGACCGGTCTGCTCGCCAGTAGATGCGGCGGTGACCTTTGCGCGAAGTTCCTGGTTCTCGACCGTCAACCGTTCGAGTTCGGCCTCGACCTCGTCGAGGAACTGGTCGACTTCGCCCATGTCATAGCCCTCACGGAGTCGGACGGGTGTAAAACGCTTGTTGCGCACGTCCTCGGGCGTCAGCGGCATGAGTTCACCTCAGAGTCTTTTCTTTGAATAGGACAATTCGAGTTCCACCGTACTCTGTCGGGTGTCACTTCTGCCACACGAGTCCGCCGGCACGGCGTTCAGTAGAAGATTTGATGATTGACAGCCCTGAGCAGGTAAATGCCGATCAACAGGATCATGGGCGAAAAGTCGATGGCCGCACCGCCCAGTCGGACCGACGGTATGAATTTCCTCACCGCCCGCAATGGAGGGTCGGTCAGGGAGTACAGAGCTTCGCACAAGACCGCGACGGCACCCTTGGGGCGCCACTGGCGAGCAAACATCTGCACCCAGTCGAGGATGAATCGGGCCAGCAGCACGATGATGGCAACAAAGAGCACCGTGTCAATGACGGCACCAGCGAAACGCATCTCTCAGGTCTGGTTGTAGAAGCCGCCGGCAGCGATGCGCTGCTTGTCCTCGTCGGTCACGAGGACATTTTCAGGCGAAAGCAGGAAGACCTTGGCGGTGACACGGTTGATCGAACCGTGGACGGCGAACACCAGTCCGGCAGCGAAGTCGACGAGGCGCTTGGCGTCGTTGTCGTCGATCTCGGAGAGGTTCATGATCACCGGGACACCCGAGCGGTAGTGCTCACCGACCGTGCGCGCGTCGTTGTAGGTACGCGGTGTCACGGTCTCGATGCGGTAGACATCGCTGGCCACCTGGGGCACGGCCTTGGGCGCGGGACGACGGTGTTCGTCGATGCTCGCCACGGTGGGCGTGCTTGTCGTGGTGCGGGCGACCGCGGTCGAACGAGGAGCCGGGGCGGGCGAGGGTTCGAACTCGTCGAACTCGTCGTCGAATTCTGCCTGTTCAACGAGGCCGAGGTATTCACCAACTTTGCGCATTGCGCCAGCCATGAGATCTCCGTAGGTTCGATCCGACAGTTCAATTGCTTTTGGGCAATTGGTGTTCAGTTACATTGCTGAGATTACCCGAGTGCAGGCCGCTCACCGAGTACCGAACGCCCTATTCGCAGGTGTGTCGCGCCGGCACGTACGGCTTGTTCGAGGTCACCGCTCATACCGGCCGAGATCGCCGACGCCTGCGGATACTTCTCCCGCACCGCCTCCGAAACCGCCCGCAGTTCGTCGAAGGCCGTTTGGGGGTCTTCGCCAAGCGGGGCGACGGCCATGACGCCGCCGAGGACCAGGTGCTTCGAACCGGCGATCGCCTCGGCTATCGAGAGGGCTTCGACGGCCGGCGCACCCGAGCGCCCTGCGTCCTGACTGAGGCCGATCTGACTCAGCTGGATTTGGGCGAGGCAAGTCACCTCGCGCCCCGCCGTGGCCGCGCCGCGCTCGATCGCACCGATCAGCTTGATCCGGTCGACGCTGTGGATGACGTCGGCATAGCGGGTGACCGCGTTGGCTTTGTTGGTCTGGAGTCCGCCGACGAAATGCCATCGCAGCTTGGGCGATCGGAGGTGCGGATCGACTTCGTCGCGTTTGTCGCCGGCCTCAGGGTGACGATTCTCACCCACGTCGGTCACGCCGAGCGAGGCGAGAAGTTCGACGTCGCTTGCCGGGTAGGTCTTGGTGATCACGATCAACGTGATCTCGTCCCGGTTGCGGCCGGCCTCGGCGCACGCGGCGGCAATGCGTTGTTCGACGGCGGCGAGGTTGGCGGCGATCTCGTCCCGGCGCGCCGCCGTCATACCGAATCCCCGGCGGGCCTGAGGACGACAATGCCGCCCTGGCGACCGGAGGCTTTGCCCTGGCGTCGATAGGAGAAGAACTTTTCGTCCTCGATCGTGCAGGCGCCTTCGCCGATGTCGCTGACCTCGACTCCTTCGGCGCGGAGCTGGGCGATGATGCCGCGTCCGATGTCGAGCGCCGGCGTGCCCCAGGACGTGGTCGACCGCGCCTCCGGAACCACTGCCGCAACGGCATCGGCCATGTCCTCGGGGACTTCGTAGCACGATCCGCAGGCACGCGGACCGATCCAGGCCTGGATGCGGGTGGCGCCGCGCTCGCGCATCGCGCGGACCGCGGCTGGAGCCACGCCTTTGACCAGGCCTTCGCGACCGGCATGGACGACGCCGATGATCCGTGCCTTCGGATCGGCCAGCACGATCGGTGTGCAGTCCGCGGCGCGGGTGAGCAGAGCCAGATCGAGCTGATCGGTGATTATCGCGTCGGCAACCGGAGGTTCGATGGTGTCGGCGTCGACATAGGCGACGTCGGCACCATGGACCTGAGTCATCGCGACAAGTCCCGACACCTCGAAGCCTTCGGCCAGGAGTGCACGATTGCGTTCGACGACTGCGGGGTCGTCGACCAGATCTGTGGGCAGGCCCGGGGCTTTTGAAGAACCCAGATTCAACGACTCGAAGTTGCCGTCACTGAGACCGTCTCGACGGTCGGTGAAGGCGAATTCCACCGATCCCAGTGATCCGCGGGAGAAGAACAACGGACCGATCCGATATCAGCGAAGGAAGTCGGGAATGTCGAGGTCGTCGCCGTATTCGGTCGGCAACGGATCCGGCGGCACGGTGACCGGCCTTGTCCCGTCGAGGACCGGGTGCGGCGACAGGTAGCTCTCCGCGGACGGCGGAGCCGGCTTTTCGACCTCGACCTCTCTGAGCAGAGCGGGCTTGGCCGAATCGCGGCTCTTGGGCTCGCCGCCGTCGAAACCGGCGGCGATGACCGTCACGCGAACCTCGTCACCAAGGGCGTCGTCGATGACGGCACCGAAGATGATCTTGGCCTCGGGGTGGACGGCGTCGGCGACCAGCCCTGCGGCCTCGTTGATCTCGAACAGGCCGAGATCGGAGCCACCGGCGATCGAGAGCAGCACTCCGCGGGCACCTTCGATGGACGCTTCGAGCAGCGGGCTGGACACAGCCATCTCCGCGGCGACGGCGGCGCGATGCTCGCCGCGTGCCGAGCCGATGCCCATGAGTGCCGAACCCGCATCGGACATGACCGACTTGACGTCGGCGAAGTCGAGGTTGATGAGGCCGGGGGTCGTGATCAGCTCGGTGATGCCCGAGACGCCCTGGAGCAGGACCTGGTCGGCCTGGCGGAACGAGTCCAGCAGGCTGACGTTCTTGTCGCTGATCGACAACAAGCGGTCGTTGGGGATGACGATGAGTGTGTCGACTTCTTCGCGCAGTGCCTCGATGCCGGCATCTGCCTGGCCCGAGCGGCTGCGTCCTTCGAAGCTGAAGGGCCTGGTCACGACGCCGATGGTGAGAGCACCCAGCGAGCGCGCGATGCGGGCAACGACGGGAGCGCCGCCTGTGCCGGTGCCGCCGCCTTCGCCGGCAGTGACGAAGACCATGTCGGCGCCCTTGATGGCCGCCTCGATCTCCTCGGCGTGGTCTTCTGCGGCCTTGGTGCCGATGGCGGGATTGGCGCCGGCGCCGAGTCCGCGGGTCGAGTCGCGGCCGACATCGAGCTTGACGTCCGCATCACTCATCAGCAGGGCTTGTGCGTCAGTGTTGATGGCGATGAATTCGACGCCTTTGAGGCCGACCTCGATCATGCGGTTGACGGCGTTGACGCCACCACCACCGATACCGACCACCTTGATCACTGCGAGGTAGTTCTGTACAGCCATGGCCTGCGAACCTTTCTTTGAGTCCTGCTGAGTCTTGAATCGTCCGACGAATCTGCGCCTTGGAACTCTAACCCTCAACTGAAGAGTTATAGTTATGTCAACCTGAACACTATGAAAGTTACGGTGCCCGGGACGGTGTGGAGTGGCGACACGCCGCGTCGCCGACGGGAGTTATTTCTTGGTCGTCGGTTGCTCGGGAGCCGTGACGTCATACGTGCGTGCGCGGATGTCCAGCAGGGGTTCGAGGACCTGGAGTTTTTGCGTCGACTTGGCCGCGCTCCCCCACCTGACGGTGCGGTTCTTGTCGAGGATCAGCTCGACCGAGTCCTTGCTCGCCACGTTGACGTGCCTGATCGCATCGAACAGATCGGGGTCTCCCGAACGGATGACGCCGATCACTCTGGCGGACTCGACAAGCGACTCGTGCCGCGTCTCGCTGTCGGCCGCGGTCACGCGAACCTCGAACAGTTCCTTCGGGGCCTTGCCGTATGACCGGAAGTCGACACCGAACCGGTCCAGGCCGCGGATCGCGCCGCCGGAAAGGATCCAGGCGACCGACTTGCGCTCCACGATCCTGATCGTGATCGTGTTGGGCCAGCTGCGCTTGACCTCGACTTCCTGCACGCGTTCGAGGCCGGCGATGCGGGACTCGATCGACACCGTGTCGACCCGTACGAGCGGCTCCCCGCGCGAGACCTCGGCTCGGGTGGAGACCTCGTTGGCGTTGAGGGTGGCCTCGCCCTCGACCTTGACCTGGCGAACCCCCAGAACCGCGGAAAAATAGACCAGCCATACGAGCGTCCCGGCCACGATCAGAAACAGCGCCGCATAGACGTAACGGCGGAATCGTTGCCACGTGCCTTCGCGCCGCCGCTGGGCGAAGCGTTGTTCACTCACCGGCGGCCAGTCGTTCGAGCACCTTGGGGCCGACCGTCGAGATGTCGCCGGCGCCGAGCGTCAGCAACACGTCACCGGGCTCGAGCAAGGGAAACACAACCCCGTCGAGGCCCTCGATGGGGCCGCCATCGACCGCAGTCGGCCCGGACACCGCATCGAGGATGAGCCGGGTCGTGACCGCGGGATCGGGATCCTCGCGGGCAAGGTAGATGTCGCCGACGACGACCAGGTCGGCGGCCGACAGCTCGGTGCCCATGGCTTCGCCATAGATCCTGGTGCGGCTCACCAGGTGCGGCTGGAAGGCGACGACGAGCCGGCTCTTGCCGGCGATCCCTCGCGCGGCCGCGATGTCGCCGCGGATCTCGGTCGGGTGATGAGCGTAGGAGTCATAGACGCGAACTTCGCCGGCCTCGCCGAGGAACTCCATCCGTCGGCGGGCGCCCTGGTGTTCGCCCAGACCGTCGGCGAGGGCGTCGAACTCGAAGCCGGCGGCCAGTCCCGCGCCGAGCGCGAGCAGGGCATCCTGGGCATAGTGCTGGCCCGGGACCTGGAGCTCGACAGTGCCGAGGACATCACCGTCCTGGGTGACGGTGAAACTCGTCCTGGACCCGTCCACCTTCAGGTCGCTGCCGCGGAGGCCGGCGTTGTCGCCGAAGCCGGCGAGGACGACGTCGAGCTTGTGCTTGCGAGCGATGTCGGCAAGGGCGAATGCACCCGGGTCGTCGGCGCACAGGATCACGAAATCGTCCACATGGGTGATGAATTCGGCGAACGCTGCGTCATAGGCCTCGACGGTGCCGTAG
>JALYQD010000083.1 GCA_030856025.1 Actinomycetota bacterium
GGTTTGCGTCCCTCGACAACAACAGCAGTGATGACCAGCTTCGCTTTCGACACTCACGAAGCATCGACGACCTGTCCGGGATGTCTTGAGACATCTGTCCGGTATGTCCTGAACCAGCACACTGTCAGCCCGACACTGTGATGTCTCAGGACATCGGAGACTCCCGGACCTGCACTAGCGGGTCCGGGAGTTTCCTGTTAGTGCGGTCTTGGTGGTCGCCGGTCGGCGTCGATGGAGAGCCTGAGGCATGAGCGGGATTCTGCGAAATTCGCAATAGTTCCGGCGTAGCATGAGTTTCATCCAATCCGGGAGCGACAGACGCGCGGATCCCGCCCCATGCCGCAACCCGGCCGAACGGCAGGGGTTGAGGTCATGAAAACTTCACGCACCTGGTTGATGCCGGCCCTCGGCATCGCCTTCATCGCCTTCATGATCATCGGGTTCCTGGTCGGCGGCGAGCCTCCGGACCACACGAACTCGGGCGACAGGATCGCCCAGTACTACACCGACCACAAGGACAGACTTCAGTTCGCAGTGTTGATCCTCCTCGTCGCGACCATCCTGTTCATCTTCGCCAGCGGTCTGTCGATCGTGCTGCACAAGTCGCTGCCGGTGTGGCTCGGGTGGGCCGCCATCGTAATCGGCGTCGTCGGTGTGACGCCGTTCGGCTGGTTGTCGTTCTTCGGGACCGCCGCGTGGATCCTGGTCACGTGCGTGGTGCTGCTGATGCGCGACCGGAACACCGTGCCGTCGCCGACCGCGACGGCGACATAGCCGGGCAACGGGCTTGGACACCCACCCAAGAAGCCCGCTCATCCTTGAGCGGGCTTCTTGTTTCTTAGTTGCCGAGTCGGCGGACCAGGTGCAGCGCCTCCCAGCGGCGCCTATTGATCCAATGCGCGATGGCCAGCACGGGGCGTTCGATGAGGTCGCGCTGGGTGCCGCGCTCCGGCGCGAACGCCACGTGTCGATAAAACAGCAGACGCAATCGATTGAGCCAGGATCGTGACATCTCCGAGTAGGAGCGAAGCCCGGTGGAACCACGAAGTTCCAACAATGATTCGATGCGGGCGATCCACGTGTTCTCAGACGGATCGTGGAAGTAGTTGTCGGCGAGCCAGACCGCGTCGGGGTGATGGAAGCGTGCGTCGATGAGATCCCGGGTTGTTCCGAGGAGTCCGCTGTGCTGGAAGACCAGGTTGATCTGTTCGGCCCCGACGCCGAAGTCGCTCAGCACCAGGCACGGCACCTCCCGCGCGACGGCTTCGAGCACCGACGTCGAGCTCACCGTCACCAGACCCACTGCCCGCTCGAGCTGGCTCGTCATCGACCCGTTCTCGATCACCAGATTGGCCGGGACCCCTTCGCTCGACGTGGCCAGCTTGGCCAGGAGGTCCTCGTATGAGTACTGCTCGGGATGGGTCTGAGGTTCCCCCGAGAGGGCCCGGACCTTGATGACCACGAGCAGCTGTGGATGAGCCCGCGCCGCATCCGCAAGGCGCCTAACAAGGGTCATCCTGTCTTGACGACCTGCCGGCACCATCGCCTGTGCGGCGAAAACGATCCGGCCCCGTACAGGCGACGCGGACCCCGTACAGAGCCGTCCTCCGCTCGCGGCCAGGAACGGCGCGGTGTCGAGGAACGGCACGGTTGCGAGCTCATAGGTGTGCGGGATGCCGATCTTGGCGCTGGTCGCTTCGAATTCGCGCAGTTCCCGGTGGCTGTGCACCACGAACACGTCCACGGCTCGACGAAATCCCAGGCCGAACGGCAGTACCGGGATCGAGATGCCCGCCATTCCACTGACGATCACCGGCCGGTCCGGAGTGTTCGAGATCAGCGTGATCACCGCTTGCACCGTGTGCCCGCGGGCAGCGGTCACCAGCACATCCGGTGCCCATTCGCGCAGCAGGTCACGCAGCTCCTGGATGCCGACGCTGTCGACGTCATCGGGGGCGAAGCGCGAGCCGTCAAGGGCTTCGGCGAGCTGGCGTGGACTGGGCTCGGCATTGCTTCGGGTCACGACCAGGCGAACGGCCCAGTCTTCGGGGACCGCGCCGGCGAGCGCGGCACCCCATTTCACGTAGGAGTCGGAGTCGGTGACAAACAGGGCGCGCGTGGGGCGCTTCGTCACACCGTCGCCTCGCCGGTCATACGGGAGTCGCCGTCGTCTGCGGATCGCGGCGGAGTCGCTTGATCTGGGCATGCTCACCCGGCATGACCCGCTTGATGCCGTCGCCAAGTGCCTTCTCGAGGATGCGGATGTCCCTCGTCAGGCTCATGAAGCCGTGCGGCTCGAGGCTTGCAGCCTGGTCCGATCCCCACATGGTCCGGTCCAGGGTTATGTGGCGCTCGACGGCGACTGCGCCCAGAGCGACGGCGGCGAGCGAGATCTGCATACCCCGCTCATGACCCGAGTAGCCGATCGGCACGTGATAGCGGCCTGCGAGCACCGGGATCATAAACAGGTTCGCCTCTTCAGGAGGCAGCGGGTATGTCGACGTCGCGTGCATGATCACGAGACGTTCGGTTCCCAGGATCTCGACGGCACGGTCGATCTGCTCGATCGTGCTCATGCCGGTCGACAGGATGATCGGCTTGCCGGTCATCGCCAGCTCGCGGAGCAGATCGAGGTCTGTGACCGAGGCCGAGGCGACCTTGTGGGTCGAGACGCCCATGTCTTCGAGGAAGCCCACCGACGGCACGTCCCAAGGCGAGGCGAACCAGTCGATGCCCTTGCCGAATGCGTAGGCCGAGATCTCGGTGTACTGCTCCTGCTCGAATTCGACCCGATACCGGTAGTCGAGATACGACATCTCGCCCCACGGCGTCTCACGTCGCGTGCGCTTCATGTCCTCGGGCGTCGAGATGGCCGGAGTCCGCTTCTGGAACTTCACCGCCTGCGCACCGGCCAACGCGGCGACGTCGATCAGCTTCTTGGCAACGTCCAGGTCACCGTTGTGGTTGATTCCGATTTCACCGACGACGTACGTGGGGCGTTTCGTCCCAACGATTTCCGCACCGATCTGAACCCATTCAGTCATGACTATTTCCTCCCGTTGTGAACAACATGTGGTGGTGAGGTGATGCCGGCGAGGACCCGGTCGGCAAGCTCGCGAACCGCCCCCTCGCCGCCACGGCGCCGCAGGACAATGCGTCCCGCGCCCCGCACGACCGGGTGAGCATCTGCCACGACGACAGGCCAACCGACGGCTTCAAGGCAGTCGAGGTCGTTGATGTCGTTGCCGAGGTAGGCGACGTCAGCGAGCGCAATGCCCTGTTCGTCGGCCCAGCTGCTCAACGCCGTCAGCTTGTCGTCGCAGCCGGTGATGACATCGACGCCGAGCTTTTTGGCGCGCATCCGAACGACCCTGTTGGTTTCGCTCGACAGGATGAGCATCGGCACACCGGCACGACGCAGGTGCGCGACCCCCATACCGTCGGACCGATTGACCGTCACGGCTTCGACACCGCTTTCGTCGATGGTGGCGCGATCGTTGGTATGGACGCCGTCGAAATCGGTGACGACTGCTTTCGCCCCGACAGGTTGAACGTTTGGCTCTCCGCGCTGCGCCGACAGGACCGTCGCGAGGCGCAGGTCGTCCTCGGTGTCGATCTCGATCGCGTCGGCCGCGTCAACTTCCACGAGGCGAAGCCGGCCGAAGAAGCGGTGCCCGGCTTCGACGAACCCTTGAGTGTTGAGGACATAGAACGCGCCGGTCTCCTGGAACTCAAGCGGACGATCCTGTCGGCGTTGCCGGATTGCCGGATCGTGGTTGACGCCCTCCGGGCCGCGGGCGCCCTGACGCCAGAGATGCGTTTCGGCGCGCGTGACGCTGAAGGCGACGTCGCACTCGTCGGCCAGGACGAGGTCGATGGCATCGGCGATGTCGTCGGGCTCGATGAAGGGGCTGGTCGCCTGGACGAAGACGGTCACCTGGGGCAGGGCGTCGCGCTCGGCCAGCTGCCCGAGCGCGTGCAGGAGGGCCGACTCGGATGAGGCGAGGTCGCCGGCCAGCTCGTGCGGGCGCCGGATGACAAGAGCGCCGGCCGCCTGGGCACGCTCGGCAATCTCGTCGTCATCGGTTGAGACGAGCACGACATCGACATTGTCGACTGCCTGCAACGTGTGTATCGCCCGGACGATGATCGGCTCTCCGCCGATGCGCCGCAAATTCTTGCCGGGAACGCCCTTCGAGCCGCCGCGCGCCGGAATCACGGCGCAGACGCGGGCGGTCCGCATGGGGAAGGCGGCCACATCAGCGTCGGCGATTGTCTGGCTCATACTTCCCCCTCGGGACCCGTTGTCGGGGCGACCTGCCTTGTTGGACGACCTTCTTGTCGTTCAATCTTCGAATGACGTTATTGAGGATTGGCGACACGGAGATGAACTCCGCTTTGACCGCGAACGAATGTCGAACGCCCTTCAGCCGCCCAGACGACCGCCGGTCGAACAGTGAATGAACGCCGATCCTGAGATCGTGTTCGGGTCAAAAACTGGGCTAGCGTGCCCGGGTGCAGCAACCTGACAAGACCACCGGACGGACCGCTCTTCTGGTCGCCGCCTTCGATTCTCAGCTCAAATGGTGCGCCCGCATCCGCGATGAGCTCGTAGCCCGCGGCTTCAGCTGCGAAGCCGTAGTGCCCGACGCACGATCCGCCCTCTCGCCACAGCAGGTTCTGGACGCGGGATTCGAGGAGGTCCGGCACCTGCCTTGGACCACTCTCGTCGACGACGCGCTCAGCTATGACGTCGTGGTGATCTCCCTCGCCGGACCTCTGACCCAACGGCTCAGCATCGAGCTCGCGCTCGCCTCGGAGTCGGCCCAGGGTCCCGGCCCCGTTGTCGTTTCGGGCTGGGTCGGCATCATCTTCGAGCGGATCACGGCCGGCTACCTGGACAGGTGCGGCACCGATGTCATCGCCGTCAACTCGGCCGATGACCTCGACCATTTCCGCCATACGGCCGATCGACTCGGGCTACCCAGCCACAATCTCTTCCTGACCGGGCTGCCATTTCTGTCATCCAGTCCGGCGCCCGTACGCGTGGGGCCGATCCGCAAGGTGCTGTATGCCGATCAGCCGACGGTGCCCGCGACCGCCTTCGAGCGCCGCTATGTCTACGGGCGGCTGATCGAGTACGCCCGCGCCCATCCCGGCCGTGAAGTCCTTCTCAAACCGCGGCACCGGCCCGAGGAGGACACGTTCCACCGGATGAAGCACCATCCAGCCGACTTGTTGCCCGATATCGGGTTGCCGCCAAACTTCCGACTCGACTACACGCCGATCACCGAGTCTCTGCCAGAGGTGGACCTGCTGTTGACCATGTCCTCGACGGCCTGCCTGGAGGCGATCGACTTCGGCAGTCGGGTGGGGCTCATTGCCGACCTCGGTGTGAATGAGCGCTACGGCAACCAGGTGTTCCTCGACAGCGGCCTGCTACGAACCTTCGACCTGATCACCGCCGACGACATCGGCGATGTCGAGCCGGACTGGCGGGAGAGCTACTTCGGCGGCAGGGACCGGCTCCCGACCCAGGTCCTCGTCGATCGGGTCGAGGAACTCCTGGACACCGGCTCGCGCCCTTCTCGCGATGTGTGGTCCAGCGCCTACTTCCGCAGCTCGACCGAGCTCCATCGCGCCAGGCAGGCCGCTCAGCCGGCCTGGATGTCGAGCCCCTGGAAGCTTCGGGTTGTTCAGGCGGCACGGCCATGGACGCCGCCGATCATTGTCCGGACGGTGCGCCGGCGCCTCAGCTGAAATGCGCTGATTCCGGGCTCTTCACGCTCGGACCCAGTGTCAGTGGGCACCGGTAGTTTCGTTGTATGGAGCAAGTCCTCGATCCCGGCGCAGCGATGCTTGACCGCATGGCGATGATGCAACGCGACATCGCCGCGCTCGAGGCTGGGCTGGCCAAGGAGATGCTCGCCTTGGCCGATCTCCGCCGACGGCAGAGCGAACGCCACGACAATGCCAAGGTCGCCAGACTCGAGGCGAGCTTTGCTGCCGATGAGATTGGCGTGGCACTCAGGCTGTCGACCAAACGGGTCCAGGACCAGATCGCCCAGGCCCGACGAGTGCGCGGGACGCTGCCTTCGGTATGGGCGTCCTGGCGTCGCGGTGAGCTCGATCGATTCCTGGTCTGGAAGATCGACCTGGCCGCATCACGGCTCACGAGTCCGCTGTCGGTCGCCGAGCTCGACGACCGGGCCTGCGCCTACGCGCGCACTCATACGACCAGTCAGCTGCAGTCCTGGCTCAACCGGTTCGTCGCCCGCACCGAGCCCGACAACCACAGTCAGCGCAGTCGCCGCGCTTTCGCGGACCGCTACGTCGCCGTCGACCACGACCCGGATGGCGTCGCCTGGATCCGCGGCCTCGGCTCGACGACTGACGCCTCCCGCATCGACAGCCTCCTGACCAAGCTCGCCCGCGACCTCGGCAACAGCGATCCCCGCACGATGGACCAGCGCCGGGCCGATCTTTTCGCAGACCTGTTGCTGGGACGCATCACCATCGGCGGAGTCGACACCGGTCGCAGCGCCGGAGTCACCGTCGGCATCACGGTGCCGATCTCGACGATGCTCGGCCTCGATGACACTCCTGGAGAGCTGCTCGACCGTTCGGCCTGCATCCCCGCCGACGTCGTCCGCGAAATCTGCCAACAGGAAGGCACACTCTTTGCCAGGCTCCTCACCGATCCGGCCGGCAATCTCCTCGACGTGACCGAGATGGGCCGACGTCCCTCGGTCAGGCTTCGTTACGCGCTCGACGTTCGTGACGGGCAGTGCAGGTTCCCGACGTGCACGGCACCGGCGGAGCGTTGCGACAAGGATCATGACACTCCGCTTCCCGAAGGCCCCACCAGCGGAGCGAACCTCAGGGGTTTGTGCCGCCGACACCACCGAGCCAAGACCTTCGGCATCGCGCAAACGATCAACATCGGCGGCCGCTACCAGTGGCGTATGCCGACCGGGTCCATCCACGATTGCGGCCCGATGCGGCAACCCGTTTCGACGGCAGGACGGCTTCAGTTGTGGCGAATCCGCCCTGCGACGGATGCTCGACGCGGCGAACGCTCCGCCCTGACCCGAGGACTGCCCAAACTCCACCCGATCGAAACCTTTTCGGTATTCTCGGCTGCGAACCGTGTGAAAGAATCACCCCCATGGCCAAGGAGCAGGAACCCGCGAAAAAGGTCGCCAAACGCGTCGTCAAGAAGACCGTTGTCAAGCGACCCGTCGCCAAGATGCCTGCCGCGACCGTTCGTTTTGGCCGACCGAATCCGAAGGCCAAGGCTGCGCCGCCGAAGAAGACCGTCACCAAGACTCCAAAGGTCGCAGCCCCCAAGCGCGAGCTCGGCAAGAAGGCCGGATCCGCCGGCAAGGCCGTCGGCAACCAGGCCCGCAAGGCGGCCTCGGCAGTCGCCGGCGGCGTCAAGGGCGCGACCGGCAAGGTCGGCTCGTCCACGAGTGCCGCATTCGGCAGGGCACGCGCCTATCGAATCCCCCGCATGGAGCAGACGAGGGCGTCGGCCATAGTCGGCCTGTTGGTCGGACTCTTCACTGTCGGGCTCGCGGCCCTCTTCGCGATGATGTTCAGCGAGCTCCGCGGCACCTCCACCGGTGGCGGCCGATGGGGTTCACTCACCGTGGTCATCGTCGCGTTCGTCGCGTTCGCCGTCGGCGAGCTCCTGCTCGCAACATTCCACGTGCGCCAACCGCGCGTGACGAGTTTTCTCGGTGTCTGCTTCACCCTCTTCTTCATCATGGCTTTTTTCCTCAACGTCGTCGATGGCACCTGGGCGTGGCTCGTCGTGCCGCTGCTGGGAGCCGCGACCTACGCGATTGCGCATCGCGCCGTCGCCGCCGCCGATTCGAGTCGCACCCAACCCGATTAGGGTTGCCGGATGACCCTGCCAAACATCGGCGAAGTCCTCTGGACGCCACCTGAACATCAGCAGACCCGAATCGGCGAGTTCCTCGACTGGCTCGAGAAGGACAGCGATCTCACGTTCGACGACTACGAGGCCCTGTGGCGCTGGTCGACGACAGACCTCAACGGCTTCTGGCTGGCCGTGTGGCGCTTCTTCGCCATACCGGGCGACACAGATGCGGGCGACACAGATGCGGGCGATACGGGTCCGGGCGACGCCGAACCGACCGTCGCCCTCGCCGATGCCTCGATGCCCGGCGCCTCATGGTTCCCCGAAGTCCGGCTCAACTACGCCGAGGCAATGTTGCGTATGCCCGGCCGCGCCGATGACGACGTCGTTGTTCTGGCCCGTTCGCAAAGCCGTGACGAGATCGGCCTGACTGCAGCCGAACTGCGCGACCAGGTCGCCCGCGCCCGGACCGGCCTGCTCAACGCCGGCGTCACGGCCGGCGACCGGGTGGCCGCATACTCGCCAAACATCCCCGAGACGCTGATCATGCTGCTCGCGACCGCCAGCATCGGCGCGATCTTCAGCTCGTGCGCTCCCGAGTTCGGCACCCAGAGCGTGACCGACCGCTGGAAACAGATCGAGCCCAAGGTGTTGCTTGCCGTCGACGGCTACCAATACGGCACCAAGGCCATCGACCGCCGGTCCGAGGTCGAAGCGATCAGGGCCGCCCTCCCCAGCGTCGAAACTCTCGTGTGGCTTCCCTACCTCGACCCCGCGGCGCCCGCTCCGGACGGAGCCGTCAGCTGGGCCACCTTCACCAACGCGAAGAGGACCAGCGAGGCCGCGCCGCTCGAGTTCACCCGCGTCGCCTTCGATGCTCCGCTGTATGTCCTCTTCTCCTCGGGCACGACCGGTCTCCCGAAGCCGATCGTCCACGGGCATGGCGGGATAACGATCGAGCACCTGAAGTCCCTCGGATTGCAGACCGACCTCGGCCCGGCCGACCGGTTTTTCTGGTTCTCGACCACCGGCTGGATGATGTGGAACTTCCTTGTCTCCGGCCTCGGCGTCGGATCGACGATCGTGATGTTCGACGGCAATCCGGGCCACCCCGACACCGCCATGCTCTGGCACCTGGCCGACGAGCTCGGCGTGACCTACTTCGGCACAAGCGCGCCCTTCCTGCTGCAATGCCGCAAAGAGGGGCTCGTGCCCCAGGACATCGCCGACCTGTCCGCGCTACGCGGCATCGGGTCGACCGGGGCACCGCTGCCGGCCGAAGGATTCCGCTGGGTCTACGACAACGTCAGCCCAACGGCACAGCTCGGTTCACTCTCCGGCGGCACGGATGTGTGCTCGGGATTCGTCGGCTCAGCCCCGATCGTTCCGGTGTATGCGGGCGAGATCGCCTGCCGCTGCCTGGGGGCCGCCGTACAGGCCTTCGACGAGAAGGCCCAGCCGGTCATCGGCCGACTCGGCGAGCTCGTGATCACCGCGCCGATGCCTTCGATGCCGGTCGGCTTCTGGGGCGATGAGGACGGTTCGCGTTATCGGGCGGCGTACTTCGAGGACATCCCCGGCGTCTGGCGCCACGGCGACTGGATCACGATCAGCGATCGCGGCACCTGCATCGTCACCGGCCGCAGCGATGCGACTCTGAACCGGGGCGGTGTCCGGCTCGGCACCGCCGAGTTCTACACCGTCGTCGAAGCGTTGCCCGAAGTCTCCGACAGCCTCGTCGTCCACCTCGAGGACGACGAAGGCGGCGCCGGCAACCTGCTGCTGTTCGTCGTGCTGGCCGAAGGCCTGAGCCTCGACGACGACATACGCCGCACCATCGCGACCGCGCTCCGGACCCAGCTCTCGCCGCGCCACGTGCCCGACGTGATCCACCAGGTGAGCGCGCTGCCGCATACGTTGTCGGGCAAGAAGCTCGAGGTGCCGGCCAAGAAGATCCTGCAAGGAACACCGGTCGAGGAAGCCGTGGCCAAGGGCGCTCTCACCAACCCGCAGGCTCTTAATGAGTTTGTTGCATTTCGTCGTACACACGTGGACCTGCACAGATAAAGTTGGGCCAGCTCGGGGGAAAAGCAGTCGGGCGCCCATCTCAGAAAGAACCGCCCATGCGAGTCCTGTGCGCCCTTGCCGTTGCCGTTTGCCTGATCGCCGCGGGCTGTGGTGGTGCCAACACCACGACCTCCCCGGCCGCGAAGCCTGCCGCGACCGCCGCCGTCCATGCCGGTGACTGCATCGCCAAGGAGATTCACGACCTCGACGACGTTGCGCCCGACTTCAACACCGGCGTCGACTGCAGGAAGCCGCACGTCTATGAAGTTTCGGACGTCATCAACGTCCCGAAACGATTCCTGCGCGGCAAGACGAGCAAGGCGAAGCTGGCCAATCGCAAGGTGCTCGGCTCGGTGGACGAGGCCAGCCAGCTCACCGACGAGTTCGGTGAATTCGCCGACACCGAATGCGGGCCCGCGGCGCTGAAGAATGCCGGTATGGGCCGCCTAAGAATCGGCGGAAAGTCGCTCAAGGAGGCCGGGGCCGAGCTCGTCATGGGCGGCGCCGAGCCTTGGATCAATCTCTCGTCCCCCGCCGACTGGATCAACGGTCGGGAGAAAGTCATCTGCTCCGTACGGTTCACGAAGCACCTCACCGACGAAGGCGTGGACGTCGCGCCGGAACCCATCAGCGCCAAGACCGGCCACCCGGCGTTCCACGACTTCCTCACCGAAGACTTCCCGGCGGTTCGTCGTCAATGCGTGACGTACGACAGCCAGGATCGCTACGGACTCAGTCCCTGCACCAAGCACCACTACGGCGAGATCTTCTTCAGCTACGACGCCGCAGCGGTCTTCGGCCAGAAGTTCGTGCAGAACATGGACATCGACGATCCGAATGACGCGGGCTGGGAGAAACTCGGCGACCCGTGTTTCGACGGTCTGCCGGCACTGATCGGCAGCGACCTGGATGGCGACCTGTCCGGGGCGGCCGACCTCGGAACGCAGGGGTGGTACGAAGACAGTCCTGTGTTCACGACGTACTGCGTCGCCGTCCCGTATGAATCAGAGGACTTCGACCTGCCCGCCGGCAGCCTCGTGGAGAATTCGGCCAACGTTGACTTCGTCCGCATCTCCAAGGGTCAGGGCGCCTGACTCACCCGACGTGTGGTTGAAGCGTTCGACCACGGTGCGCAATTTCGGCAGTTATGGTTTCGGCATGTTCTCGGGTCGAAAAATCATGCGGTCCGCAGTAGTCGTTGTGTCGACCGCGGTCATTCTGGGCGGCTGCACCGATTCGAAGAGCGGCTCAAAGGCCGGCTCGAAGCCATCGGCCACATCGACGGCGATTCCAGCGGCGCAAGCGGTCCCCAAGGTCGGCCAATGCCTGGCGAAGGAAGTGCCCGACCTCGATGATTTCGCCCCCGACTTCAACTCAAGGGTCGACTGCACCAAGCCCCACATCTACGAGGTCACCGCCGTCACCGATGTGCCGGCCCGATTCCTCAAGGGCAAGACCCCCAAAGAGCGCATTGCCCAGCGCACGCAGCTTGCGACGGTGGCCAACGAAGACAAGTCGCCGAAGCTTTCCGAGTTCATAGGGACAGGATGCGGAGCTGCAAGTGCGAACGCGACTGGACTGTCGAAGTTCAAGTTCAACGGCAAGTCCGCGCAGGGCGTGTATGCCAGCCCGATCTCGCGTGGGGCGGCAACCTGGATCAACATGATCGACGCCGGCAACTGGGCAGAGGGCAGGAGGAAATTCGTCTGCACGATTCGCTACACCAAAAAGCCCGGCGGATCCCCTGACGGCGCACCCGGGGCCGTCAGGTCAAAATCCGATGCACCGGCCTTCCACAACTTCTTCACGAAGGACTTCCCGCTCAACCGCCGTCAATGCGTGGCTTATCAGGCCGGCGGCGAGGGCGAGCTGATCGCCTGCGACAAACAGCACTACGGCGAGATGTTCGTGGACTTCGACGCCTATGAAACCTTTGGTCCCGATTTCCTTGAGTCGATCGGGCTGAACGAACCGACCGAAAAGCAGTGGAAGAAGCTCAACAGCCCCTGCGTCGACGCGTTGCCGACCATCCTCGGCAAGGACTACGACAAAGACGTAACCGCGGTTGCCGAGCGGGGACTGGGTGGCTGGATCGGCAACGGCGACTTCTTCCCGACCTCGTGCGTCATCGTCGCGCGTGACAAGCGCAAGGACCTGCCCGGCGGCTCACTGATCGGCGACGCCAAAGACGTAGAACTCGTGTCGGCCGGCACGGGCCGGGACATCTGACTCAGAAGCCGGTGAAGACGAGGTACAGGATCGCGGCGAGGATGCCGACACCGATGAACTGACGCCGCCAGGTCCACTCGGGATCGGGCCCGTCATGGCCGAAGAGTCCGAGCGCCGAGAGGATCAGCCCTGGGATCGTCATCAGCAGGAAGCCGCTGCGGAGCATGGTTTCGGGATTCGTGAGGATCGAGAACACGAGCTGGGCGAAGAAGCTGCCGATGATCAGCATGATCAGGGTCTTGAGGATGCCGCCGGGCAGGAGCCCGTGGAGTTGCTCTGAGTTGGGGAACTTCCGTTCATAGATCGGCAGGAACACGAACAGGACCGTGCGCAGCCCGGTCGCGAAGATTCGTTGACGGCTCCCCGCGAACGGCATCTTGCCTTTTTCGACCGCCGAGAGTCGGAGCGGATAGCGCCACGCGGCGAACTCCTCGACGAGCACACGCGCCACCACAGCAACCATGGCGATCAACGCGAGGCGGTTGGCGTGGTCGGCGATCGGCAGGTCGAGCCCCGACAGCCCGGGCATGCCGCCGATGGTCTTCTGGACCGCCCAGCCGGCAGTCAGCGTGCCGATGACACAGTCGGCGAGCCGGTCCCACGCATACTTCGATCCCATTGCCGTCGTGCGACGGAACGGCCTGGTTGCGGCCGCGATGAGGGGTGTGGCGAACCAGAGCGCAGCCAGGCCGAGGAAGGAACGGATCGTCGTGACCGTACTGAGCTGGTCGGAGCG
The DNA here is from genome assembly GCA_030856025.1 of Actinomycetota bacterium. Taxonomy (GTDB): domain Bacteria; phylum Actinomycetota; class Actinomycetes; order Propionibacteriales; family Nocardioidaceae; genus JACMOZ01. The sequence goes on from JALYQD010000083.1 coordinate 12,918, forward strand.
CCAGATGAACATCCCGACGAGGAAGCCAAGCACACCGGCCGCCCCGGCGGTGGCATCGAAGATCGCGATGACCAGCAGCGCCGTGGTCAGGGCAAGCGAGGGAGCGATCGGGACGCCGTTGGTCTGGTGAGCCGCGACGAGGCCGAGGTAACCGCCGGCGATGACCAGGAGGCCCCATGCGCTGCTGAAAATGGCGCGCAGATAAGAGCCGTCGGCGAGTATGCGTGCCGTCAGCGGCGACCGGGTCGCCAGCCAGACCGGTACGGCCATGCTCCAGGCATCCATCCTCTGCCAGCCGGGCAATTGCCAGGTCCGCGACTTGTCGCCCACCCCGGCGCCCGCACCGGCGAATTTGTTCATCTTGACCTTGGCGGCCTTGACG
>JALYQD010000088.1 GCA_030856025.1 Actinomycetota bacterium
AGGCCTCCAGGTCAGTGAAGCGGTTTCTAGACAGCTCCACTTCACGCCCGGAGGCCTTCACCCATCAAGAACATTCAGACCGTGTCGTCACACGATCTCGACCAACGTGCCTGGTCAGTACACCTAGACTCACGCCGTGACTCTCCCCGAACAGACGCCCAAGGCCCGCGTCAACCGAAAGGCCATCTGGTCGCTGGCCATGGGGCTGACGCTGCTGATCCCGGGCATAAGCGCCGGCCCGATCTTCGGCGTCATCGCCATCACTTCGGGCATCTATGCGCGCCGCGAGATCAAGGTCCCGGCTCGCAACGAGACCGGCGACGCGCTCGCTCTCTCCGGAATCACCCTGGGCGCGGTCATCGTCATACAGAGCATGGTTGTCCTCTTCCTCGCGCCCGACACCCCATGACCGTCGACGACGTCCCGAAACCTCGGCGAATCCTGCGTTCTATGGGCTGACAACACGGTGGATTTCACTAGACTCGCGGCCATGACCTCACAAGAGCCTCCTCCCACACCAGACGACAACAATCCGACCTCGGGACTGCCCAGCTACGGGTCGTTCGACCAGCCGGCCTCGGGCGAAACACCTCCGCCGTATCAGGGCAACCAGCCTCCTGTCAGCGGCCCGACGCCGTTCAGCGCCACAGATGCGATCAGCTACGGCTGGAAGAAATTCCGTGAGAATGCCGGCCCTATCCTTCTGGCCGCCCTCATCCTCATCGCCGTTTCCATCGTTCTGTCGATCATCGGCAGGTCCTTCGACGGCGGCAACGTCGGATCAGGCATGTTCAGCGTCTCGGTGTCCAGCCTTATCTTCCAGACCCTGTCGACGGTCGTCACCTACATCGTGGGTGCCGCCATCATCCGCGGCGCGCTCGATGTCACCGAGGGCAAGACGTTCGATCTGGGATCCGCGTTCAGCCGGCTGCCCATCGCCAACGTCATCATCACGTCGCTCATTGTCTCCGTGCTCGAATCAATCGGATTCATCCTGCTCATCATCCCGGGTCTCCTGGTGGCGTTCTTCACCGTGTTCGCGATGTACTTCGTCGTCGACAAGAACCAGAACCCGATCGAAGCGATCACCTCGAGCTTCAATCTGGTGAAGGACCACATCGGCGACACGCTGCTGCTGATCCTGCTGTCGATCGTCGTCATCATCGCCGGCGCCATCGCACTGTGCGTCGGTCTCCTCGTCGCCCTGCCGATCGTCATCATCGCAACGGCTTACGCCTTCCGGAAGTTCCAAGGCGAGCCCGTAGCGCCTTAAGGTCGCGTGCCTGGTCCGTGCCACGAGGTGCGGACCAGGCCCGCTAGGGTTTTGACTCTTCCCCGACCTGAGGACCCGCATGAGCTACCCGTCATACCCGCCCGGCAACGAACCACCGCCACCACCGGGCGCGACCTATGGCTACGGCGCACCCGGTCTTCAGGGTCCGCAGGCCAATCAGATGGCCCTCTGGTCGATGATCACCGGCATCGCATTCGCTGTGCTCTACGTGATCGGGATATTCGTGATGGGCTTCGCGGGTTCACTCAGCGGCTACTAGTCCACCGGTTCTACCGGGCCACCGGTTCGGCTCAGGGTGCCAGCCATGAACCCCAAGGCGTGTTCCGGACGATCCCGAACACGACCAACAGGACCATGACGGCGATACCGGTCGTCTTGCCCAGAACGATCATCGGTTTGTCCTCGCCACGCCAACGTCGCGCGATCCACAGGACGTAGGCCACAGCCAGAACCGCGACGAGCGCGACGGCCAGGATGTTGCTCGAGACGGCCGCCCCGAATTCGAATCGCGTCAGGTCGTTGATCGCGCGCAATCCCCCGCAGCCCGGGCACGGCCGACCCGTGATCAGCAGGAATGGACAGAACCCGTAAGCGCCCGAGTCGTGCGGGTCGTGAAAGTGCAGGAGTCCTGCGGCGGTGAGGCCAATGGCCCCCACCAGCGCGGGACTCCTGAGTGCTTGTCGGCGAGTCAGTGTGGACTCGGTGGTGCTCATTTCGCGATGACGACCGATCCGACGACCTTGTCGTGCCTGCACTGTTTCCGGTCGTCCCATAGCGGCCACAGGACATCGAGCAGTTGAACACTGCCCGGGTAACTCGGGTACTGCGGAGGTGTCTGATCGCTCATGTGCGGTCCTTCGGGGTGGCCGGGGGTTAGTGGGCCGAGCGATCGATGCCGAGTCCGGCGGCGGCCATGACGCGACCGATGACGCCGGAGAGCAGCGTGATGACGCAACCAATGGTGAACAGGACCCAGTGCGGGTTGGGGACCAGGGCGACGCCCGCCAACGTGATTCCGACGAGACAAACGAGCACTGCGGTCCAAGCGGCCGGCGACGATCCGTGCGACATAACTGATTTCTCCTAGCTGGGTTCTGCGACGGCCCTCAGCCTACTGGGTGGGGTCCCTGCCGTCGTCCAAAGCCTTCCAGATGTCGGATTCGGTTTCGACCTCCGCGGTGGGGGTGTGGGCCTTGGGGGCGTCGTACTTGCGACCCATCGTCGGCCACAGGGCGCCGAACCGGGTGATGACCACCCCGACGAGCGCCGACAGGACGAAGCCGGCGACAGTGACCCAGCGCCACACGCTGTGCGACACGGCGTCCGGGGTGTTGGTCCCGATGAAGGCCGGCGAATCACGCACCGCCGAATCGACCGCCTTGTCGATGGCGCTTTCCGCGCCCAGGATCACGACGACGCCGATGAGGGCAACCACGATGATCAGCAGTCCGACTGCCCGTCGAACGCGTGCGGATGCCGCGAGAACGGCCAACGATGCCGCGACGATGACCAGGGCGAGTGCCGGCACGAGGGCGACCGCATCGGCGCCGGAGACGGCGACTGGCGCCGTCGGCACACCGCTGGCCTCTACCGTCGTGTGCGCCCAGGTCCGCGAGGCGGCAAAGAAGGCAAGTCCACCGGTGGCCAGTGCGCCGAGCACGCTTGGCCCGTAGAGCCGGCGTGGGTTCACAACACTGCGCCATTCACAACAGGATATCCGCGTCGAAACACGTGCGGGCGCCCGTGTGGCACGCGGGACCGGTCTGATCGACCAGCACCAGGAGGGTGTCGCCGTCACAGTCGAGTCGGACTTCACGCACCGCCTGGGTGTTGCCCGAGGTTTCGCCCTTGACCCAGTAGGTCTGGCGGCTGCGGCTCCAGAACGTGCTTCGGCCCGTCGTCAGGGTGCGATGGAGTGCTTCTTCGTCCATCCAGCCCACCATGAGGACGTCTTTGCTCCCGGCGTCCTGGATGACGGCGGGCACGAGTCCCTGGGCGTCGCGTTTGAGCCGCGACGCAATGGTTGGATCGAGTTCGCTCACGGATTCATCCTTCCACGCGCCGCGTAACGTCATCACGCGCGTACGCCCTGACCTACGTCGGTGATGACGTCACAACGTCAGGTCGATGGACAGGTGCGACTGCGCCACCCAGCTGGTGTGCAGGCGCGCATACACGTCCTCTTGGTCGATGAGCTCGTCGTGGTCGCCGTCCTGGACCAACCGGCCGGCGTCGAACACGAGGATGCGGTCGGCGGTCTCGGCGGTCGAGAGCCGGTGCGCGATCGTCACGCTCGTGCGGCCGCTCAGCAGCTTTTCGAGGGCACGGGTCGCGCGGAGCTCGGTCTGTGGGTCCACGGCGCTGGTGGCCTCGTCGAGCACGAGGAAATCGGGGTTGGCCAGCGAGGACCGTATGAGCGCGACGAGCTGCCGCTCCCCCGCCGACAGGGACTCACCGCGTTGACCGACGGGTGTCTCGAGCCCTTGCGGGAGGGTTTCGAACCAATCGGTGAGCCCGAGATCGTCCACGGCCTGTTTGAGCTGGACGTCTGTGGCGTCACGTTTGCCGTAGCGAAGGTTGTCGGCGAGCGAGGAGTCGAACAGAAAACCCTCCTGCGGCACCATCACGACGTGCTGGCGGAGGTTGTCGAAGTTGACCTTGCTGATATCGGTCGAGCCGAGCAGGACCGTGCCGGCCGACGGGTCCATCAACCGGGTCAGCAGCTTGGCGAAAGTCGTCTTGCCCGAGCCCGTCTCCCCGACGATCGCGATGCGCTGACGAGGCTCGATCACGACGTTGATGTCGGTCAGGACCGGCGGTCCGCTGGGATAGGCGAACGTGACGTGGTCGAAAGTCGCGCCGAGCGCACCTTCGTCGAGGGAAAGACCGGCCGCGCCGGGGTCGACGACATCGGCCGGGGTGTCGAGAAGGTCGATGACGCGGCGCCACGAAGCTATGGCGTTTTGTGCGTCCGTGATGACCTGAGTCGCCATCTGTACTGGTCCGACGAAGAGGCCGACGAGGAAGGCGAAGGCGATGACGGTGCCCATCGACAGGTTGCCGGCAACACCGAGCGCGACGCCGGCGACGATGACACCGGCGTTGGCGAGTCCACCGGCGACACCGGCCGACGCGAACGTGACCGCGACGAGCCGCTGTGCGCGGATGTTGGCCTGCAGGTTGACCTCGATGCCCCTGTCGACCCGGCGTTGGGTCCGCGGCTCGATCGCATACGACTTGACGACCGAGGCGCCGACGACGGGTTCGGCGATGACGGCGAGGAGCTCGCCGACGGTACGGCGGACGACGTCATAGGCGCGGCTCATGCGCTCGGCGAAGTACTTGAGGCTCACCGCCAGCGGCAGGAAGCAGACGAGGACGACGATCGTGAGCTGCCACGAGTAGTAGGCCATGATGACCGTGGCGACGACCATCTGGCCCAAGCTGATGATGATCATGATCCCGGTGAACTGCAGGAACAGGGAGACCTGGTCGATGTCGGACGTCACGCGGGAGACGAGGACGCCGCGGCGCTCGGCGTTCTGGGTCAGCATCGAGAGGTCGTGGACGTGGCGGAACGCGTCGACGCGGACTTCGGCCAGGCCGCGCTCGCTGGCGGTGAACAGCCTGACCCGCATGGCGTATGCGCACGCTGCGGTGATGGCGATGAGGACGCCGGCCAGGGCGAGATACTTGCCGACCTTGCCGGTGTCGATGTCGCCGCCCTTGCCGAGGCCGGAGTCGACAGTGACCTGGATGAGGATCGGGACGATCGATCCGCCCATGGTGCTCAGGATCGCGAGCAGCATCGTGAGTCCGAGGCCCTGTTTGATGGCCGGCGACATCGCGAGTCCGCGCCGGATGACGGCAAAACCGCCTGCACGATCCTCGGGCAGCGCGTTTGCGGGGCTGCTCAGTCCGGGAGCGCTCATGCTTGTGCCTCCCTCGCCTGGTCGTAGGCATCGACGAGGTCGCGGTATGCCGCCGACCGGCTGATGAGCTCGGCGTGCGAACCGCGATCGGCGATGGCGCCCTCGTCGAGGAACAGGACCTCGTCGGCGAGCGCGATGGTGGCCTTGCGGTAGGCCACGACGAGCACAGTCGGACCGTTGCCGTCGACGGTCTGGTCGGCCAGGGCGCGGAGGATTCGTTGTTCGACCTCGGGGTCGAGGGCGCTGGTCGCGTCGTCCATGACCAGGAGGCGCGGATGGCGTACGAGGGCGCGGGCAAGGGCCAGCCGTTGCCTCTGGCCGCCCGAGAGGGTCGTGCCCCGCTCCCCCAACTCCGTGTCGAGTCCGCCGGCGAGGGCGCTGACGAAACCGTCGGCCTGGACGGTGCGGAGCGCCGCCCATACGTCCTCGTCGGGGATGTCAGCACTGAGAGTGACGTTCTCGCGGACCGAGTCGTCGAACAAGAACGTCGACTGGGGCACCACGGCCACGGTCTCGGCGAGCGACTGATGAGTGAGCTCGCGTATGTCCTTGCCGGCGATGCGGATGCTGCCGGTGTCGGGGTCGACAAGGCGGGTCAGCAACGACGTGAGGGTGCTCTTGCCGCTGCCGGTGGCGCCGACGACGGCGATGACCTTGCCGGGTTGGATGTCGAAGCCGATGTGTCGCAGCACGTCACTCGAGCCGTCCTCGAAGCCGAACGTCAGGTCGCGGACCGACACGTCGACGGGACCGTCACCGGTCAGGGCGTCTGTGCCGTATTGCATGGAGCCCTCGGCTTCGAGGACGTTGCGGACGCGGTTCCAGCCGACGACGCTGCGCGGGAGCTCGCCGAGGACCCAGCCGATCGCGCGGACCGGGAAGGCGACGACGGTGAAGAGGTAGGCGACCTGGACGACATCGCCGGGGGCGGCGGCGCCGCTGGTCACCCGGCCCATACCGATCAGGACAACGAGAAGGATGCCGATGTTGGGAAGTGCTTCGAGCAGGGGGTCGAAGATGCTGCGGATGCGGCCGATCGCGATGTTGGCGTCGCGCAGCTCGTCGCTGGCCTTCTTGAAGCGCGCCGTCTCATCGGCTTCGCGGCCGAGCGACTTGATGACGAGGGCGCCGTCGAAGGATTCGTGCGCGACTGCGCTGACGCTTCCGCGCAGGGCCTGGGCGTGGGCGACCCGCGGGCTCAGCCAGCGCTGGTAGCCGACGTTGATGATGAACAGTGCCGGGAAGACGACGAGGCCGACGAATGTCAGCACGACGTCGGCGGCGAGCATCGCGACGATCGCGGCAACCAACATCGCGATGACGCCGATCGCCATCGGCAACGGCATGAAGACCGCCCAGACTGCTTCGACGTCGGCATTGGCGTTGGACAGCAGCTGGCCGGTCGGGTGGCGGTGGTGCCACGCCATCGGGAGCTCGAGGTATTTGCGCGTCACCCGGCGGCGGTAGTCGGCGATCAGCCGGTAGAAGACGATGCCGCCGATCAGCCGTCGCCCGATGATCCCGAGGGCGCGAAGGATCGCGACGGTCATGAACAGCAGGACGGTGGTGACCAGCGCGCCTTGGGCGATGTCGCCGCGGGCAAAGGACGGTCGTATGGCGTGGTCGGTCGCCCAGCCCAGGACCCAGGCGTCGGCAACGGTCATCGCGCCGAACAGGACGCTGCCGATCACCGAGAGGGTGAACAGCTTTTTCTGTTCGCGGATGCCGCGGCCGAGCAGCGCCATGCCTTGGGCCGTCGACGGCCGGGCCGCGCCGAGGTTGTCGGCCTGGGCCGCCACCGGCTTCTTGTCTGAAGCCGTGTCCTTCTTGTCTGACACTGTCTTATCTGACACTGCCTTCTTATCTGACACTGTGTCCAGCTGCTCGCAAGGTCTCTTTCACCTGTCCGATGGTCATGTCGCCGAAGTGGAAGACACTTGCGGCGAGTACGGCATTGGCACCGGCGTCGATCGCTGCGGGGAAGTGCTCGGGCCTGCCGGCGCCGCCGCTGGCGATCAGCGGCACTTGTGTAACGCTGCGGACCGCCCGGATCATTTCCAGATCGAAGCCATTTTTTGTGCCGTCGGCATCCATCGAGTTGAGAAGGATCTCGCCGGCGCCGAGCTCGGTGGCCGTCCGCGCCCATTCGACGGCGTCGAGTCCGGCCGACTGCCGGCCGCCGTGGGTCGTGACTTCATACCCGCTGGGCTGTTCGCTGCTGTGGCGCGCGTCGACGCTGATGACGAGGACCTGGTTGCCGAAGCGTCGGGAGATCTCGCCGATGACTTCGGGCCGCGCGATGGCTCCGGTGTTGATGGCGACCTTGTCGGCGCCGGCGCGCAGCAGCGTGTTGACGTCTTCGGCCGTGCGCACTCCGCCGCCGACCGTGAGCGGGATGAAGACCTGCTCGGCGGTGCGGCTGACCACGTCGAAGGTTGTCTCGCGCGAGTCGCTGGAGGCAGTGATGTCGAGGAAGGTGAGCTCGTCGGCGCCTTCGGCGTCATAGACCTTGGCCATTTCGACTGGATCGCCCGCATCGCGCAGATCCACGAAGTTGACGCCCTTGACGACCCGGCCGTTGTCGACGTCGAGGCAGGGAATGACACGCACGGCAAGGCTCACGAAATGAGCGTATCGGGGCGTTGGCGAAGGTCAAAAACCTGCCACGATGTATCCATCGGGAAAGGGCAGGACCATGAACCTGAGAATCGTTGCGGCGATTGCCGCGCTCCTTGTGACAACGGCTTGTGGCGACAGCCAGACGGCCGATCCGGCCCCGACACCGACACCGACGAAGACGACGACGGCCAGCCCCACTGCGATCGCAACCGGCGAACCGGTCCCGAAGAAGCTCGACATCGCGCCCGGGCGCATCGGCACGGTCAAGGTCGGTATGACGAAGGCCGAAGCGGCCGCCACCGGCTACTTCGACACCGACGTGGAGGTCGGCGCAGATGTCTGCGAGCACGTCGAGCCTTTGCAATGGAAAGAGTTCTACGAGGATCAGGTCGACGTGATCACGAACGAGACCGGTTCGATCGTCTCGATGGGAGTGAGGAAGGGCCTCAAGACCGACAACGGCGTCACCATCGGCAGCACCCTCGGCGAGGTCCAAGACGCCTACGACAACCTTTCACCCGCGATCGAAGCCGGCTACGGCCAGACCGGCGTCTACTTCAGCACCTCCGGAGGCTGGATAGGTTTCCTGGTCAACGAGAGCATCGGCCAGGTCACCAAGGACTCCAAGGTCAGCTTCATCGAAGTCACCAAGGACACCAGGCCCGACCTGATGCGCGACGGCTGCTGAAGTGTCCTTGCCGTCTTTCGAGTTCCGTCCCGGTTCACATCTTCGGTGGCAGGAGGAAGGTAAGGGTGGTCGTGTGCGCGGGTATGTGCATGGACTCGGCTCGTCCTCATCGGCCTTCGATCAGGTGGTGCGCCGCTCCGGACCGCGGTCCCTTCTGTTCGACCTCGCCGGTTTCGGGTCGAGTGACAAGCCCGACGACTTCGACTACTCCCTGGAGAGCCATGCCGCGGCTGTCGCCGGCGCCCTGAAGCAGCTCGGACTCGAGGGAGTCGACCTGATCGGGCACAGCCTCGGCGGATCCGTCGCCCTCGTCCTCGCCGAACGCCATCCCGAGCTCGTGGCAAGATTGATCGTCACCGAGCCCAACCTCGATGCCTGGGACGGGGAGGCCAGCGTCGTCATCGCGCAGCAGAGCGAGGCCGATTTCGTCGACCGGGGATTCGACCAGTTCATCGCGGACGCTCCCAGGTCCTGGGCCACGACGCTGCGCCAAACCACCCCGATCGCACTGCATCGGACCTCGACGGGACTGTGCGTCGGTTCGAACCCGATGATGCGGGAAATCCTGAGCGGGCTGGAGATCTCCCGGACGTTGGTCCGTGGGGAGAAGGGCGGTGAGCCGGCCGACAGGGCGGGCCTCGAACAGTCGGGAGTCGCGTTCCGCATCATCACCGGCGCCGGGCACGTGATGATGGACGACAACCCCGCGGAGTTCGCGTCGGCCGTCGACAGCATCTTGGTTTGATCGAGACCAAGATCCCCTCGCCCGGTCATTCGGGGTGTTGGTCAGTCGCCGAGCGCCTTTAGTGCTTTGACCGTGTCGCCATAGAACTCGCCTCGCGACGCCAGACCATCGCGATACTCCAGGATGTGCACAAATGGAGCTGCGAAACTGCCGCCCTTGCCGGTTGCCTTTTGAGTGCCCGTCACGACGACCGTGTCACCGGCGTCAATGAACCGCTCAGGCGTGACACTGAAATCCGACCAGTAGTTGGGGATCTGGCTGAAGTTCTGCAGCACCGCTTCCCGGCCCGTAACCTCACCACCGAGGGGAAGTTCGTCCGACGTCCACCAGACCACGTCGTCGGCGAATTTCAGCGCCTGCAGGTCGCCCCGTCCGAATGCTTCGTATGATTCTTTTGCCGTCTCTACGTTTCCCATGACTTACTCCTTGGGTTGGGCTGGCCCCCCAATGAGCGCGAGAATACGCTCCGCGCCTACGAGTCACAATGGCACGAAATGGCCATTTGGATTGCTTCCTCAGAACACCTCCACACGCACTCTTCGTCGTTGGAAATCGACTGTCACACGCTTGCTCTAGCGTGTAAGTATGTTCAAAGACGTGGCCGTCGAAGACCTGATCAAGGCGGTTCGCGAGCACGATTTCGATCCCCATGACGACCCGATGGGCGCCCAGCGGATTGATGCCATCAAGGCCTTCGAGCTCGTGATCCGCGCGGCGCAGGCAGGGCAAGCCGCACAGATCGCCGCGCTCGATTCCGAGCGGGCTGCCCAGATGGGGCTGGGCCGTGGCGACCACTCGTTGTCTGTGATCGGCGAGGTCGCTCTGGCGCGCAACATCTCGCCCTGGGCCGCAGGTACCCAGTACGGCTTCGCCGTTGGGCTTGCCCGGATGCCGAAAACCGCAGCCGTGTTGGCAGCCGGCGGGATCTCCGAACCTTCGGCCCGCGCCGTTGTGCGCGAGTCCACCGGTCTGGACACCAGTCAGGCAGGCCGCCTGGACAACTGTCTCTCAGGCCGCTTGGAAGGGCTCACTCATCGCCGTGCCGGCGCGTTGGCACGGCACTATGCGATCGAGATCGACACCGTCGCGGCGACCGAGCGGGCGAAGGCCAATCGGGCCGACAGGTTCGTGTCGTTGTTCCCCGACACCGACGGCGTCGCAGTCTTACAGATCCGCGGGCCGGCCGACCAGTTGCAGGCCGCCTACAACGCCCTCGCCAAGGCTGCGGCCACTGCCAAAGCTGCCGGGGATGCGCGGACCAGCGGCCAGGTGATGTGCGATGAGTTCGTGCAGCGAGTCACCGGGGCCACCAAAGCCACCGATCTCAACATTGAAATCGGCCTGATCATGACGATGGGCAACCTGCTCGACGAGGACGACTCCCCCTGCGTCCTGCCCGGCTTCGGGCCGATCCCCGCGAGTCTCGCGAGCAGCATCATCCGCTCGGGCCACCAATCCTGGATTCGCCGTCTCTACACCGACCCGATCGACCACTCATTGACCGACTGCGACCAGGCACACCGCCGTTTCAGCGGCAGCGTCGCGAAATCCATCACAATCCGTGACCAGCGTTGCCGCCAGCCAGGCTGTGACAGTCCGATCAAGCACCTCGACCACGTCATCGCCTTCCACACGGGCGGTCCCACGGCCAGAGACAACGGCCAGGGCCTCTGCGTCCGATCTCATACGTTCAAACACCTGCCGGGATGGAAGGTGGTTCCCGATGGCCACGACATCGTCTGGCGAACCCCCACCGGACACACCTACCGTTCACCAAGGCAGCCGGTGATCGAATTCGTCAACCAGAATCCAGGCCGTCTACGCCAATAGTCAGTTCAGAGTTCGGCGCGGAACAAGACCCCCTCGCCGGCATCGAAAGTCACACCGTGGATGGTGCGCGCCCGGCTGACCTCGACGAAGCCGAAGGCGCTGTGCAGGTCGATCGAGGGCTGATTGGCCGACGAGGCGAAATACCAGGCGGCATCGGCCCTCTCCCGGATCCAGTCCAGGCGGGCCACGGTGAGCTGCCGCCCCAGTCCACCACGGCGGTATGACGGCTGGACGGTCACGCCGGTCAGATAGAACCCCGGCGGCGAATGGTTGACTGGGTGCATTGGCAGGAAATGTGCCTGGCCGAATGCGGCGACATCGCCGGCGACCTCGGCGACAAGAAACAATCGGTCATCGTCGGCAAGGGACTGCTCGATGACGGCCTCCCAGTCGCCGCGGGTCCTGCTGACCGTGGTGAGCTCGAAGGCAGTGAGCGGGTCGAGATCATCGGGAGTCGCTTCACGCACAACCGCCAAAATCGGCACGTCCATACGCGATGCGTCGGGGTCGTACGGGGCAAAACCGGTCATGGCATCAAACGTCGCGAACCGTGGCCAATGCCTCAGGCATCGTCGATTCCCCGTTCGATGCGCCTCTTGGCGGCGAGCTTGTCCCAGATCGCTTCGGTTTGCGACTCCTTGTTGAGGCGCATCGAGAAGTATCCGATGCCCACGCCCAGCATCGGGAAGATCGGCCAGAAGAAGTAGGCCCCGCCGCTCGCCACGCTCGTCACGGCCCAGATGGCACAACATATGGCCGAGGTCCCGAGGAACCCGTTGCGGGCATCGCGCAGGTCCCGTGCGTACTTCCGCTCCGCCAGGACGTGCAGATCCTGCGACTGTGTCCGCTTGACCAGGGCCGCCGTGGTTTCCGGTGCCAGGTCCTTGAGCAGCGGGACGAAATCGCCGAGAAGTTTGGCCGTGACGGCAAGATCGGACCGTTCGTCGTACTCGCCACGGTCCAGGCGGCCGTCGGCATACGCATCGGCCAGTGCCGACGTGACGACATGACGATCCGTGTCGGTCGCACGGAGACCGGCTGACACAGGATCACGCGGATCGGACGAGAACTTCGTCCACACCAGTGACTTGTCGGGCGCCATCGTCAGATTCTAGATCCGGGCGACGGCGGCCAAGGCCTCGGGCATCGTGAAGGCGCCCGCATACAGGGCTTTGCCGACTATGGCGCCTTCGACACCGATCGAACTCAGCGAAGCGATCGCGCGCAAGTCGTCGAGACTGGAGACTCCCCCGGAGGCCACCACTGGCTTGTTGGTCTGCTCGCACACCTGGCGCAGAAGGTCGAGGTTGGGACCGGTGAGGGTGCCGTCCTTCGTCACGTCGGTCACGACATAGCGCGCACAACCGTCACGCTCGAGGCGAGCCAGTACCTCGAACAGGTCGCCGCCCTCCTGAGTCCAGCCCCGTGCCGCGAGCGTCGTGCCGCGTACGTCGAGGCCGACGGCGATCTTGTCCCCGTACTCCCCCACAACCTTGGCACACCATTTGGGATTTTCGAGGGCCGCGGTGCCGAGGTTGACGCGCGTGCAACCGGTCGAGAGCGCGGCTTCCAGCGACTCGTCATCGCGGATACCGCCGGAAAGCTCGACCTTGACGTCGAGGCGTCCGACCACCTCGGCCAGCAGTTCGCGGTTGGAACCCTTGCCGAAGGCGGCGTCGAGGTCGACGAGGTGGATCCATTCGGCGCCGTCGTTCTGCCACTGCAGGGCGGCATCCAGCGGTGAACCGTAGTCGGTTTCGCTTCCAAGCTCGCCCTGGACAAGGCGCACGGCCTGTCCATCGGCAACGTCAACGGCGGGGAGGAGTTCTAGAGTCACGACGACGATCGTACTTGTCGGCGCCCGCCACTAGCCTCGCAGTATGAACCTCATCCTCGTTCCCGGTTTCTGGCTCGGTGCATGGTCGTGGGACAAAGTCACCCCCGCCCTCGAAGCCGCCGGACACCACGTCAACCCCGTCACGCGCCCCGGGCTCGATTCTGTCGACACGGACCGATCAGGCGTTGGCATGGCCGAAACGATCGCCGCACTCGTGGAAGTCATCGACTCGACCCAGGGCGATGTCGTCCTCATCGGCCACAGTGGCGGTGGATCGGTCATCTACGGTGCCACGGATCAACGTCCCGACAGAGTCAGCCGCGCGATCTATGTCGACAGCGGACCCATGCCCGAGGGCTCGGCGGTCAACCCTTCGCTCCCCGGCGACGACGTCGAAGTGCCGCTGCCGCCCTGGGACCTGTTCCGTGAGAATGGCGATGCCGATCTGCGCGATCTCACCGATGAGATGCTCGCCGACTTCAGGGCACGCGCCGTCCCCGAGCCCACCGGCGTTGCCTGTGACCCGTTGTCGCTGAGCAATCCGGCACGCTTCGATGTCCCGATCACGATGATCTCGACGACGTTCACCCGCGAGGAGATCGAGGAGGCGATCAAGAACGATGTGCCCTACTTCGCCGAGCTCCCCCGCATCCACGATGTCGAGATCGTCGAACTCCCGACTGGTCACTGGCCGCAGTTCAGCAAACCTGACGAGCTCGCTAAGGCCATCTTGGCCGCGCTCCAGGAATAGGTTCTAGAGAATCGCGATCCAGTTGCGCAGCAATTGCGCTCCGGCGTCTCCGGACTTCTCCGGGTGGAATTGCGTCGCCCACAACGGTCCGTTCTCGGCGGCGGCCACGAATCGGTCACCGTCGTAGTCGGTCCAGGTGACGGCGGGCTCCGTGAACGGTCGTTGCGTCTCCAGCTTCCATTCGCGCACGCCATACGAGTGGACGAAGTAGAAGCGCTCGTCCTGAATACCCTCGAACATCCGCGAATTCTCCGGCACGGACACGGTGTTCCAGCCCATGTGCGGCACGATCGGGGCCTGCAGGGCCTCGACGACGCCCGGCCATTCGCCGCACCCTTCGGTGTCGACGCCGTGTTCGATGCCCTCGGCGAAAAGGATCTGCATACCCACACAGATGCCGAGGACGGGACGCGAACCCAACAACCGTCGGTCGATGATCCGGTCGCCGCGTACGGACTTGAGGCCCTTCATGCACTCGGCGAATGCTCCGACGCCGGGCACGACGAGGCCGTCGGCGGTTTCTGCGACGCCCTGGTCAGACGTCAGAGTGACTTCGGCACCGGCCCGCTTGACGGCACGCACGACCGAGCGAAGATTGCCCGAGCCGTAGTCGAGGACCGCGACGCTCGGTTTCACCTGGGCGCCAAGCGGGCAGGACTAAACGTCACAGGGCACCTTTGGTGCTGGGGATGCCGGACTCGCGTGGATCGATCGCGATCGCGTCACGCAGAGCGCGCGCGACCGCCTTGAACTGCGCTTCGGCGATGTGGTGCGGGTCGCGGCCGTCGAGGAGCTTGACGTGCAGCGTGATGCCCGCGTGGTGGGCGATCGACTCGAAGACGTGGGCCGTCAACGCACCGGTGTATTGCCCACCGATGATCGCGGTGATCTGCCGTTCGGGCTCGCCGGAGTGCACGAAGTACGGGCGGCCGGAGACGTCGACAACCGCTTGAGCGATCGCCTCGTCCAGTGGCACGAGCGCATCGCCATATCGACGGATGCCGACCTTGTCGCCGAGGGCTTCGCGAATCGCCTCGCCGATGCAGATCGCGGTGTCCTCGACGGTGTGGTGGGCGTCGATGTGGATGTCACCCTCAGCGATCACCTTGAGGTCGATGAGCGAGTGGCGCGACAGCGCGGTGAGCATGTGGTCGTAAAAACCCACACCCGTGTCGATGTCGTTCGTGCCGGTGCCGTCGAGGTCGATCTCGACGACCACATGCGACTCGGACGTCTTGCGTTCGATGCGTGCGGTACGTGTCATCTGCCCAGCACCTCCAATAGCGCCCGGTAAAAAGCATCCATGTCGGCCGGCGTGCCAACGGACACGCGCAACCAACCTTCGGGTCCAGTCTCCCGGATCAGGACGCCGCGGTCGACAAGACCCTGCCAAATGGCGTGTCGATCGGCAAATTGGCCGAACAACACGAAGTTCGAATCGGTGGCGGCGACGTCGAATCCCTGCTCCTCCAGCCACAACACCAGGTCGTCGCGACCCTTGCGCAGCTGGTCGACCTGGGCGAGGAGCTCCTCGCTGTTGCGCAGGGCCGCCAGCGCGACTGCCTGCGTCACCGCGGACAGGTGATAGGGCAACCGGACGATACGCAGAGCGTCGATGATCCCGGCGTCGGCGGCCACATAGCCAAGCCGTCCGCCGGCGAGGGCAAACGCCTTGCTCATGGTCCGTGTCACCAACAGTCGCGGATACTCCGCCAGCAGATCGAGTGCGCTCGGGGTGCCTTCGCGGCGAAATTCGGCATACGCCTCGTCCACGACGACGACGCCGGGTGTCGCGTCGAGGACGGCTCGTATGGTGTCGAACGGCATCACGGTGCCGGTCGGGTTGTTCGGCGACGCGAGGAACACGACGTCAGGCTGCACCGCGTTGATCAGCGAGATCGCCCGATCGACGTCGACGGTGAAGTCCTCTTCGCGCTGGCCGGCGACCCAGTCGGTATGCGTGTCGCGGGCATATTCGGGGTACATCGAATAGGTCGGCGCGAAGGACAGTGCGGAGCGTCCCGGACCACCGAAGGCCTGCAGGACCTGCAACATGATTTCGTTGGAGCCGTTGGCCGCCCAAAGCTGTTGGCCGCTCAGCCCATGACCGAGGTAGTCGGCGAGGGCTGCCCGAAGCTCGGTGGCTTCACGGTCGGGGTAGCGGTTGAGGCTTGTGGCCACCTCACGGACGGACTCGGCGATGTCGGCCGCGACCACAGCACTCGGCGGGTAGGGGTTCTCGTTGACGTTGAGGCAGATGACATCGGTGATCTGCGGGGCGCCATACGGCTCGAATTCGCGCAGGTCTTCGCGAATCGGCACCCAGTCGGGTACAGGCATCAGGCGCCAGTCCGGCCGGAGCGCACGGTGATGGCCGCGCCGTGTGACGGCAGGTCCTCGGCCTCGGCGAGGGCGACGACGTGACCGGAGACCGCCTGCAAGGCGTCTTGGCTGTACGTGACGACGTGCATGTTCTTGCAGAACGCGCGCACCGACAGTCCCGAGGAGTGGCAGGCGCAACCGGCTGTTGGAAGCACGTGGTTGGACCCGGCGCAGTAGTCGCCGAGTGAGACCGGTGTGTGCGAGCCGACGAAGATCGCGCCGGCATTGACGATCCGCTCCGACAAGGCAGCGGCGTCACGGGTCTGGATCTCGAGGTGTTCGGCGGCGTAGGCGTTGGCCACGTCGACGGCCTGATCGAGATCGCGGACGAGCACCGTGGCGGACTGCTCCCCCGCCAGCGCCTGCCGGATGCGCTCCTGGTGCTTGGCCAGCGGGACCTGCCGTTCGAGCTCGGAGTCGACCGCGGTGGCCAGGTCTTCGCTGTCGGTGATCAGGACGCTTGCGGCGAGCGGATCGTGTTCGGCCTGACTGATCAGGTCAGCAGCCACGAAGGCGGCATCGGCCGTGTCATCGGCGATGATTGCGATCTCGGTCGGGCCGGCTTCCGCATCGATGCTGACCGTCCCCTGCAGGTAGCGCTTGGCCGCGGCGACATAGATGTTGCCGGGGCCGGTGATGAGGTTGACCGGCCGGCACGGCTCGGCGCCATAGGCGAACATCGCCAGCGCCTGCGCGCCACCGGCGGCATAGACCTCGTCGATGCCCAACAACGCACAGGCGGCGAGAATCGTCGGGTGCGGCAGTCCGCCGAACTCCTTCTGCGGTGGGCTTGCCAAGGCGATCGACGGCACGCCGGCCACTTGTGCGGGGACCGCGTTCATGATGACGGTGCTGACCAGGGGTGCGAGTCCGCCGGGGACATAGAGACCGACGCGCTGCATCGGGACGATCCGCCGTTCGACTCGCGCTCCGGCGGCTACATCGCTGACAAGAGTCGTCTCGAGCTCGGCCACACAGGTGACACGTAGTCTGTCGATCGACTCTTCGAGACCGGCGCGCACGTCGGGATCGAGGTTGTCGAGTGCTTCGGCGAGGCTTTTGGCCGGGACGGCGAGGCTCGCCGGACGGACACCGTCGAAGCGTTCGCCGGCATCGAGCACCGCGTCCGCTCCGCGCACCCGGACGTCCTCGCAGATCGGCTTGACGATCTCCACGGCATGACCGACGTCGAAGGCAGCGCGGGGCACCGCGGCCGCATAGTCGGCGGAAGCATCGTCCTTGGGGGGACAGCGAAGGTCAAGGCGTCGGATCACGATCTTGATTCTACGGAGTAGCCATTCACCGGAGCGCACTGTCCCCCGCCGGCGCGAAGGACCTTTAATGGTCTCGTGAGCAAAAATCCGGCTGCCGACTCGACACCAGCGACGGCACACCTGCATCGCGAGGGCATCACCTTCACCGCGCATACGTACGTCCACGATCCACGGGCGGAGTCATTCGGTATGGAGGCCGCCGAGCTGCTCGGGCTCGAGCCGGCGCGCGTCTTCAAGACGCTGGTGGCCGAGGTCGACGGCGAGCTCGTCGTGGGAATCGTGCCGGTGACGGCGACCCTCGACCTCAAGGCCCTCGCTGCTGCCCTCGGCGCGAAGCGTGCACACATGGCCGATCCGGCATTGGCCCAACGTGCAACGGGCTATGTCCTCGGCGGCATTTCGCCGATCGGGCAGAAGAAAAGGCACCGCACCGTACTGGACACGAGCGCCGACGGGTGGCCGAGCATCTACGTTTCCGGCGGCCGGCGCGGACTCGACCTCGAACTAGCTGTCGAGGACCTCGTCGCGGTGACGGGAGCGCTTAGGGCCGACATCGCCCGATGAGTAGTAGACCGCCAGCAGAAGCCCGGAGAGGGCGAAGATCGGCCACACGAGGAATGGCGCGACCGAGTCGATGGTCAATTCCTGCGGCAACTTGTCCCCCACCGAGGTGCCCGTAACGGAGGCCGGGTCGGGAGGACCGAAAGCGGCACCGATCTGCCAGGCGATCACACTCGCCAGAAGCGCCCCGAGTACGAAGAGGGGAACCAGCGGCCAGCCGATGTCGTTCAACCTCAGGCCCGCGGCCAGTCCCCAGACGAACGAGGCGACTATGCCGATGAGGACGAAGGTCACGATGACGCCGAACCGCCCCTTGGCGCCTTCTTCGGTCAGGATGACCCCATCGGTAGTGACTTCCCACTCGGCCGGGTTGGCCAGAAGCAACCAGGCGAAACCGGAGGCCGTACCGAGGGCAAGAACTGCCACAAACCACTTGATGACGGCGCTCACGAGAGGCCCCCATTCATGACAGGCACCGCGGTCCGAGGAGCTCCTTGAGGTCGGCCATCAGCGCCGAAGAAGGGGTCACCCGCAAGGCACTGTCGAGACGCATCACCTTGGTGGAGGCGGGTCCGATCAAACGCAGATGGACCTCAGCGACGCCGGGGTGGACGCTCAGGACCTGCTTGAACTTCTCGATCGTCTCGTGTGTGCAACGCGAGACCGGCAGGCTCACGACGACCGGGGCCTCGGCGCCGCCCTGCACAGTCGGTAGGGAGACCTCGAGGGCGTTGAGCTCGATGCCTTCGTCCTTGCGCCGGATGCGCCCCTTGATCACGACGATGTTGTCGGGGACCAGCAGCGGCATCGCGAGCTGGTACGCGCCTGGGAACACCATTACCTCGACCCCGCCTTCGAGGTCCTCGATGGTCACCGATGCCCAGCTGTCGCCCTTCTTGCTGATCCGGCGTTGGACGCCGGTGATCAGGCCGCAAATGCGGACCGTGCTGCCATCGGCACGCTCGGCGTCGGTGAGAAGCTCACCCAAAGTGCAGTCGCTGCTGGCCCGGAGGACGTGCTCGAGTCCTTGCAGCGGGTGGTCGGAGACGTAGAGGCCCAACATGTCTCGTTCGAAGGCGAGGAGCTGCGTCTTCTCCCACTCCGGCAGGTCGGGCACCGAGACGGAGACGCCGGTGAACGAGTCGTCCATGCCGCCGAACAGGGAATCCTGCCCGATTGCGGCGTTGCGTTTGATGTCGATGTACTGGTCGACGGCGTCCTCGGCAATCGTCGTCAACGCCCGGCGCCGATGTCCGAGGGAGTCGAAGGCACCGGCCTTGATCAGCGAGTCGAGAACCCGCTTATTGCATACGAGCGTCGGCACCTTGTCCAGGAAGTCGGTGAAGTCGGTGTAGGGGCCTCCCCCACCATTGGCACCGCCGGTGCGTCCCTCGACGATGCCGGCGACGACACTCTCTCCGATGTTGCGGATTGCACCGAGTCCGAAGCGGATGTCCGGGCCGACCGAAGCGAAGTTGGAGACCGATTCGTTGGCGTCCGGCGGGAGAACCTTGATGCCCATGTGGCGGCACTCGTTGAGGTAGATCGCGGACTTGTCCTTGTCGCCGCGGGTGCTGGTGAGCAGCGCCGCCATGTATTCGGCCGGGTAGTTGGCCTTGAGGAAGGCGGTCCAGTAGGAAATGACGCCGTATGCCGCCGAGTGCGCCTTGTTGAAGGCGTAGTCCGAAAACGGCAGCAGAACCTCCCACAGGTCGGTGATCGCCTTCTGGGAGTAGCCACGCTCCAGCATGCCGCCCTGGAAGCCGGCGTACTGCTTGTCCAGCTCGGACTTCTTCTTCTTGCCCATCGCGCGCCGCAGGTTGTCGGCCTGACCGAGGGAGAAACCGGCAAGCACCTGAGCGATCTCCATGACCTGCTCCTGATAGACGATCAGGCCGTAGGTCTCCCCCAGGACGTCTTCGAGGGGCTTCTCGAGCTCGGGGTGGATCGGGTCGATGTTTTCGCGGCCGTTCTTGCGGCGCGCGTACTTGTTGTGGGAGTCGGCGCCCATCGGGCCGGGACGGTAGAGCGCGCCGACAGCCGAGATGTCCTCGAATTTGTCGGGTCGCATACTGCGCAGCAACGCCCGCATAGGACCGCCATCGAGCTGGAAGACGCCGAGGGTGTCGCCGCGGGACAGCAGCTCGTAGGTTGCCGCGTCATCGAAGGTGAGGTCCTCCAGCACCAGGTCGACGTCACGGTTGCGCTTGATGTTGATGAGGGCGTCGTCCAGAACCGTCAGGTTACGAAGGCCGAGGAAGTCCATCTTGACCAGCCCGAGTGCCTCACACATCGGGTAGTCGAACTGGGTGATGATCGCGCCGTCTTGCTCGCGCTTCATGATCGGCACGATGTCGATCAGCGGGTCGCTTGACATGATGACGCCGGCGGCGTGGACGCCCCACTGCCGGATCTGACCTTCGAGCCCGATCGCCGTGTCGTAGATCTTGCGGACATCGGCGTCGGCCTCGTGCAAGGCACGGAACTCCGCACCGTCACCGTAGCGCTTGTGTCCCTTGTCGAAGAGGTCCTTGAGCGCCACGCCCTTGCCCATGATGTCCGGCGGGAGTGCCTTGGTGATGCGCTCGCCCGCGGCGAAGGGATAGTCGAGCACGCGGTTGGCGTCCTTGATGGCTGCCTTGGACTTCAGCCGACCAAACGTGGCGATCATGGCCACACGCTCTTCGCCGTACTTGTTGCTGACGTAGCGAATGACCTCGCCGCGACGACGCTCATCGAAGTCGATGTCGAAGTCGGGCATGGAAGGGCGTTCGGGGTTGAGGAAGCGCTCGAAGATCAGGCCGTGGGTCAACGGGCAGAGGTCGGTGATCCTCAGGGCGTATGCCGCGATGGAGCCGGCACCTGAACCGCGACCGGGGCCGACGCGGATGCCGTTGGCCTTGGCCCAGTTGATGAAGTCGGCGACCACGAGGTAGTAGCCGCAGTAGCCTTTGTCGCGGACGACGTCGAGCTCCATCTCTGTGCGGGCCCTGACCTCGGGCGTGATGCCGTCGGGGTAGCGCGACTCGA
The DNA here is from genome assembly GCA_030856025.1 of Actinomycetota bacterium. Classification (GTDB taxonomy): domain Bacteria; phylum Actinomycetota; class Actinomycetes; order Propionibacteriales; family Nocardioidaceae; genus JACMOZ01. Next base: position 20,944 of record JALYQD010000088.1, read on the forward strand.
TGCCCTTCCAGACCTCCTTGACGAACCAGGTCTCCTCCGTCTCGTCCGCGGGGACGTCGGCGCGCGCCATGTAGCCGCCATTGGACTCGGTGAACTCGACCTCGCAGCGCTCGGCGATGAGCAGAGTGTTGTCACAGGCCTCCTTGAGACCGTGACGGTCTTCCCAGAGCGCGCGCATCTCGGCAGCCGACTTGATGTAGAAGTCACTGGAATCGAACTTGAAGCGGTTGGGGTCGTTGAGGGTGCTGCCCGACTGGACACACAGCAACGCCGCGTGCGCCTCGGCGTCTTCGGGGCTCGTGTAGTGCGAGTCGTTGGTGGCGATGGGCGGAAGGTCGAGGTCCTTCATGAGCCGCATGAGTCCGTCTCGGACGACGGTCTCGATCTGCAACCCGTGGTCCATCAACTCGAGGAAGAAGTTGCCCTTGCCGAAGATGTCCTGGAACTCGGCAGCCGAGGCGCGGGCCTTCTCGTAGTTGCCGATGCGCAACCACGTCTGGATCTCGCCCGACGGGCAACCGGTCGTCCCGATGAGTCCCTTGCCGTATTGCTGCAGCAGTTCGCGGTCGGCACGGGGTTTGCGGTATTGCCCGTCGAGGCTGGCTCGCGACGCGATCCGAAACAGGTTGTGCATGCCTTCGGTCGTCTCCGACAGCAGGGTCATGTGCGTGTAGGCACCACGGCCCGCGACATCGGCGTCCTTCATACCCTTGTTCCAGAGCACTGCCTTCTTCTCGGTGCGAGGGATGTTGGGCGTGAGGTAGGCCTCCATGCCGATGATCGGCTTGACCCCATTGGCCTTGGCCTTGGAGTAGAAGTCATAGGCACCGTGGAGGTTGCCGTGGTCGGTCATCGCGATGGCGGGCATACCCAGCGAGGCCGTGCGTTCGAACAGCCCGTCGAGCAGTGCGGCGCCGTCGAGCATCGAGTATTCGGTATGCACGTGAAGGTGCACGAATGATGAATCACTCGACATCGAGAAATGGCCTCCTCGGCACAATCTGGGGGAAGACCCTCAGCCTAGTCGAGGGCGCAGACAGCCCAAGATAGGCACGCCGCGTTCCGGACGAACAGGACGATTCCTTCGCCTGGCCGTTTGCGTGCCATCGGCTCTATGTCGATGTCGGACCCCACCGCCGAGGACCGATCCTGATGCATTTAGACCGGATCGCGGCCCAAATGCATCAACTCGTAGGGTCGCTGGCGGATCCTGAGGGTTTGGGTCGTCAGGCTGACCCAAAAGCCTCAAGGTCCGTCGAAAACCCGACCGAGTCAGACCTGCTGGTAGGTACTCAGGAAGTTCCCGAAGCGCTGGATGGCCTCGGTCAGGTCCCGCGACCACGGCAGGGTCACGATGCGGACGTGGTCGGGGTCGGGCCAGTTGAATCCGGTCCCCTGCGTCAACAGGATCTTCTCCTGCAAAAGCAGATCCAGCACGAGTTGCTCGTCGTCCTTGATCGGGTAGACGTCGGGGTCGAGTCGTGGGAACACATACAACGCGCCCTTGGGCTTGACGACCGAGACGCCGGGGATGTTGTTGAGCTCGTCGACGGCCGTGTCCCGCTGTTCGAGCAGGCGTCCGCCGGGCAGGATCAGCTCGTTGATGCTCTGGTAGCCGCCGAGGGCGACCTGGATGGCGTTCTGTGCGGGCACATTGGGGCACAGCCGCATCGAGGCGAGCAGCGTGATGCCCTCGAGATAGTCGCGGGCGCGCTCCAACGGACCGGTGACGACCAGCCAGCCCGCGCGGTAGCCGCACACACGGTAGGCCTTCGACAAGCCGTTGAACGTCAGGGTCAGGACGTCGGGGGCCAGCGTCGCCAGGGGGATGTGGACGGCGTCGTCGTAGAGGATCTTGTCGTAGATCTCGTCGGCCATCAGGACGAGATTGTGTTTGTGGGCGAGCTCGACGATCTGGACCAGGGTCTCGCGCGAATAGACCGCGCCGGTCGGGTTGTTCGGGTTGATGACGACAAGGACGCGCGTGCGCTCGGTGATCTTGGCTTCGATGTCGGCCAGGTCGGGGTTCCAGTCGTTCGACTCGTCGCATCGGTAGTGCACCGGACGACCGCCGGCGAGGTTGGTGACCGCGGTCCACAGCGGGTAGTCGGGTACGGGGATCAGGACTTCGTCGCCGTTGTTGAGCAGGGCCTGCAGGGCGATCTGGATGAGTTCGGACACGCCGTTGCCGAGCCAGACGTCGTCGACCGTGATCGACGGGAAGCCCTCTTGCAGCTGGTAATGGTGAACCACTGCACGACGGGCCGACTGGATGCCGCGCGAGTCGGAGTAGCCCTGCGCGGTCGGAAGCCCGGCGATGACGTCCTGCAGGATCTCGGCCGGAGCGTCGAAACCGAACGGTGCCGGGTTGCCGATGTTGAGCTTGAGTATGCGGTGGCCCTCGGACTCCAGGGCGGCGGCTCGAGCACTGACGGGGCCGCGGATGTCGTACAGGACATCCTTCAACTTGTCGGACTGCTCGAAGTAGCTGCTCATGGGCACAAGTTTGGCATCACCGGTTGGCACGCCGGAGCGTGGATCTCAGTCGGCGGCGCGGATGAGGTCGAGCGCCTTCTGCAGATCCTCGGGATACTGCGACTCGAATTCGACATAGTCGCCCGTACGCGGGTGGATGAAACCCAGCTTGGTGGCATGCAGCCACTGGCGTTCGAGCCCGAACCGGGCGCTCAGCGTCGGGTCGGCGCCATACTGCAGATCGCCGACACACGGATGCTTGAGCGCGCTCATGTGGACGCGGATCTGGTGGGTCCGGCCGGTCTCGAGGTTGATCGTCAGGAGGCTCGCATAACGATGCGCCTCGAGCGTGTCGTAGTGCGTGATGCTGGCCCGGCCGTCGGAGCGCACGGTGAACTTGAAGTCGTGCTTGGGATGACGCGCGATCGGCGCGTCGATAGTGCCCGTATGAGGATCAGGGTGGCCTTGCACGACCGCGTGATAGGTCTTGTCGACTGTCCGGGTGCGGAAGGCCTGCTTCATGACCGTGTAGGCGTGTTCGGACTTGGCGACCGCCATCAAACCGCTGGTGCCGACATCGAGGCGGTGCACGATTCCGCGGCGTTCGGGTGCACCCGATGTCGAGATGCGGTATCCGGCGGCGGCCAGATGACCCAAAACCGTTGGGCCGGTCCACCCAACGCTGGGATGGGCGGCGACGCCGACCGGCTTGTCGACCACGATGAGGTCGTCGTCGTCGTGGATGATGCGTAAATTGTCCACGGCGACCGGCACGATCGTGGCGGTGCGCGGAGCCGGGATGGAGGCTTCGAGAATCGAACCGGGCAACACACGGTCGGACTTGGCCGGCGGTTTGCCGTCGAGGCTCACATGGCCCTCGGCGACGAGCTCGCTGGCACGCGTACGCGACAGGCCGAGGAGGCGGGCCAGAGCGCTGTCGACGCGTTCGCCGGCCAGCCCTTCGGGCACACGCAGGATCTTGTGTTCCATAGGCGCAGTTTCCATAGGCGCAGCGCCTTCGAGGCTCATCGGGTGCCGTCGATCCCGACGCCGCGCCAGGTTCGCCAGAACACGACCAGAGCGGCAAACGTCAGGGCAATGTCGGCGACGTTGAAGATGGGCCAGTGGTTGAGGTGGAGGAAGTCGATGACATGACCGCGGAACGGCGAGGGATCACGGAAGATCCGGTCGGTCAGGTTGCCCATCGCACCGGCCAGGAGCAGCCCGAGGCCGACAGCCCAGCCCTTGTCGCGAAGTCGCGACGCCGCATGGATGACGAAGCCGCACACCAATACGGCCAGGCCGCTGAGCACGACCGTCATACCGGCAGCCATGCCGAACGCAGCCCCACTGTTGGTGGTGAACTCCAGCGAGAACACGTGCGGAATGACCGTGATCGGGGCGCGCCCATCGAGCTCGGCGACCGCAATGGCCTTCGTGGCCTGGTCGATGAGCCACACGGATATGGCGACAAAAAAGAAAAGCCGCACGTACGTCGACTTGGGGTGGTTTGTGTCGCCGCTGGAATTCAGCGACGCTCCTCGCGCTGTTTGCATGTCATGCACAGTGTCGCACGCGGGAACGCCATCAGCCGCATCTTGCCGATCGGCTCACCACACACTTCGCACGCTCCGTAGGTGCCGTGATCGAGACGACTGAGCGCCTTCTCGGTCTGCAGGAGGAGCTCGCGCTGGTTGGCTGCGAGTGACATCTCGGCGTCGCGCTCGAGGCTCGTCGAACCGACATCGGCCTGGTCGTTGCCCGCCCCGTCGACGCCGTCGCGCAGGAGATCCTGCAATTCACGGGCCGATTGATCGAGTTCGCCGCGCAGGCGCGCGAGGTCGCTCACGAGTTCTGCACGAACCTCTTTTTGTTCGGCCGCGGTCCATGGGTCCTCATCGGCGCGGACGGCTAACTTGATCTTCGACATGCGGGGAGAGTAGACCCACCGGGGCCAAGGTTCAACTCCAATCGCCGTAGAATTCCCGTTGTGACAAAATCCGACGGACCACAGCCCGGCTATCGCCCCGTTCCCGCTCACATCGATCTTCCCGCGCTCGAACGGGACATCCTTGATCTGTGGGCCGAACAAGGCACTTTCGACGCGAGTCTCGAGGCCTCGAAAGACGCTCCGCGGTGGACGTTTTACGAAGGTCCGCCGACCGCCAACGGCACCCCGGGCACGCATCACGTCGAGGCACGCGTCTTCAAGGACGTCTTCCCCCGGTTCAAGACCATGCAGGGCTTCCACGTCGAGCGCAAAGCCGGCTGGGACTGCCACGGACTCCCCGTAGAGATTGCCGTCGAGAAGGAACTCGGTTTCAACGGCAAGCCCGACATCGAGGCATACGGCATCGCCGAGTTCAATGCCAGGTGCCGCGAAGCCGTCGTACGCAATGTCGACCTCTTCGAAGAGATGACCGACCGCATGGGCTACTGGGTCGACATGTCCGACCCCTACCGCACGATGGACTCCTCGTATGTCGAGAGCGTCTGGTGGGGACTGACCCAGATCTTCGACAAGGGTCTCCTGGCCGAGGACTTCCGCGTCGCCCCCTATTGCCCGCGCTGTGGTACCACGCTGTCCGACCACGAGCTCGCGCAAGGCTACGAGGACATCACCGATCCCTCGGTCTACGTGCGCTTCCCGCTGACGTCCGGGCCGCACGCCGGCACCGACATGCTCGTATGGACGACGACCCCGTGGACGCTTGTCTCCAACACCGCGGTCGCCGTCAACCCCGAAGTCACGTATGTCGTCGCCCGCAACGGCGACGAGTCCCTCATCGTCGCCGAACCGCTGGTCGAGAAGTCGCTGGGTGAGGGCTGGACCGTCGCCGAGCGGTTCACCGGCCGGGACATGGAGCGCTGGGACTACCAGCGGCCGTTCGAGCTGGTCACCTTCCCGGAGGGAAGCAATGGGCAGGGTCCCGACTCTGCCGATGACGGGCGGAGCCCGGGTGCGCACTACGTTGTCCTCGGCGACTACGTCACGACCGAAGACGGCACCGGACTCGTCCACCAGTCCCCCGCATTCGGCGCCGACGACATGCTGGTCTGCAAGGCCTATGGGCTCCCGGTCGTCAACCCGGTCACTTCGGACGGCCATTTCGAAGCCGACATCGACCTCATCGGCGGCGAGTTCTTCAAGACCGCCGACAAAAAGCTCGTCGCCGACCTCGCGGCCCGCGACCTGCTGTTCAAGGAACACGCCTACGAGCACTCCTACCCGCACTGCTGGCGCTGCCACACGCCGTTGATGTACTACGCGCAGCCTGCCTGGTACATCCGCACCACCGAGATCAAGGACCAACTGCTCGGCGAGAACGCCAAGACCAACTGGTACCCCGAGACGATCAAGAACGGCCGTTACGGCGACTGGCTCAACAACAACATCGACTGGGCGTTGTCCCGCAACCGCTTCTGGGGCACTCCCCTGCCGATCTGGCGCAACGACGACGACCCCACCAAGCTCGTGTGCATCGAATCGCTGGCGAAGCTGTCCGAATACACCGGCCGCGACCTCAGCGATCTCGACCCCCATCGCCCCTACATCGACGACGTCACGTTCGAGATCGATGGCACGCCCGGCACATACCGCCGCGTCCCCGAGGTCATCGACGCCTGGTTCGATTCGGGCTCGATGCCGTTCGCCCAGTGGGGCTACCCACATGTCGAGGGCTCCAAGGAGAAGTTCGCGCAGGCCTACCCGGCGCAATACATCTGCGAAGCCATCGACCAGACCCGCGGCTGGTTCTATTCGCTCATGGCCGTCGGCACCCTCGTCTTCGAGGAGAGCTCCTATGAATCTGTTGTCTGCCTCGGCCACATCCTGGCCGAGGACGGCCGCAAGATGAGCAAACAC
>JALYQD010000119.1 GCA_030856025.1 Actinomycetota bacterium
CTACTACCCGTTGCAGACCGAGGCCTATTCGCCGTGGCTGGACTACATTCATCTGCTGACCGACCACGGCTGGATCGTGGCGATGGCGTCATACACGGCGATCGGCGTCCAACTGTTGGTTCCGGTGCTGCTGATGTACCGGCCGACGAGGTTCTTCGCGCTCATCGCGTTGACCGGTATGCACCTCGGAATCGGCATCCTGATGGGCATCCTCTACTTCTCGCTGGTGATGATCGCGGTCGACGTCTTGCTGATCAGCGACCGGTCCTGGTCGCGGGCAGAGCACGAAGCCAAACGAATGCTTGACTGGTTGCGGAACAAATCCAAAAAGTCCGCGAAAACTTCTGCGATTCGTTAGGGTGTCGGTCGTAACCCGGGCGCAAATTAATCGTTAAACATCGCAGGGATCGGTTCGCGCCGGGGTCAAATCAGGCTGAATTGCGCGCGGCGGCTCGCTGGAACACCGCAATGAGGTTGGGTCTCTGCAGTTCGGGGGAGATTCACGCTGTTACTCAATACCTATGAGGAGAAACCCTGATGAAAAGGGTCGGAAAAAATTCCATCGCCGTCGGACTCGCAACGCTTCTGATTTCAGTCGCCTTGTCCTTCTCCGCTCAGGGCGCGGACACCTACGAAACCCACGCTGAGGGCCGATTCCTCAAGGGAACGCTCGGAGGGTCGGCCGGCACGCTCGACTCCATTGCCGAACTCAAGGGCGCCAAGGCCGACAACGACGGCTCGACCTCTGAAGTCACGGACAACGACAACACGCTCGACCTCACGGTGTTGAGCGCCATCCCACTCACCATCCCGGGCGGCGTCACTCTCCCGTTCAAAGACCTGGTGACACTCGGCGCGGTCGGTCAATATGCCCAGGCCAAGAACGATGGCACCTCGCGCGCCGCTTCCGGTGCCGTAAGCGATTCGGGAGTCGTGGACACCACCGGCAACGGCAACTTCCCGGCCAGCACAACGCTGCACCTCAGCGAGGGCCCGCTCGCCCCGCTGACCGCGCTGGCCGACGTCGACCTCACGACCAAGGCAGTCACCGGCGTCGCCGCGCTTGACGCCAAGAAGAGCGGTGGCCCCGCCACCACCTGCACCGATCTGAGCGCCCCCGACCACTGCCGCGACTACAACATCGCCGACATGGATCTTTCGCTGGAGATCCCCGCGCTCAAGACCATTTCCGACGAGATCAAGAAAGCAACCGGCGATGCGCTCGGCGAGACCAGCAGCATCGGTGTCCAGGCCGTTTGCGACGCGCTCGCGGGGACTCCTCTTGCGGCGCTGTGCACGGTTCTCCCGCTTCCGAGCCTGCTGAATCTCACCTTCCCGACCATCGATGACCTCAACTTCGGCATCGCCCAGACCGCTCCGGGCGTCGATGTCGACATCGACAACGGCACGGTGAAGCTCAACCTCAACGAAATCCTCGCCGAACAGGGTCAGGACCTCAACAACCTCGCCCCGAACACGGACCTGCTTCCCTACATCACAGGTGCTCTGGACGAAACGATCCCGGGGATCTTCAACATCCTCAACGATCCGACCAACGGCTTGGTCCAGCAGATCCTCGACAAGAGCTCGATCGAGCTTCTCGGCACGAATATCCCCGCGTCTGAGTTGCGGGTCATCCTCGATCCGGTTCTCGATGCGGTGAGCAAGGGCATCACCGACGGAACGGCACAATTGGCGCCGGTCCTGTCGCAGGCGACCGGTCTTGACGGACTCGGACAACTGCTCAACATCCGGATCAATGTCCAGGAAGAGTCGGCCGTCAACGCGAGCAACGCTTCCTCGCAGGTCGCCTTGGCTGCGATCGGTGGAGTTGTCTACAAAGAGACCGCGATTCGTGTGAGCGCCCTCGGCGGTCAGTTGGCGACTCTCGACCTCGGCAACGCGCAGGTCGGCCCCAACGGCCCGGCCGGGGCAGCCGATGACAACGATGCCCAGGCTGACGGCAACGATGCCCAGGCTGACGGCAACGACGCCCAGGCTGACGGCAACGACGAGGACGCGGACAACGATTCGGACAACGATTCGGACAACGACAACGATGCACAGGCTGATGCGGACAACGACCGCGACGCCGACGCTGCCGCCGACGCCGATGTCACGTCGACGCTCCCCAACACCGGTGCACCGAACGTCCTTCCGCTGCTGTTGCTGGCACTCGGTCTGATCGCCTTCGGTACGGCGGTACTGGTGAACGAACGCCGCCGGCTCAAGCAGCTCTAAGCGCTGAGCCGTCAAGCATCGGTTGGGTCGGCCACTCATCGAAAGAGGAGTGGCCGACCCTGACTGATGTCTCGGACCTGCCACGGACGCCGTCTAAGATGATCAACGTGCCCGGGAGCGATCAAAAGTCAGACAAATCTCCCCGCCCCTGGCAAAAGGGATTGCTGCTCGTCATCGGCCTGCTGGCCGTAGCCCATACGCTGCTGGTTGCCACGTGGCTCGCCCCGACAAGCCCGATCCGCGACGCGCTAGGACAGACCCGGCTCGCCACCTACGTCGACCCCTATTTCCAGCAATCGTGGTCCGCCATCGACCCCAACTCGCAGTACGTCGACGAGACGCTGCGCTTCCGGGCTCAGGTGCTCGATGTCGACGCCGGCACGACGAAGACCACTGGGTGGATCGACCTCACCGCCATGGAAGACCGCTTCCTCAAGTTCGACGTGCAGCCTGCGCGGGTCCACCTGATCAACCGCCGGCTCGCCACCAACCTGAACTCCGCGACATTCGCGCTCAACACCAAGCAGCGCTCGCTCGTCGACGAGGACTACGTCAAGATCCCGGTTGCCCGGTTGGCGACCAGACTGGATGACGTGGGTTTCTCGCCTCCCGTCGTCAGGAACTACATGGCCTATGACCAGATGGCGGTGCAATTCCTGTCCATGTATGCCGCTGCCCAGACCGGTGACGAGGTGTTGACGGTCCAGTACAAAGTCGGCCGCCGCACGGTTCCCCCCTTCAAGGACCGCGACACCGCCGAACTCCGGGGCAAGAAGTTCACCTACTTCACCTACGGCTGGCGACAGGCCTATGCCGGCCAGCTCGATGCCCAGTCCGCCTTCGACTCCTATGTAGGGAAGTGATGGCGATGCGCGAACTCCTGTGGACGTTGTCGGACCGCCTCCATGACACCAGGGACGAGGTCGAAGGGTGGGTCCTCGACACCAAAAACGGCCTGCATGGCGCCGCCGCCTGCCGTATCGGCATCGGCCTGGCCGTCTTCCTCCTCCTCGCCGGCAACTTCTCCACCCGACAGCTCTGGGTGGGACCGGCCGCCATCTGGGCCGAACCGGTCCGGGCGGTCAGCAACTTCCCCGAGCTCGGCCTGCTCAAAGGCGCGAGCTCGGAGATCGTCACGTTCATATATCTCCTGGTGATGCTCTCGGCGCTGGCGCTGATGGCCGGCTGGCACAGCCGGGTGGCGGTTGTCATCACCCTCATCGGGCATATCGCGATCGTTGGGCAGAACCCGACGGTGGGCACCCAGGGCGACAACCTGATCAGACTCACGCTCCTCTGGTTCCTGCTGATCGACGGCTCCCAGCATTGGTCTCTCGACAATCGGCGGCGCATCGACAGGGCCGGGGCTGACAACAAGGCACATGTCAGCGCCCTCAAACATGCGTGGAACAACAGTCAGGAAACGTTGCCGCCCTGGTTGTCCCACGGCCTGCACAACATCGCCCTCGCTGCCTTGGCCGCTCAGACGGTCATCCTGTACATGGGCGCCGGCCTTTCCAAGGTCGCCGACAGCGCTTGGCGCCACGGCAACGCCCTGTATTACACGATGCAGCTCCCGGACTACCGGCCGTTCCCGTGGCTGTCCGATCTCCTGAGTCACAGCCAGATCTTGTTGGCGCTCATCACGTATGCGGTCCTCGTCGTCCAACTGTTCTTCGGTCCCTTGCTCCTCAACAAGACGACGCGGGGACTGGTGCTCACCCTGGCCGTCCTCATCAACGTCTTCTTTGCCCTGGTGATGGCGCTTCCGGTGTCCTCATTGGCGTTCATCGCCGTGACGGGGCTTTTCGTGTCGGCCAAGACCTATGAGGCCATCGAGGCCTTTCTCAGCGACCTGTTCGCTCCGCTGGGCTTCTGGCTGGCAGATCGTTGGAGCGACGTGCTCGATCGGTTCGACGACGCCCGTGCAGGGGTCCGGAAACGCGTGTTCAGCAAAGCGCCGAGCAAGGCCCAGGACGACGACTAGCGACGTCAACACGACCGATCTGCCGGAGCCCCCGGCAGCGTCGCGACATGCCACTGCGGTGCCGGGGCGAGCTGGCAAAGCCCTCATGGGCGTCCTTGCGCTCGTCGCTATCGGACACTCTTTCCTCGTCGGCCTGTGGGCGTTGCCCGAAAACCCTATGCGCGACGCCGTCGGCCAGGATCGGCTGAGTGGTTACGCCAACCCCTGGTTCGAGCAGTCCTGGTCGGTGTTTGCGCCGATGCCACGACGAGTCGACGAGAGCCTTGCGATCCGGGCGATCCGCACAGATCCGCAAACGGGCGAAAAACAGGTCACAGGATGGTTCGACATCACGGGTCATGATGACAAGAGGACCCTTTTCTCCGTCAACCCCGTACGGATGAAGTCGGTGACTCATCGCCTCGCCGGCAACATCAATACCGCAATGGCCACGTTCAATCTCGCCCAGCAAGACCTCGTGCGGAAGGGCGTGGTCGACTCGTCCAAACCCGCTCTGAAAAATGCGCTCCTCGACCCCGCAGTCGGTCCGGCAGCGGCCAAACCGTCGACGATCGCTGCCTTCCTCCGCAACGACCTCATGGCGGTTCGTTTCGCCACGATGTATGCCGAAGCCCGGTGGGGCGGCCGAGTCGAGCAGATCCAGTACCGCGTCGGTCGCCGCGAAGTTCCTCCTCATGGTCACCGGACCGACTTCGCCGGCGTGCCGGGCGACGTCAAGACCTTCGGTTGGCGCAGAGCCATCGTCGGCAGCCGGGGCGCCCAGGCGGGTTTTGATGCCTACGCGGGCGGTGATCTGCGATGACCGGTGTGCGTACGCGACTCGAGAACTGGCTGTTTGCTGACAAACATGCGTTGTATGGCGTCGCGATGTGCCGCATTCTTGCCGGAATCTCGATCATCGGACTCCTGGGCACGAACTTCGGGTCGAGGAGCGTGCTGGTCGGTCCGGCGTCGTCATGGGCCGGCCCGTCCCGGGACCTGAGCGACTTCCCCATACTCGGTCTCGTTGCCGGCCACAGCGATCTCTACGTGACGGTGTTTTATCTCGCGACGATGCTCTTCGCGGCGTTGTTCGCGCTCGGCTGGCATACGCGGGTCGTGGGTGCGCTCGCACTGATCGGCCACGTAGCGCTGATCGAGCAGAACCCGCTGATCGGCGACCAGGGCGACAACGTCCTGAGGATCGGCATGATCTGGCTGTTACTCGTGCACAGCTCCGAGGTGTGGTCGCTGGATGCGCGAAAGCAGCGGGGGCCGGTTGTGCCGCTCTGGTTCACCAACGGGCTCCACAACATCGCCCTGTGCGGACTCGCGTTGCAGATCGTCGTCATCTACATCGCTGCGGCGGCCTTCAAGTTGCAGGGGGCACTGTGGCGCGACGGCACGGCGCTCTACTACCCGCTGCAACTGCCCGCGTATCGGCCGTTCCCGTGGCTGTCCGACCTCTTGGTCGGCAACAGCCTGATTCTGGCCGTCGCCACGTATGCGGCCGTCGGCATCCAGTTGCTGTTCCCGCCCATGCTGCTCAATCGGATCACCCGCCGCATGGCCTTGACCTTCGTGATCCTGCTGCACGCGTCGATCGCGGTGCTGATGGGCCTGCCGTGGTTCTCGTTGTCGATGGTGGCCTACGACGCGATCTTCGTCAGCACGGCGACCTACGTGGCGCTGGACAGCTGGATCCGCAGGTCCCCTATGTCACCGTGGCGATCGTTCTTCGTCCAGCGACGATGACGAAGACCACCGGGAGTGTCAGCACCGCAGCCGCGGCGTTGAGGGTCCCGAAGCCCCAACCGGCCATCACCAGGCCCGCTATGAGGCCACCGCTGGCGCCGGCGAGGTTCATGATGAGGTCACTTAGCCCCTGAACGGCCGGACGGACCTCAGCGGCGAGATTCTGGCTGAGAAGGGCCGAGCCGGCGATGACCGAGGCCGACCAGCCCACGCC
>JALYQD010000184.1 GCA_030856025.1 Actinomycetota bacterium
GCGCTGTGGCGAGTCACCGTATGGGGACTCGCCCGCGTCTTCGGCCGCCGCTGATATCGGGTCAGGCGGTCTTCTTGGCCGCCTTGCGGCGATGAAGGTGCACCGGCCCGATCTCGCCGGCACGCAGAAGCTGCAGGCGTTCGGTCAGGATCTCTTCGAGCTCGTCGACTGAGCGACGCTCGAGGAGCATGTCCCAGTGCGTACGGACGTGCTTGACGTCCTTCTTCTCAGGCTCGCCGCCGTCAACGCGACGTCCCACATGACCCGTCTTGGGGTCTTCCCACTCGGCAGGCACTTCTGCTTCGTCGGACATGGTCACCACAAACGTGTGACCGTCTTCGCAGACGTATTCGACCTGCTGCCGGGGAGCCATCTCAATGCCGCGTTCGTCTTCGAAACTCTGAGTTCCCAGTCGAGCGCCGCGTAGTGCACGGTCTGCCATTGGCGTCCCCTCTCTCGTGCCTTATATCTCTTCTAACGTAGAGCATGCGTGTGAGATTCCCCTAAGAGGGAATTGGCCCGGAAGAAGCGGCCGCCGAGCCCACACCGGCCCGGTCAGAGGACGGCGGGCACCTGATTGCCGGCTTCCTCGATCCCACGCCGCACATCGAGGCGCGAGAGGAAGACCAAGCCTAGCGCGAAGAAGACGATGAGGGCGACGATAGCGGGCCGGTAGGAGCCCGACACCTGATGGACGACGCCGAAGACGACCATGCCGAACCAGCTCGTGCCGCGCTCACAGGCCTGATAGAGGCTGAAGTATTCGGCTTCGCGACCGTGCGGGATGAGTTGTGAGTAGAACGACCTGGAAAGGGCCTGCGAACCGCCGAGGACCAGTCCGATCCCGACCGCGAGGACCAGGAATGGGAGGAACTTCTCTTCGGGAAGGAAGAAGCCGCCGACCACGACGACCATCCAGATGCCGAGGGTCAGCATGATGGTTCGACGGGTGCCGATGCGCAGGGCAAGGCGACCGAACAACAAAGCACCGACGATGCCGACGAACTGCACGACGAGGAACGCCACCAGGACCGTGCTCTTCTCGAACTTGAGCTCCTTCTCGCCGTAGATGGAGGCGGCATAGATGACGGTTTGGATGCCGTCGTTGTAGAACAGGTAGGCGAGCAGGAAGATCAACGTCTGCTTGAAATTGCGGAGGTCCTTGAGCGTCACGATGAGCTGGCCGAAGCTTCGGCTCAGGAGGGTGTCCCCGTCGGTCCTGACGACGTCCCGCGGCGGCCTGGGAGCAATGCCGCGCAACGGTATGAACGTGAACGCGCCCCACCAGATGCCGGCGACCAGCAGGCAGAGTCGCACGGCTGTCTCGGTCGACAAGCCGAGGTCCTCGGCAAACGTCAGGAGGCCGAAGTTGGTCGCGAGCAGCAGCCCGCCGCCGAGGTAGCCCAGAGCCCACCCGCGCGAAGACACCCGGTCCCGGTCGTCCGGACTGGCAATGTCGACGAGGATCGCGTCATAGACGACAAGCGAGGCGCCGAGACACAGGTTGGCGATGAGCAGCAGGACGGCGCCGAGCTGCCAGTTGTCGCCCTTGACGAAGACCATGCTGGCGGCGGCGATGCTGCCGGCCCACGCGAAGGAGGCCATGAACTTCGGTTTGTTGGAACTGCGGTCGGCAACGGCGCCGATGATCGGCAGGAGGATCGCCGACAACACCGTGATGAGCGGCACCAGGTAGAACACCAGCGAGCCGGGGGAGACCCCGATGCCGAGGATATCCAGATTGGCCCGGCAGGTGACGTCGTCATCTGTGGCAAAACCGCAGGCCGCCTTCTCGGCGACACTCGTCAGATACGGGCTGAACAGCACGGCGGCCGTGGTCGTGACGTATGCCGAGTTGGCCCAGTCGTAGAAGTACCAAGACTTCTGCTCGGCGGTGCTCTTGCCGGAACTGGTCTGGCCGGAGCTGGTCTGGTTGGTGCTCATGACGGGTCCTTCCACTGCCCGCGGGCAATAAGCACGTCTTTCAACACGTCGATGCGGTCCGAGACCAAGCCGTCGACTCCGAGATCGAGCAGGTGGTTCATCTCGGCAGGTTCGTCGACGGTCCATACGTGGACCTGGAGACCGAGCGCGTGAGCGCGTTTGACGAAGCGCCGGGTGACGACGGTGACGGGGCCCTGGCGGTGGGGAACCTGGGCACAGTGGCCGCCGCGCCGGACACCATACGCCTGGCCGAGCGGCGACGCAGCGAGCTTGAGGCGGGCGACCTCTTTTGGTGAGAAGGAGCTGGCGGCGTGGGGGAGGCGAGCGCGGACGCGCTGGAGGCGCTGGTGGGAGAACGACGCGAAACACACCCGGTCGACCGCTCCGCGGGACTCGATCAGGTCGATCGTCGGATCGACGGCGCCGTCGGCCTTGATGTCGATGTTGAACCGGGCATCGGGCAGGGCCTCGAGCAGGTCGCCCATTCTAGGGATCGGTTCGCGGCCTCCCAGTCGAGCCTCTTCGATCGTGGCCGCGGGCAGTTCCTTGATGATCGACGGATCGCCGGTGAGGCGTTGGAAGTTGTCGTCGTGAAACGCGAAGACGACACCGTCGGCCGAACAATGCACATCGGTTTCCATGTACCGATAGCCAAGGTCGGCAGCATTCTGAAACGCCTTCAGCGAGTTCTCGATGCCGTCGTTGGCCGGGAGCAGCGCGCCACCGCGATGAGCCAGGGGCAAAGGCGTGGGTGCATCGAAATACTTGTATTCAGAGAGGTCGACGCCGGTCACGCCACCACGTTAAGCCCTGGCGGGCTCAAAGCCGAAAGGGCGCGCGTTCCCTATATGTCGCGGAAGGTCTCGATCTGCGCACCGAGGGCGTTGAGGCGCTCGGCGAGATCCTCATAGCCGCGGTGGATGACGTAGACGCTGCGCAAGACGGAGGTGCCCTTGGCGGCGAGCATGGCCAGCAGGATGACGACTGCAGGACGCAGAGCCGGCGGGCAGACGATCTCGGTGCCACTCCAACGCGTCGGTCCTTCGATGAGTACGCGGTGCGGGTCGAGCAGCTTGACCTGTGCGCCGAGCTTGTTGAGCTCGGTCAGGTAAATTGCCCGGTTTTCGTAGACCCAGTCGTGCAGGAGCGTGGTGCCTTCGGCCGTCGCCGCAATGACCGCGAAGAACGGCAGGTTGTCGATGTTGAGTCCCGGGAACGGCATCGGGTGGATCTTGTCGATCGGCGCGTGCAGTGTCGAAGGCCTGGTCGAGATGTCGACGAGGCGGGTGTGCCCGTTCTCGGCCGGATACTCCTCGGTGCGCTCATACTCGAAGCCCATCTCCTCCAGAAGCGCGAGCTCGATCTCCATGAACTCGATCGGGACGCGTCGCACTGTGATGCTGGACTGGGTGACGATGGCGGCCGCGATAAGGCTCATGGCCTCGATCGGGTCCTCGCTGGGCGCATAGTCGACGTCGCAATTGATGGTCGGCGTGCCGGTGACGCGAAGGGTGGTCGTGCCGATGCCATCGATCGTGACGCCGAGCTTGAGGAGGAAGAAGCACAGGTCCTGGACCATGTAGTTGGGGCTCGCGTTGCGGATGACAGTGGTGCCGTCGTAACGGGCGGCTGCAAGAAGAGCGTTCTCGGTGACGGTGTCGCCGCGTTCGGTGAGCACGATCGGGCGCTCGGGGCCGACGCCCTCGGCGGTCATCGCGTGATAGCTGCCTTCGGTCGCGGTGACCTTGAGCCCGAACGGTCGCAATGCCGTCATGTGCGGTTCGACCGTGCGGTTGCCGAGGTCGCAGCCACCGGCATACGGCAGCTCGAAGTTGTCGTAGCGGTGCATGAGCGGACCGAGGAACATGATGATGCTGCGGGTGCGGCGCGCGGCTTCGGCGTCCATCGCGGCAAGATCGAGGTCGTGCGGAACGATCAGCTCGAGGTCGTTCTCGGCGTTGAGCCAACGGGTCTTGACGCCGATCGACTCGAGGACTTCGAGGAGCCGGTTGACCTCTTCGATGCGGGCGACCTTGCGCAGCACCGTGGTGCCCTCATTGAGCAGCGAGGCGCACAGGAGCGCGACGCCGGCGTTCTTGCTGGACTTGACGTCGATCGAGCCCGACAGCGTCGTGCCGCCGGCCACGCGGAGGTGGCTGGGACCCGAAACCCCGACGCTCACGAGCTCGGAGTCCAGGGCAGCACCGATGCGGGCAAGCATGTCGAGCGTCAGGTTCTGTTGACCCTTTTCGATGCGGTTGACCGCGCTCTGACTCGTATGTAGTTGGGTGGCGAGTTGCGCCTGGGTGAGGCCGCTGTGGGTACGGGCGTCACGGATCAGGCTGCCGATTCTCTGCAAGTAGTCATCTGGCTCGTTCATTCAATCACCGTATATCAAATATGAGATAAAAGCATGTCTACGCCTCGACCTCGGTGGATTCGGCCTGTCCGAGCTTACGGGCATCCTCGACGCCGCCGAAATTCGTGGTGTGTCCCCAGTACAGGGGGTAGGCCGGATCCGAGATGCCCCGGTCATGGATCGGGAACATCGTACGCGGGCCGACGCGCAGCACGAAGTCGATCGTTTCGCTGACCTTGGCCCAGGGCGCGCTGAGGGGGAGTGCCAGCACATCGACATCGGCCGGGGCGTATTCGTAGGTGTCGCCGGGGTGGAACAAGGACGGCTCCGCGGGGGCCGAGAGCACGACCCCGACGTTGTTGACGCGGGGGAGTTGCGGGGTGATTTCGGCGTGGGTCGAACCGACGCCGCGGATGGTGACGTCGCCGAGAAGCGTCTCCTTGCCGTCGGCGTTCCCGAGCCAGGCGCCCGTCTCCAGCATGCCGACCGTCTGCGGATCGGCCAGCAGGACGGTGTCGGGGGTGGTCTCCAGGAGCCGGGGGATGCGGGTCATGTCGATGTGGTCGGGGTGTTGATGAGTGACGACAATCGCCGCCAGATCAGTGAGGGTGAACGCGGCGTCGCTGCTGAAGTTGCCGGGGTCGATGAGGATTCGCTTGTCGGACATTTCCACCAGGACGGCCGAGTGGCCAAAGCGAGTGATCTTCACGATTCCATCATGCAACGTCATGTGAAAAATGCGCAGCGTTCACAAATCGGTCGCTCAAATGCACCGTGGTGAGCCACCCATGGTCCTAATGTGGTGATGTCCATGGATTCTCGCCGGAGGTCGTTGTGAAGAAAGTCAGCAAAGCAATTGTTTCGCTTCTCTCGGTGAGTGCACTCGCCGTCACGGCAGCCGCTTGTTCGCCCCCGAGCCAGGAGTCGGACACCAAGTCCGAAGCCGCCACGGCCAAATCGGCCGAAGATCTCGGCGGCATGGATGGGCTCGTCAAGGCCGCCAAGGAGGAAGGCGAGCTCAACGTCATCGCGTTGCCGCCGACCTGGGCCAACTACGGCAATGTCATCAAGGGCTTCACTGCCAAGTACGACATCAAGGTCAACTCCGCCCAGCCCGATGCCGCCAGCCAGGACGAGATCAACGCCGCCAAGAGCCTCAAGGGCACGAAGCGCGCTCCCGATGTCTTCGACCTCGGCCAGTCTGTTGCGTTGGCCAACACCGCCCTGTTCGCGCCCTACAAGGTCACGACCTTCGACACCGTCACCGACGAGTTCAAGGACCCCGACGGCCTCTGGATCAATGACTATGGCGGATACATGTCGATCGGCTACGACTCCTCCAAGGTCCCCGAAGTCACGACGGTCGATGACCTGCTCGGCAAGGAGTTCAAGGGCAAGGTCGCCCTCAACGGCGACCCGACCCAGGCCGGTGCCGCATTCAGCGGTGTCGTCATGGCCGCGGCTGCCAGCGGCGGCTCCGCCGATGACATTGCTCCCGGTGTGGCCTTCTACGAGAAGCTCAAGAAGGCCGGCAACTTCCTGCCGGTCGATCCCACGCCGGCAACGATCGAGTCGGGTCAGACTCCGGTCGTCATCGACTGGGACTACACGAATGCCGCCGAGACGGCCAAGCTGAAGACGTGGAAGGTTGTCGTGCCCGAGAACGCCGCGGTCGGCGGCTACTACTACCAGGCGATCAACCAGGACGCTCCTCACCCGGCAGCCGCCCGGCTCTGGCAGGAGTACCTCTACTCCGACGAAGGCCAAAACCTCTACCTCGCCGGCGGCGCTCGGCCAGTCCGCGCCGATGACATGACGAAGGCCGGGTCGATCAACGAGGCCGACTACAGCAAGCTCCCCAAGGTCTCGGGGACGCCGCTGCTGCTCACGACCGAGCAGACAACCAAGGCCGCGGACTATTTGTCGAAGAACTGGTCCAAGGTCACCGGCTGACCATGGGACCGACCGCGTGAGCCAAAGGATTCGGCGCCTGGCCCCGGCATTGGGCCTGGTGCCGTTCCTCGGCTACCTCACCGTCTTCTTGCTGATCCCGACGATTGCCGTCCTCGTCGGGGCTTTCAGCGAGAACGGCAGCCCGAGCCTGAGCAACATACGGGCGCTTGGCAGCAGCACCGTGATGCATACGTTGTGGCGAAGCATCCTCTTGTCGGGGTCGACGGCGGTGATCGGTGCGGTCCTCGGCGCGTTGCTCGCCTATGCGGTCGTCACCGGTGCGCCCGACGGCATGCTCCGCCGCTCGGTCACCAGCGCGTGCGGCGTTCTCGCCCAGTTCGGCGGAGTCACGCTGGCATTCGCGTTCATCGCCACAATCGGGTTCTCCGGCGCCATCACCAACGCGGTCAGAGACAACTTCGGCTTCGACCTTTCGGGCAACGGTTGGCTCTTCGCGCTGCCCGGGCTGATCCTGGTCTACACGTACTTCCAGATTCCACTCATGGTCATCGTGTTCCTCCCGACGCTCGACGGTATGCGGGTCCAATGGCGTGAGGCCGCCGAAAGCCTCGGCGCGACGACGTGGCAATTCTGGCGATACGTTGCGGGGCCCTTGTTGTTGCCCGCCTTCCTGGGCTCGATGCTCCTGCTCTTCGCCAACGCCTTCGCCGCGTATGCCACGGCGGCCGCCCTGGTCAGTCAGGGCAATCCGATCCTGCCGCTGTTCATCCGCAGCGCGCTCACCAGCGAGATCCTGCTCGGCCGCGAAAACCTGGCCTACGCCCTCGCGCTGGACATGATCGTGGTGGTGGCCGTGGTCATGGCGGCGTACGCGTTGCTGCTTCGCCGGACGGCCCGGTGGTTGCGATGAGCGTGACGCCACGACAGCGTTCCCGACGCCGGCTGACCGGGTTCCGGGTAGTCGTCTTCGCACTTCTCGGCCTGTTCTTCGTGGTGCCGCTGCTGTCCATGCTCGACTTCAGCACGCGAACACTTGGCGGTGGACGCGACCTCGACGCGTGGAAGGCACTGGGTCAGGATGCGCAGCTGCGAGGGGCGATCATCACCTCGCTCGAGCTTTCCGTGCTGACCGTTCTGGCGATGCTCATTCTCCTGGTGCCCACCATGGTGTGGGTGCGTCTGAGGGTTCCCGGAGCCACGAGGGCCATCGAGTTCTTGTGCCTGCTTCCCCTCACCATTCCGGCGCTTGTCCTCGTCGTGGGGTTGCGTCCGGTGTTCGCCTGGATCACATATTTTTTCGGCGACACCGCGCTCACGCTCGCATTCGCCTACACCGTTCTCGTCCTCCCGTACGCCTATCGCTCGATCGATGCGGGGCTTGCCTCCATCGACGTCAAGACACTGTCCGAGGCAGCAAGAAGCCTCGGCGCGAGCTGGTACACGGTCATGACCCGCGTCATCGTTCCCAACATCGGGTCCGCGTTGCTGTCGGCGGCCTTTATCTCCGTCGCGCTCGTGCTGGGCGAATTCACCATCGCGTCGCTGCTCAACTACGACAACCTCCAGGTCGTGATCAACCTGTTCGGCAAGTCGAGCGGGAAGGTCTCGGTCGCTGCGTCGCTGGCCTCGTTGATCTTCGCCTTCGTCCTGCTCGTGTTGTTGTCCTTCGTCGGCCGGCGCTCGAAGAAGACAGACAAAACCACCACTACCGACCCGCAGCCCCTGAACCTGCCGATGAATGGGTGACGACCATGACCGTTGAATCGAAAGAACGCACAGGACTCGAAGTCCGGCTCGAGGATCTTCATCGCAGCTTCGGCACCAACGCCGCACTGGACGGATTGTCGTTGACACTCGCGCCGGGGGAGTTGGTTGCCCTGCTGGGGCCCTCGGGCTGCGGCAAGACGACCGCATTGCGCATCGTCGCCGGTCTCGATGAACCTGACTCCGGCCGCGTCGTCGTGGGCGACCAGGACGTCACGTTCGTGACCGCGAGCAAACGCGGCATGGGAATGGTGTTCCAGGCCTACAGCCTGTTCCCGCACATGACCTCGCAGGAAAATGTCGAGTTCGGCCTCAAGCTGCGCGGCGTCGACAGCAGCAAACGCTCGGCAAAGGCCCGCGACATGCTCGAGCTCGTCGGTCTGGCCGAATTCGCCGACCGCTATGCGAGCCAGCTCTCCGGCGGGCAGCAACAGCGCGTCGCCCTTGCCCGAGCCCTGGCAATCGAGCCCGCAGTCCTCCTGCTCGATGAGCCCCTTTCGGCCCTCGACGCGAAGGTGCGTGTGCAATTGCGTGACGAAATCCGGAGGATCCAGCTCGAGGTCGGCACGACCGCCCTTTTCGTGACACACGACCAGGAAGAAGCGCTGGCGATCGCCGATCGTGTCGGCGTCATGAACAAGGGCAAGCTCGCACAGCTCGACGCCCCTGAAGAGCTGTATGCGCGGCCGGCAGACTCGTTCGTCGCCGCCTTCGTGGGACTGATGAACCGGCTCAAATGCACCGTCGCCGGCGGACGAACCGAGCTCCTCGGCGGCACCGTCACCACCTTGGAAAACTCGGTCGAGAGCGGTCCGGGCCTGGCGCTCGTACGGCCCGAGCAGGTGTCGGTCGAAGCGGCCGACACCGGGACCGCACGGGTCAAGCACCTGAGCTTCCTCGGCTCCTTCTCGCGGGCAACTGTGGCACTGCCGGACGGCACCGAGTTACTCGCGCAGGTCCCCGCGTCGGCTGCATCCAGATTGAGCCCCGGAAGTCGGGTCAATGTCGCCGTCACCGCCCCAGCAGTCTTTGTCGCCCGCCCGGACTGACCAAACGGTTCCGGATGTGTTCGCCGACGAGCGGAACGGCGCACTCTCACCGGCCAATCGTTGACAGGCGGCGGAAAGGTGTCGGCATACTCGATTGTATGAAGGTTCGAACGACAAGAGAGTTGGATGGCAAAGCGGCCACCGGTTTCACGTTCGGGGGAGTTGTTCAGGAACGCGACCCCCTTCCGCCAGCCGCAGCGGGTCACTCATGAGTGCTGCCGCCAATGAACAAACGAAGACTTCCGACCTGGCAATCATCGGGGCCGGACCGAGCGGGTTGTTCGCCGCGTACTACGCCGGATTCAGAGGACTTTCGACCATCATCGTCGATTCGCTGGAGGAGAAGGGTGGGCAAGTCACCGCGATGTACCCGGAGAAGGAGATCCTGGACGTCGGGGGTTTTCCGGCGGTGCGGGGTCGGGAACTGATCGACCGTCTCGTCGCACAAGCCGAGCAATTTTCGCCCACCTACCTTCTCGGCCATTGTGCTCAGGAGTTCACCCAATCTGCGGACGGCGTGGTGATTACCACCGACAAAGGAGTGCGCATCGAGGCTGGCGCTGTCCTCGTCACAGCCGGCATCGGTCGCTTCAGTCCTCGGACAACGCCGGAAATGGACGACTGGAAGGGCAAGGGCGTTCGCTATTTCGTTTCGAATCCCGATGAGTTGGCCGACCACGACGTGGTCATTGTTGGCGGGGGAGACTCGGCGTTCGATTGGGTCCTGACCTTGCGGCCGCTCGCCCGCTCGGTGTCGCTCGTACATCGTCGGCCGGGTTTTCGTGCCCACGAGGCAACGGTGCAGGAAATTTTGGCCTCACAAGTGAAGGTGTACACACCTTATGCAGTGTCTGCAATACATGGGAGCGACGTGCTGGATGAAGTTGAGCTGGTGCATCTGGAGGACAAATCAACAATCACCATTCCGGCGCAAACTGTTGTCGCGGCACTGGGATTCATTGCCGACATCGGCCCCCTGAAGTCCTGGGGTTTGCAACTGGAAAAGCGCCGGATCGTGGTGGACAGCACCATGTGCACAAACCTCTCCCGGGTTTTCGCTGCCGGGGACATAATCCACTACGCCGGAAAGGTTCCCTTGATCGCCGTTGGCTTCGGTGAGGCCGCCACCGCGGTGAACAATTTGGCACCACTCTTACGCACCGGTCAGAAGATATTTCCGGGGCACTCAACTGGAACTTCGGCCGCGTGACCAAGACGGTCGGCATGCTCATTCAACTGCGGCGGCGTGAACTCGTTCGCCGCAGCGAGATCGCCGGCAGCCAGAGCGTGAATCGTGTCGGGGGAGAGCTCGACGAGTTCGACGGTCTTTGAATGGCGGAGGGTCACCATTCTCTCCGGCGGAACTTCATTGCGTCCGATGACGACGGTGGCATTCAGGTCCTCGGAGCTGACCACCCGCGGCGTCAGTCCGCCCTGGGCAACGATCTCAGCCAACTGGGAAGCCTGTCGTTGGCTCGTCTCGATCAGCAAGTGGCCGTCGGGCGCCAGCCATCGCCGTAGGAGGCCACCCTGCGGCCGACGTCGAGCCCGTCCGCGCCGCCGTCGAGCGCCACCATCGGCTCATGGAGGCGAGCCTCCGGCGGCATCAGCCTGATTTCCCCGGTAGGCACATACGGGGCGTTGGCAATCAACACGTCGACTCGGCCTCGCAGCCTCGCAGGCAGCGGCTCGTAGAGGTCGCCTTCGTACACGTGATGACTGCCGAGGTTGCGGCGCGCGCACCCGATCGCGGTGGGATCGACGTCCACGGCGTGCAGTTCAGCCTGATCGCAGCACGCGGCCACGGCTGCCCCGACGGCGCCTGAACCGCAACACAGGTCGACAACGACAGCACCCGCACTGATCAGGGCGACGGCCTCCCGAACGAGGAATTCGGTGCGGCGCCGGGGCACGAACACCCCCGGAACGACGACGATCCTCAATCCGCAGAACTCTGCCCACCCGAGGACATGCTCGAGCGGAAGGCCGGCGATCCGCCGATCCACCATTGCGGCGAGATCCGCCGGTGTCGGGGCCGCTGACATGAGCAACCGAGTCTCGTCCTCGGCGAACACACTGCCGGAGGCACGAAGCCTGGTCACGATGACGGATTGCTGTGACGGGGGAGTTGTCATAAGCCTCCCAGAACACTACCCGGCGCAACGTCATCCGTACGAGCGCTACGAGCGCGCAAGGGTGATGAGGTATGGCCTTGATGACATTGTGGCGATCGACAATGATGGGCGGCATGCCTGATCGAAAGTATCCCGACATGTTCGTCGATCCCGAAGACGACCCGCGCGAAGGCGGGCCGACCCTGGGAGACGAGCGCGCCACGCTTGCCGAGTACTTGCGCTGCCAACGCCTGACACTGGAGATGAAGTGCTCCGGACTCGACGCCGCCGATCTGGCCCGTCGATCCGTGGAGCCCTCGACGATGTCGTTGCTGGGACTGGTGCGCCACATGGCCGAGGTCGAGCGCGGCTGGTTTCGGCGGGTGATGAGCGGGCTGGACGTGCCTCGGATCTTCCGTACGGCCGCCGACCGCGACGCGGACTGGAACGGGGCAGTCCCCGACCCCGTCGTTGTCGCCTAGGCGTGGAGCGCGTGGCGCGACGAAGTGGCATTCTCGGACAAGTTCGTGGCCGAGACGCCCGATCTCGATGTCACCGGGGAGACAGGCGAGGGGCCGGTCTCGCTGCGCGAGCTGTTGGTGCACATGATCGAGGAATACGCCCGGCACAACGGCCACGCCGACTTCCTGCGCGAGCGAATCGACGGTCGAACCGGCGAGTAGGCGGAGCGATCAGGCGGGGACGGCCTTGACCACTTGGTACAAAGCGTGATCTTGCCACTGACCGGCGATGTTGACGTACTCCGGTGCCATCCCGAAGCGCAGGAATCCGTTGTGTTCCAGCACGCGCTGCGACCTGACATTGTGCAGCAGGGTTCCTGCCTGGATCCGGTGTAGCCCCAGTTCCTCGAAGGCCACGCGCATGATGTCCCGCACGGCAGCTGTGGCGATGCCGCGGCCGTTGTCGGAGGCGTTCACCCAATAGCCAAGGCTGCACGACTGGAATGGACCGCGCACGATCTCATTCAGGGTGATTCGGCCGACCACGCGTCCGGAGTCGTCCAGGATGACGTGGGGGAGAGTCACGCCTTCCCTGCACCGCTCGAGCGCGGCCTGGATTACCGCCTGTTGGCCGTCAACCGTGAAGTATTCGTCCTCGCGAATCGGCTCCCACGGGGCGAGGAACTCGCGGTCGATTCGAAGCAGCTCCGCCAGAGCCGGAACGTCGTCGAGGGTCACCAGTCGAGTCGCGATCACCTGCCCATGATTGTCATCGAACACACATACGATTCGGGCAGGGTCCAGCGGGCGGCGACCTAGGTTGCCGCCGGTTCGGCCTCGGTCAGATGCGTCAGCACGCACCGCCAGACGTCGTCCCGCCGTACGAACACATCCGTTGTCCATTCGTCCGCATCGAACCGATCCCCGCCGTAATGCGCGGTATTCGTGACGCGCGCGGTGACCACGGCCGTCGCTCCGTAGACCCGAACTCGTGGCTCGCCCAGGCGGTGGCGATCAACTCGGCGCGCGGGTCATTGTCTTGGTTGTCGTCATTCACACAATCACAATCGCATATCCGCTGTCCGGCTCGGTCAATGCGTTCGGGAGAGTTTCGACGTGAGTCAGGCTGCCAATTCTGCCTCGACAACTGACATACCAAGGCCCCAACCAGCGAGGCCGCGAGTTCGCGCGCAATCGGGCGTCTGGCTCAGTGGGGGACCAGCAGATCAGACTGTGCCGATCGTGATTGCGGGCGGCTGAGCGCGGTCGTCCATGCGAGAATTGAACTGTGTCGCAACGCTTGGGACATCTCGGACCGGAAACCCTGGATCCCCACACCCACCCTCGTCGCGCGCACCGCACGCCGCGTAATACCCCACACCAACTGACGATCCCAACGGAGCCGCCAGGGACCCGGAAACGTCCGCACCCACAAGCCACACCGTCCGCTGGGTGCATTGGGAGCCAGACGATCGTTGCTGAGGGATTGCGGTAGCGCCTCTGCGCCACGGTCATAGGATGTCGATGTGATCGCTCTGATGCCTGTCAATGTCGCGTAAGCGCGCCGTCGGCGCCCCAGCGACACAGCACCCACTGGTTCAGTCGCTGCCTGCGGCTTTTGGCGCCGGCACCCTGATCGGAGTGCTGGGAGGGATGATCGGGCTCGGTGGTGCCGAGTTTCGTCTGCCACTCCTGATCGGGGTTTTTGGATTCGCGGCTTTACAAGCAGTGATCATGAACAAGGCCATGAGCCTCATCGTGGTCACGACCGCGTTGCCTGCACGACTTGTCAGTGTTCCCTTTGCCGACGTTGCACCGCACTGGTCTGTTGCAATCAATCTGCTCGCCGGCAGCCTGGTCGGTGCCTGGGTTGGCGCCACGTGGGCGACCAAGATGCGCTCCGCAACCTTGTATCGAGTTCTCGCGGTTCTC
This sequence comes from Actinomycetota bacterium, assembly GCA_030856025.1. Taxonomy (GTDB): domain Bacteria; phylum Actinomycetota; class Actinomycetes; order Propionibacteriales; family Nocardioidaceae; genus JACMOZ01. The sequence continues at coordinate 13,538 of JALYQD010000184.1, forward strand.
CTGATCCTGATCGCTGCCACCCTTGCCATAACTCACTTGGGGGACGTCGAAACACTCAACTTGCCCCCACCTGCCCGGCTGGTCGCCGGGCTCGTCGCCGGTGCCGTGATCGGGGTAGTGGCCGCGCTGATGGGCGTCGCCGGCGGCGAGCTCCTCATTCCCACGATCGTTCTGCTGTATGGCGTCGACATCAAGATTGCCGGCAGCCTGTCTCTGGCGGTTTCCTTGCCCACGATGCTGGTCGCCTTCGCGCGCTATAGCCAGGACCAGGGGTTCCAGGTCCTGCGCGGCAACAAGAACTTCGTCCTGGCCATGTCCGCCGGATCCGTCGCCGGAACAATCATCGGCGGACTGTTGCTCGGCGTCATTCCCAGTTCAGCATTGATTCCGTTACTCGTCCTGCTCTTGATACTTTCGTCCTACAAGGTCTGGAATCACGATTAGCCGATCACGCGTCAAGATCACGTCAGGATTTGCCGACGTGCGGTGCTGGCGGCGAGCGCGTCCGTCTCCTGGGCCCTACGTTCGGCGGTTGCCGCAGCCAGCTCCTGCAGCGCATCTAACGCAGGAATCATTCAGTAAAAGAAGTCACCCGCGGCACCCAATTATTCATGCAAGGGGCACGCGGGCGTGTTGAGCCAGGAGCTCGGTCGAGGCGGGGGAGCGCGCCGTGCTCGACCAGAAGTGCGCACACCAGGTCTGCTGAAGAATCGGCGCTTATTGCTCGATCATCAGACCTGGGCTTGCTCCCCTTCGGGACTTGCGCGGACGTGAATCCGCTCGCCCTGTCGTCCGAACAGGCTCAGGACCTCGGTGGGCTGGTCATCGGCGTTGCCGAACCAGTGCGGTACCTGCGTGTCGAACTCCGCGACTTCGCCGGGCCCGAGGATCAGATCATGGTCCCCGAGCACGAGTCGCATGTGGCCGGAGAGGACGTAGAGCCATTCGTAGCCTTCGTGCGTCCTCGGCTCCGGTGTGACTTTCGAGGCGGGGATAACGATCTTCCAGGCCTGCATGCCATTGTGTTGCCGGGTGAGAGGGATGACGGTTCGTCCCTTCACGCGTCGCGGCTTAAGGCGGATCCGGGGATCTCCGACCTCGGGAGCGCCGACGAGATCGTCAAGAGGCACGCGATAGGCCTGTGCGAGCGGGAGGAGTAGTTCAAGGCTTGGTCGCCGCTGGGCCGTCTCCAGCCGCGACAGGGTGCTCTTGGATATCCCGGTAGTTGCCGCGAGGTCGGCCAGTGTGATGCCGCGTAGGGTCCGCAGTCGTTTGAGGCGGGGTCCCACCTGCTCGAGGGCGGTCGCGATCACCGTTGGCGTGTCTTCCATGGACCTATTTCACGCCCACTTCCCAGGAATAGCAACACTTGTTGTCGCTACTGGGATGCCGGCCAACACTGTGGGCATGAATGATTTTGACGTAGTGGTGGTCGGGGGTGGTGCCGCCGGACTCTCAGCGGCGCTGGTGCTCTCACGGGCCCGCCGCAAGGTTCTCGTGGTCGACTCCAGAACGCCGCGCAACGCACCCGCGGCCCACATGCACGGATTCTTGTCGCGTGACGGCATGCCGCCCGGGGACTTCCTGGCCGTCGGCCGCGACGAGGTGAAGGGCTATGCGGGGGAGATCCTCGAAGGAGTCGTCACTGAACTCGTGCCCAACGGCAGGTCGGCATTCTGGGTATTGCTCGCGGACGGGCAACGGGTCTCCGCAAGGCGGCTGCTCGTGGCGACCGGCTTGCGCGACGAACTGCCCAACATCCCAGGTCTTCGTGACAGGTGGGCCCTCGATGTTCTGCACTGCCCGTACTGCCACGGATACGAGGTCCGTGATCAGCAGTTAGGTGTCCTCGGCGGTTCGCCGGAGGCGGTCCGCTACGCGCAGATCGTTCGACAGTGGACCCACGACGTCGTGTTCTTCGCACAAGCCGGAACGCTGACAGCGGTTGATCGCTCCGAGCTGGTGGCTCGCGCCATCGGAGTTGTCGAAGGCACTGTAAAACAGCTCCAGGTCAAGGACGACCACCTGTGCGGTGTGGAGATGGACAACGGGCTCACCGTCCCTCGTGACGCACTGTTCGTGCCTCCGCACTTCATCCCGAACAGCAATCTTCTCATCGGTCTCGGCTGCGACCTCGACGCGCAGGGCTGGGTAGTTACCGACAACTCCGGGCACACCAGCGTCCCAGGTGTGTGGGTCGCGGGCAACCTCGCAAACCCCCGAGCCCAGGTCATCACGGCAGCCGGCGAAGGGTCCACCGCTGCCATCGCGTTGAACGCCCACCTGGTCGAGGAGGAAGTCCGAACTGCCGTCCACAACTTCAACAAGGGCTACGCGATCTAAGTCTCAGAATCGCGTGTCCCCACCAACCCATCAGCAAAATCGCAAGGAGTACTCGTGACCAACCCGTCCACCGCCTCTCGCCCCGCGACACTGGGCCCGCCGACGAAGCATCAGCTAGCACTGATGATCTGGCTGGCTGTCTTCCCGACACTCACCGTCCTGAACCTCGCGTTGGGTGACTGGCTCGGAACTCTGGCACCCATCCTGCGGACCTTTTTCCTCGCCACCATCGCGGTTCCGATCGTCATCTACGGGCTCATGCCCCACCTGCACCGCATGCGCGTCCGTCTGCTCACCCGGGTCGCTAGCAGGAAGTCCACGTGAGCACTTCGACGGCTCGGCCCGGAGGGCCACCGTCATCACCAATGAGGAACAACAGCGAAGCCGACATCTCAACCCGCCGGTCTTCCCACACCAAACAACCAAAGGAGATAGTCATGTCAAGAAGGATGATCGCGGTCAACGTCGGCCTTCTGTTTTTCGTCCAGATGGTCACCGCCATGTTCGGAACATCATTCATCCAGGCATTTGTGGATGGAGACAACGAAAGGGCACCGCTGACAATCGGCGTTCTACTCATGATGTGTTCCGGCGTCGCTGTCGTAGGCATCGGCCTTCTGATGTACAAGGTGTTGAAGGCCGTCAACCAGAGATTGGCGTTCTGGTACGCAACACTCAGAATCATCGAGTTCACCGTCTCCACTGCATGTGGGGCGTACCTCTTGACTCAGCTGGAGGTAGTCCCGAACGATCTGCTGTGGGTCTACATTCCGACCGGACTCGGCGGCCTAATTCTCAATTACCTACTCTTTGTTTCACGGTTGGTTCCTCGACCAATCTCAGTGCTCGGTTTCGTTGGCTACGCGTTGCTCTCCTTGGGAGTGCCGCTTGACCTCCTCGGCGTTCTCGACATGAACGAGGGACCAGGGCTCTTGTTGCTTGCACCCGGCGGATTGTTTGAGTTCGTGATCCTGCCGATTTGGTTGATCTCAAAGGGATTCAGGTCACCGATGTCCCAAACCGAACCAAAGTCACCAGCATTGGCGACAAGGAACTGAACAAGTCAAATGGTCGCAGGGTCGGGGGGCCCCTGCGACCATGTCTTTTGTGGGCATCGCCTACCGCTTGGCCTGGGCAGCAAGAAGAGGTCTCAACAAGCTGCGGCTGGGGCGGGTTCTTGCATCAATGCAACTCGTGGTTAATGTCCGATAATGCACATTATGTCAACTCGATTAGACGATATTGCATCTGATGCATCATTCGGGCCTGTCCCCTTCGTCAGCCTGGGCTGACGAAGATGTGGGCAAATGGAACGCTCCTGACCTGCAGGGCGATCGCGCTAACGAATCTGCATGTTCGTCTCTTCCCCGCGCGTAATCCTTGACATGCCGCGCGTTGCGAGGGAATGTGAGTCACCTCACATGGATCGTCGCTACCGCGATGACACCAGTGAGTACTTTTTGCAGGCGCACCATCCGCGCAAGCAAGACACTTTTGCGGCGGGAAATTCTCGTCGCTCGGTACCGGGGGGCGTAACAGATGCGCAGGAAAACTCTACGAAATTCATTGATAGGTGCCGTCGCAGTCGTGATGACTGCATCGTTGGCCGGTCCGGCTGTCGCCAAGGACGTAGGGCCCGACAAGGTCGACACCAAGAAGCTGCGAAAGGCCGTTTCGGTCAGCGGCATCCTTCAACATGAGCGGCAATTCCAGAAGATCGCCAATGACAACGGCGGTACCCGCGCCTCGGGAACGCCAGGCTATGACGCCTCGGTCAAGTATGTCGTCAAGGAGCTCCGCAAAGCCGGCCTCGACGTGAAGACTCAGGAATTCACCTTCCCGTTCTCACGTGAGCTTGCCCCGGCCGAGCTTTCGCAGGTCTCCCCTACGCCGACCGACTACGAAACCGCCACGTTCGACTACTCGGGCAGCGGCGATGTCACCGGTCAGGTCGTTCCGACCAATGACGTCGTCATTCCTGCGACGCCCGCACCCAGCAGCAACTCCGGTTGTGAAGCCGGCGATTTCCCGGCTGCACCTGCCGGTCCCTCCATTGCGCTCATCCAGCGCGGCACCTGCACCTTTGAGACAAAAGTCGACAATGCAGTGGCGGCCGGATATGACGCGGTGATCATCTTCAACGAAGGAAACCCGGGTCGCACCGAACTCTCGGTCGGCACACTCGGCAACCCCAAGACGGTGCCCGTCGTCGGACTCAGTTATGCCGACGCGGTGTCCCTGTACGAAGCCACCCAGGCCGGACCGGTCACCGCACGTGCGTTCACGTCGACCGAGGCGGATCTGAACCGCAAGACGACCAACGTCGTCGCCGACACGTCCAAGGGCAACAAGGACGAAGTCGTCGTCGTCGGAGCACACCTCGACTCTGTCGCCGAAGGCGCCGGTATCAACGACAACGGAAGCGGCAGCGCAGCCATCCTGGAGATCGCCAAGCAGATGTCGAAGACCAACGTCGACAAGAAGCTGCAGCGCAAGGTGCGCTTCTCCTTCTGGGGTGCTGAAGAGGCCGGTCTGCTCGGTTCTGAGCACTACGTCGCGAGCCTGAGCGACAGCCAGCGCAGCCAGATCTACGCCAACCTGAACTTCGACATGCTGGGCTCCCCCAACTACGTCCGGTTCGTGTATGACGGCGACGGATCCGACACGCCGGTCGCCGGTCCTCCCGGTTCGGGCGCCATCGAAAAGGTCTTCACCGACTACTTCGAAAGCCAAGGCCTGGCCAGCGCGCCCACTGAGTTCAGCGGACGTTCTGACTACGGACCATTTATCGCGGTCGGCATTCCCGCCGGCGGATTGTTCAGCGGCGCCGAGGGTGAAAAGACCGTCGAAGAGGCGGCCACATACGGCGGCACGACAGGTCAGCCTTATGACGCTTGCTATCACGCGGCTTGTGACGACATCACCAACCTGAATCCGAACGCACTGTTCGAACTCGGTGACGCCGCAGCCCACGCCGTACAGACACTCGGTCAGTCCAAGGCCGGACTGTTCCCCGACGGCAGCAAGAAAGCACCGACTCTGAAGCGGATGGCTCCGCCGCAGCAGAAGGGACACGCGCTGGTCAAGTGACCTCCGCAACGTAGAAGAGAGGTGGGGG
>JALYQD010000143.1 GCA_030856025.1 Actinomycetota bacterium
CCCAGAGCTCCTTGCGATGGGAGCTGTCGGGGACCACGAGCTCGCGGTCGCGCGACTGCAGGTACGGATCGAACGGCGAGAGCAGGCGCACATCCTCGGTCGACGACGGCTGCAGGTCTGCGACATCGCCCTCGATCGCTGACAGCGTGACCCCATCGACGTCGACCTCGACCGCGTCGCCGGGCCAACGCTCCTTGATGTCTTTGACCGGGGCGTCGATAAAGGCGGCCACGGCTTTTGGCGTCGCAGGACCGAAGTAGTGGAGGTAGGCACGTATGACGTCGAACCGCGCAGAAGTCTTCTTGGCGGGGCCGCGCCAACCCTTGATCGGCTGCAGCACCGGGGGAGAAGTGCCGGGTTGCAGCTCGAGGCCGGCCCTCAGGGCGGCGAGCCGGAACGGCTGCTCATAGAGGTGGATTACGTTGCAGACACGGCAGAACCGGAGATAGGGATCGCCCATCTTCTTGCTGAGCCGGCCGGACATGTCGCCCTTGACCGTGGGTTCGGTCACGATCGACCGCATCTGTGCGGCGACCTCGTCGAGGGCATCGATCATGCCGATGCCGGCCTCTCGCAGCGGCTTGGCCGCGTCGAAGATGCGCTTGGCCGCATCGGCGTCGGAGAACGGGGCGACAGCCGCGGCGATCTCGGCGATGTCCTCGCGGCGGTAGGCATGCGGAGCGCCGCGCAGCGTCCAGGCGATGACCAGCTCGCGGTCGGGATCGCCGGCCCGATCGGGCGCGACTCCGCGGTTGACCAGCGCCCAGCCAGCTGCATCGGGGCCGGTGTTCTGGACCCCGAGGTCGAGGATCGCGACATCGGTGCCGCCATGGCCTTCGGCACGGTCGAGTTGATGCGCGCGCAGTCGGTAGCCGAGGACATGCTTGCGCGTGACGTTCATATGTCATCCCTATCACCGACCGCCGACCGATCGGTGGGAAGTTTCCGCAGGCGCCGGGCGTTGACATCGACGTGCCTCCTTTGAAACTCTCCGTCCTTGACCTTGTCCCCGTGCGTACCGATCAGTCGTCGGGCGATGCCATCGCCGCAACGGTCGCCCTCGCGCAGGAAGCCGATCGCGCCGGGTTCACCCGCTACTGGATCGCCGAACATCACAACATGTCTTCGGTGGCGGCGACCTCGCCGCCGGTGATGATCGCGCACCTCGCGGCCCATACCGAACGCATCCGGCTCGGATCGGGCGGCGTGATGTTGCCCAACCACGCGCCGCTGGCTGTCGCGGAGCAGTTCGCGATTCTCGAAGCGGCCTACCCCGACCGCATCGACCTCGGCATCGGTCGCGCGCCGGGCTCCGACCCGGTCACGTCGCTGGCCTTGCGCGGCCCCGCCGGTCGCGGCGACGCCGACATCGAGAACTTCCCGCAATACCTCGACGACGTCATGGCACTGATGGAGCCCGGTGGTGTCCAGGTCGCGCTGCCCCGGCAGAACTACAACCTCCGCGCCACACCGTCCGCGGTGAGTCAGCCGCGTATGTGGTTGCTCGGTTCCTCGGAGTACTCGGCACATCTTGCCGCCGCCAAGGGCCTGCCCTACGTGTTCGCGCATCACTTCTCCGGCCAGGGGACGGCCGAGGCGTTGGCGATCTATCGCAGTGAGTTCCAGCCGTCGGAGCTCACCCCAGAGCCGCGAACCTTCCTGACCGTCAACGCCGTTGTGGCCGAGGAGGCCGAGGAGGCCGAAGCGCTGGCGCTGCCCAACCTCCAGCTCATGGCGAAGCTCCGCACGGGTCAGCCACTCGGCCCGATCGACCTGGTCGAGGATGCGGTCGACGTGAAGCTCTCGCCACAGCAGATCGCCATGGTGGAGTCCGGACTCAAGAGGTCGGTCATCGGGACACCCGCGGAGGCGGCTTCACAGATCTCGGCTCTTGCCGAGCAATTCGGTGTCGATGAGGTCATGGTCAACCCGGCGGCGTCCGCCCATCGAGGCGCCGATCCGCGCGCAGCCGAGGCCAGGAACACGACGCTGGCGCTGCTGGCAAAAGAGCTGATCTGAACCCCTCTTGGGGTCAGTTGACGGTGATCCCGGCGGCCTGGAACTCTTCGTTGACTCTGGGCAGATTGTCTGGGGACACGGCCGCCGTCAGGCGTTCCAGCACGGTTACGGCGAAGCCCTCCCCGGTGGCATCGAGGGCTGTCGCCCGGACGCAGTAGTCGGTCGCGATGCCGCATACGTCCACCGCCTGCACGCCCGTCTCGCGCAACCAGTCGCCGAGGGAGACACCGCCCCTGGATCTGCCCTCGAAGCCCGAATAGGCGGCCGCATACTCGCCCTTGAAGAAGATTTCCGCGAACATCCCCGCCTCCAGCGGAGTATGGAACTCCTCGCCGGCGGTGCCGACCACGCAATGGGGCGGCCAGGAGTCGACGAAATCGGGAGTGTCGGAGAAGTGCGCGCCGGGATCGATGTGGTGGTCCCGGGTGGCGATGACCGTTTCGTAGGCGCCCGACGCGATCAGGGTCGCGACGTCCGAGGCGACTTGAGCGCCGCCGACGACCGCGAGCGACCCGCCCTCGCAGAAGTCATTCTGCACGTCGACGACGATGAGTGCCCTGCTCATGCCAAGTCCTTGTAGACCGTGTCGATGACCGGTTCGCCGCGCGACAACCGCACCGCGCCGGCCGGCAACTCGGCCAGGGCGGTTCTGAGTCGCGTGCGCGCCTCATCGAGGGATTCGTCGTAGACCCGCTGGCCCTTGGTGACCAGCGGAACGAGGATCGAACGGTCGTCCCCGTCGTCGACCGGGGGCTCGCCGATGCCGATGACTTCGGCCTGGGCCGTGCCCGCCGCGGACTTCTGTCGGAGGACGTATTTGCGGCCGCCCACGGAGATCTTGTCCTTGCTCTTCTTGGCAACCGGAGTCATCACACCGTCCCCGCCCTCGCGAGCCACGAGTTTGTAGACGAACCCGCAGGTGGGGGATCCCGAACCGGTTACCAAGGCCGTGCCGACGCCGTATCCGTCGACCGGCGCGGAGGCGAGGGTCGCGATCGCATACTCGTCGAGGTCGCTGGTGACCGTGATGCGCGTGGTGGTGGCACCGAGCTCGTCGAGCTGTTTGCGTACCGCCTTGGCGAGCGACACGAGGTCGCCGGAGTCGAGCCGCACCCCGCCCAGCCCGGTGCCGGCCAGCTCGACGCCGGTGCGTACTGCCTCGGGGATGTCATACGTGTCGACGAGGAGGGTCGTGCCCTTGCCGAGAGCCTCGATCTGCGCGGCGAACGCATCGCGCTCGCTGTCGTGGAGGAGGGTGAACGAGTGGGCGCTGGTGCCGGTCGTCGGTATGCCGTACGTGTCGCCGGCCTGGAGATTGGATGTCGCCGCGAATCCGGCGATGTATGCCGCCCGTGCGGAGGCCACCGCCGCCGCTTCATGAGTGCGGCGGGAGCCCATCTCGATGCAGGGGCGATCGCCGGCCGCGGTGATCATGCGCGTTGCCGCCGAGGCGATCGCAGCGTCGTGATTGAGGATCGACAGGAACAGGGTCTCGAGGATGACGCATTCGGCGAAGCTGCCTTCGACGATCAGGACCGGCGAACCGGGAAAATAGATCTCCCCCTCGGGGTAGCCCCAGATGCTGCCGCCGAAACGGAAGTCGGCGAGCCAGGCGAGCGTGTCCTCGTCGACGACATCGGCGCGGCGCAAATAGTCGAGCGCGTCGTCGTCGAAGGTGAATTCGGCCAGCGCGTCCAGTGCCCGCCCGATGCCGGCCACGACGCCATAGCGGCGGCCTTCGGGCAACCGTCGCGCGAAGAGCTCGAAGACCGAAGACCGTTCGGCGGTCCCGTCACGCAGCGTCGACTGCAGCATGGTGAGTTCGTAGCGGTCGGTGAGCAGCGCGGTAGTGGGCACGTATTCAGCCTAGTTCAGCCGGTGAGGCAAGCGCCGGAGTCGCTCGGGGTGGAGACTCTTCGGCACTCTGGGACACAATGGGGGTGTGACCACCCCAGCGCCTGTCGAAACGGACCAGACCGACAGCGACGAAGTCGTCGAGGTCGAGAGCCCGTGGATCACGATCGTCTGGAATGACCCGGTCAATCTCATGTCCTATGTCGCCTACGTCTTCCGCAACTACTTCGGTTACACGGAGGAGAAGGCGACGCAACTCATGCTCGCTGTGCACCACGAAGGAAAAGCCGTCGTCTCGAGCGGCGGTCGCGAGGAGATGGAGCGCCATGTCCAGGCCATGCACGAGTATGGCCTCTGGGCGACTCTCCAGCGCTCCGACAAATGATGGGGACAAGTAGTCTGTGAAACCGTTCAAACGCCGCCGGCGCGGGGGCATCTTCGCCTCGTTCGATCCCGGCGAGGCCCACATGCTCGCCAACCTCTCGGGACAGGTCGTCGAGCTCCTGCGTGACCGCAACGGTGTCTCCGAGTCCGAACCCGACCCGTTGTTCTCCCAGGTCGGTATGAGCGGGCCGCTCATGCCCCCGGAGGATCCGGTGCTGCAGCGACTGTTGCCCGACGCCTACCGTGATGATCCCGAGGACGCCGCCGAGTTCCGCCGCTACACCGAACAATCCCTGTCGGCGGCCAAGGTGAGCAATGCCGAGCTGTTGATCGGTTCGCTGATCGACGGCGGGCTCAGCTTCGAAGAGGACGAAGTCGAGTCGGCCAAGCAGATCGAGGTCGAGCTCGACCCCGACACGGTGCAGGCCTGGTTGCGCGCCCTCACCGACATCCGGCTTTCGCTGGCCGTGCGCCTCGGCATCGAGACCGACGAGGACCTCATGCTCGTCGCCGCCTCCGAGGACGAGGCGATCGCGGCGATGGCCGAGATCTACGACTGGCTCGGCTTCGTCCAGGAGTCCCTCGTCGCCGCACTGGCCTGACTCTTCCTACGCCCGCAGGAGTAGTCACAGTTGCGCCGCAGGTCCCATGACACCGGTGCGCGCCGTGGCCTACGGTGACAAGCGTGGACACAACGGCCGAGGAGCGATGGCCCCGAAGGTCGCCTCGCGTGGCCGTGCTGGGCCCCCTTTTCCTCGCCTTCTTCCAGACGGCCGGCACGTTCGGTGCGGCCCAGGGCCAGCCCGATCGCCGTGCTCCCGACGTCCTGGCCGTCCTGATCGCCCTCGCCGGTCCGGCCTCTCTGCCGGCCATCCGCCGCTACCCGGTGCAGGTGCTCGCATGGATAGCGGTGATCACGGCGGCTTACCTGATGCGCGGATACCCCTACGGTCCGGTGTTCATCAGCATGGCCGCTGCCCTGGTCATCAACGTGATCAAAGGTCATCGCGTCGCGGCCTGGATCGCCATCGGTTCGCTGTTCGTCGCCCATTTCGTCTGGCGCGGGTCCTTCGACGACAGGGGCTGGTCGTGGGGCGAATTCGCCGGGGTCGGCGCCTGGGCGTTGCTGATCCTGGTCTTCGCCGAGTTCGCGCGCGTCCGCCGCGAGCGGATGATGGCCGGCCGGGAAGCAAGGGCCGAGTCCTTCAAACGGCAGGCCAACGAGGAACGCCTGCGCATCGCCCGCGAGCTCCACGACGTCGTCGCCCATCACATGTCGCTCATCAATGTGCAGGCCGGTGTCGCTTTGCACCTACTCGACAAGCAGCCCGAGCAAGCCGAGACCGCCCTCACCGCCATCAAGGCGGCGAGCAAGGAGGCACTCACCGAGCTCCGAACGCTCGTCGGCATCCTGCGCGAGGACGGTGAGACGGCTCCACGAGCGCCGACCGGCAGGCTGGCCTCGCTCGACGACCTGGTCGAGCGGAGCTCGTATGCGGGGTTGCGGGTCGAGAAGCTCGTGACGGGATCGCAACGCCCGCTGCCGGCCACCGTCGAGCTCGCCGCCTTCCGCATCGCCCAGGAGGCGATCACCAATGTCGTCCGCCACGCCAACGCCACCAGGGCGGCGATCGTCCTCTACTACGGCGACCACGAGCTGACGGTTCAGGTCGATGACGACGGCATCGGGATCGGACCGGTCGGCGACGATGGCAACGGCGTCCGCGGCATGGAGGAGCGGGCGCATGCCCTCGGCGGCACCCTTGAGCTCACGCCGAGCCCGCTCGGCGGCACAAGGGTCAAAGGCGTCCTCGGCGTCGAACCCACGGAGGAATCCTCATGATCCGCATCGTCCTGGTCGACGACCAGGCACTGCTCCGTGCGGGTTTTCGGGCGCTTATCGACGCCGAGGACGGCTTCGAGGTCGTGGGCGAAGCCTCCAACGGCCGCGAAGGCCTTGACGTCATACGCCGGATGCGCCCCGACGTCGTGCTGATGGACATCCGTATGCCCGGCGTCGACGGGCTCGAAGCCAGTAGGGCGATCGGCGCCGACCCCGACCTCGCGGACACCAAGGTCATCATCCTGACCACTTTCGACCTCGATGAATACGTCTTCGAAGCCATCCGACACGGTGCCAGCGGCTTCCTGGTCAAGGACACCGAACCGGTCGACCTGCTCGCCGGGATCCGGGCCGTGGCCGCAGGTGACGCACTGCTGTCGCCGGGCGTCACGCGCCGGCTCATCGCCGAGTTCGCGACGCGGAGCAGGGCCACGGCGGATGCGGGCGCGCTCGACCCGTTGACCGAACGCGAACGGGAAGTCGTCGGCCTCGTCGGCGAAGGCCTCAACAACGAGGAGATCGCCGCCCGGCTCGTCGTCAGCCCGGCAACGGCCAAGACCCACGTCAGCCGGGCCATGATCAAGCTGCATGCCCGCGACCGCGCCCAGCTCGTCGTCATCGCCTACGAATCGGGACTCGTCCGGCCCGGCTGGACCGCCTGAGTTGTCATAGCGTCACGCATCCCCAAGATCTGGCGGCTGAGGCACCTCAAATCGACCGAAACGGTCGAAAACAGGGGCAGGATCGGCCAAATCGTGGTGCGGGCCCTGTGCGCTTGGTGCGCCCCATACGCCCCGCGGCGTATGCCCGACTCACCCGCTGCGCCCGTTGGTGACTCCCAAGTTCCTCCCGCAGCGGGACGACCCGGGCACCTCTGACGACAACGATGAGTTCGTAAGCAAAACCCATCGTCGAAGGAGAACTCATGTTGTCAACCGCCGTTGCCGCCGCCTCCACTCTGGCCGCGCACGACCAATGGGACGGACCCGTCCCGTGGTGGCCGATCTTCCCGATCTTCTGGCTCCTCGTGTTCCTCACCGTCGCGTTCCTGGTGACCCGCAGGGGCCGCAACTGTGGCTATGGATCGCGCTCTGGAGTCTCCCGGTTGTCCGAGCGATACGCCGCCGGGGAGATCGACGAGGCCGAATACTGTGAGCGCCTCGCGGTCCTGAAGTCTGCGTCGAAGAGGGATGGGAAATGACCGAGGCAGTGGCCGAGCCCAGCGGCGCCGCGGGCTAGGCAGGCCACTGCACACATCTCGCCTGTTGGGCACGGGAGTCCGGTCTGTGGGACGGCGGATAGAATCAACCATGTGCTGACAATCGACCAGGCCACGCATGACGCGATCGTTGCGCATGCGCGGCGAGACCACCCCGACGAGGCGTGTGGAATTGTCGCCGGGGCGATCGGTTCGGACCTTCCCACCCGTCACGTCCCGATGCGCAACGCGGCGATGTCGCCGACCTTCTACGAGTTCGATTCGACCGACCTGCTGAAGCTCTACCGGGACATGGACGACCGGGGCGAAGACCCCGTGGTCGTCTACCACTCGCATACGGCGACCGAGGCCTATCCGTCCCGCACGGACATCAACCTGGCCTCCGAGCCCGAAGCCCACTACGTCCTCGTCTCGACCCGCGAATGCGGCAACGACGAAGGACCGTTCGACTTCCGGGCCTACCGGATCGTCGACGGAGTCGTGAACGAGGAAGAAGTTCGCATCGTCCCGGGTTACACAGAAGCACCCGAAAACACGAGGGCACCCGAAAACAACCAGGGTGCAGTCAACGACCCTGCACTCAACAAGATCATGGAGAACTGATGGCGATCGAAGTCCGGATCCCGACCATATTGCGCAACTTCACCGGCGGCGAGCGCGCCGTCGAGGGTTCCGGGGCGACGGTGGGCGAGCTCATCGGCAACCTGGAGATCGCGCACAAAGGTATCGGCGAACGGCTCCTCGAGGACGACGAGGTGCGCCGCTTCATCAACATCTATGTCAACGACGAGGACATCCGATTCTCCGGCGGCCTGGCGACCGAAATCTCCGACGGCGACACCATCGTCATACTCCCGGCAGTTGCCGGGGGCGCCGTCTAACCCCCAGTCTTAAGCCATGCGGTATGACTCCCTGATCGAATCGGTTGGCAACACGCCGCTCATCGGACTCCCGACGCTGTCGCCGTCCGCGGACGTACGCCTGTGGGCAAAAATGGAAGACCGCAACCCCACCGGCTCGATCAAGGACCGCGCGGCGCTCGGCATGATCAACCGTGCCGAGAAGGAGGGTCGGCTCCGGCCGGGCTGCACGATCCTCGAACCGACCAGCGGCAACACCGGCATCTCGCTGGCCATGGTCGCCAAGCTCCGCGGTTATCGCGTCGTCTGCGTCATGCCGGAGAACACCTCGATCGAACGGCGCCAGCTGCTCCAGATGTGGGGCGCCGAAATCGTCTCCTCGCCCGCCGCCGGCGGCTCCAACGAGGCCGTCCGTGTCGCCAAGGGCATCGCCGCGGAGCACCCGGACTGGGTCATGCTCTACCAGTACGGCAACCCCGCCAACGCCGATGCGCACTACGAGACGACGGCCCCGGAGATCCTCGCCGACCTCCCCGAGATCACCCATTTCGTCGGCGGGCTCGGCACGACCGGCACGCTGATGGGCCACGGCCGGTTCTTCCGCGAACACAAGCCTGACGTCCGCATCGTCGCGGCCGAACCCCGCTACGGCGAGCTGGTCTATGGCCTGCGCAACCTCGACGAGGGTTTCGTCCCCGAGCTGTATGACGCCTCGCTCATCGACGCCCGTTTTTCGGTCGGTCCCAGGGATGCGGTCCGACGCGTACGCGAGCTGATCGATTCCGAGGGGATCTTCGCCGGCATCTCGACCGGAGCGATCCTGCACGCCGCCCTCGCCCAGGCCGCGAAGTCCGTCAAGGCCGGCCTGCGAGCCGATATCGTCTTCGTCGTCTGCGACGGTGGATGGAAATACTTGTCGACCGGCGCATATGAGGGCACCATCGACGAAGCCGAACAAAAACTCGATGGTCAGCTGTGGGCCTGACGGCGACTCGATGAGACTTGAGGGCTGTGCATGATTAGGAGCAGAAGTTGAGCGAAATAGTCGTCTTTTCCGGGAGCGCGCACCGGCACCTGGCCGAACAGATCTGTTCCGAGCTGGGACAACCGCTTTCGTCCTCGGACACCCTCCGATTCAGCAACGACTGCCTGCAGATCCAACTGCTCGCGAACTGTCGCAAAAAAGACGTCTACATCATCCAGCCCCTCGTGCCGCCGACGCAGGAACATCTCATGGAGTTGCTTCTGATGATCGATGCGGCACGTGGCGCGTCTGCGGCTTCTGTCACTGCCGTCATCCCGCACTATGCCTATGCGCGCTCGGACAAGAAGGACGCATCCCGCATCTCGATCGGTGGTCGGCTCGTCGCCGACATGCTGACCACGGCCGGGGCCGACCGCGTTGTCACAATGACGTTGCACGCACCGCAGGTCCACGGCTTCTTCTCCGTCCCGGTCGATCACCTCACCGCGATCGGCGAGCTGGCCAATCACTACCGTGACCGCGACCTGACCAACACAGTTGTCGTGTCGCCCGATCTCGGCAACGCCAAGACGGCTTCGCTGTTCGCCAGATTGCTCGGCGTGCCCGTCGCGGCCGGCAGCAAACAGCGCCAGGCCGACGACAAGGTCGTCATCGACGCGATCGTCGGTGATGTCGCCGGCAAGACAGCCATCGTCCTCGACGACGAGATCGCCACCGGCGGCTCGATCCTCGAGCTCATGAACAAGCTCGAGGAAGAGGGCTGCCTCGAGGCCTCGGTCGCCTGCACACATGGCTTGTTTACCGGCAAAGCCGTCGAGAGGCTCCGCAACCATCCCTCGATCACCGAAGTCGTGACGACCGACACGGTCCCGCCGCCGGCCGATTGGCCGGAGCTCAAGATCCGCTCGGTCGCCGGACTGTTCGCCGAGGCGATCGCCCGCATCCATGCCGGCGAATCGGTCAGCTCGCTCTTCGACGGCGTCGATCCCGCCCACGCCCCGCCGCAACCCAAACTCCCGTTGTAGCTCGAACCGCTGATTTCGGAGGCCCGGAACCAAGGCCGGGACGTGGCCTGGCCCACGTCATCGGTGTCACATGTGTCGTGGAACGCAATGGGTGGCATATTGACAGGCGTGGCGCATAGGGTTCTCGGGTGACTGACGACGCACCCATTGGCATCTTCGACTCGGGCTTCGGTGGCCTGACGGTCGCGCGAGCCGTGCTCGATCAGTTGCCCCACGAACCCGTGCTCTACCTTGGCGACACCGCGCGCCAGCCCTACGGCACCAAGCCCATCGGGGAGGTCCGCGAATACGCGCTCGACTGCCTCGATCACCTCGTCGCCCAGGGTGTCAAAGCCCTCGTCATCGCCTGCAACTCGGCAAGCGCCGCCGTCCTCCGCGATGCCCGCGAGCGGTATGACGTCCCGGTCGTCGAAGTCATCGTGCCGGCCACCCGACGTGCGGTCAGTGCGACCCGCAACGGACAGGTCGGCGTCATCTGCACCCAGGCGACCGCCACCTCCAAGGCCTACGACGACGCCTTCGCCGCCAACCCGGCCGTCCAGCTCCATACCCAGGCGTGTCCGCGCTTCGTCGAATTCGTCGAGGCAGGCCTGACCAGCGGACCCGAGCTGCTCGAGGTCGCCGGCCAATATCTGCAGCCGCTCATCGACCTCGAGGTCGACACGCTGGTGCTGGGGTGCACGCATTACCCGCTGCTCACCGGCGTTCTGTCCTACGTCATGGGCGACGAAGTCACCCTCGTGTCCAGCGCCGAAGAGACGGCGAAGGACGTCTACTCGCTTCTCGTCCGCGAGGGCCTCGAACGCGACGACGCGTTGGGCGCGCCCCAACATCGCTTCCTCACCACCGGGCATCCCGAGGATTTCGCCGAGCTCGGCCGCCGCTTCCTCGGGCCCGAGATCCAGTCCGTCGACCAGTTCGCCTGGCGGGGCCACTTCCCGCCAGCGCAGCGAGTAGGGGGCACCGTATGAGCGCCCCAGCGATGAGGCTGACGGTTGTCGGCTGCGCCGGATCCTTCCCCGGACCGGACTCCCCGGCCAGCTGCTATCTCGTCGAGGCGCCGCACGAAGGCACCACCTTTCGGCTCCTCCTCGACCTCGGCAATGGCGCACTCGGTGGTCTGCAGCGCGCCGTGGACCTCCGCGACATCGGCGCCGTCGCGATCTCCCATCTGCACCCGGACCATTGCCTCGACATGTGCGGCTTCTATGTCGTCCGCAAATATCACCCCGACGGGGCTTTCGACCCGATCCCGGTTTTCGCGCCCCAGGGCGCGGGGGACTACCTCGCCAGCGCTTATGGCATCGACGACGACCTTGGCATGACCGGCCAGTTCGAGTTCCGCGACTGGGATGAGTCGACGCCGGTCACGATCGGGCCGTTCGAGGTCACCGTTGTGACGGTCGACCACCCGGTGCCGGCATACGCGCTCAAGGTCAGTGCCGGTGGCAGGACACTGGTCTATTCCGGCGACACCGGGCCCACCGAGATGCTCGCCGAGTTCGTCAGGGGCGCCGACGCGTTTTTGTGCGAAGCGTCGTTCGTCGAATCCGGCGACAACCCGCCCAACATCCACCTCACAGGCGCCGAAGCCGGCGACTACGCGACCCGTGGCGACGTCGGCCGGCTGCTGATCACCCACATCCCGGCCTGGACCGATCGCGGTGAGGTCATGCTCGACGTCAAGTCGACCTGGGACGGCGAAGTCGAGCTCGTCAACGCCGGTTCCGTCTACGACATCTGAGGATCGGGCACGTTCGCGCGTCGACTAGGCTCGCGGTCATGACTTCCCGCGAAGACGGCCGCTCCCTCGACGAGCTGCGCCCCGTCACGATCACCCGCAATTGGCTCGATCACGCCCAGGGTTCGTGCCTGATCGAATTCGGCAAGACCCGTGTCCTGTGCGCCGCGAGCGCCAGCGAAGGCGTGCCGCGCTGGCGCAAGGGTTCGGGCCTCGGTTGGGTGACGGCGGAGTATGCGATGCTCCCGCAGGCCACCCACGACCGCTCGACCCGCGAATCCGTCAAGGGCAAGATCGGCGGCCGCACTCATGAGATCTCCCGACTCGTCGGCCGCTCGCTCAGGGCCGCGATCGACTACAAGGCCCTCGGCGAGAACACGATCGTCATCGACTGCGACGTGCTTCAGGCCGACGGCGGCACTCGCACCGCCGCCATCACCGGGGCGTATGTCGCCCTCGTCGACGCCATCGAACACCTCCGCAAGGCCGGAGCGCTGAAAGGCGAACCGTTGCTCGAATCCGTAGCCGCCATCAGCGTCGGCATCGTCGACGGCACACCCATGCTCGACCTTCCCTATGTCGAGGACGTGCGCGCCGAGACCGACATGAACGTCGTGATGACCGGCGCCGGCAAGTTCATCGAGATACAGGGCACCGCCGAGGCCGCTGCCTTCGACCGGGCCGAGCTCGACGGGCTCCTTGTGCTCGCCGAGAAGGGCTGTGCCGACCTGACCCGCCTGCAGAACGAGGCACTGGGCCGATGAGACTGGGTCCGATGAGGCCGGGCCGGTGACCGGGTTGCCGATGAGGGTTGTCCTGGCATCACGCAACACCAAGAAGCTTGCCGAGCTCCGCCGCATACTCGTCCCGCACATCCCCGGCATCGAGGTGCTCGGCCTCGATGACGTCGAAGCCTTCGACGAACCGGCGGAGACCGAACCCACGTTTGCGGGCAATGCCCTGATCAAGGCACGCGCGTGCCTTCAGGTCACCGGTCTGCCTTCGCTCGCCGACGACTCGGGACTGTGTGTCGATGCACTCAACGGCATGCCGGGCGTGTTGTCGGCGCGGTGGTCGGGCGACGGCGATCAGGCCAACAACGACTTGTTGCTGCGGCAGATCGGCGACGTCCCCGACGACCGCCGTACGGCGCAATTCCGCTGCGCCGTCGCACTCTGCGTCCCGGACGGGATCGAGATCGTCGAACACGGGGAAATGGCGGGCCGCATCCTGCGTGGGCCACGGGGCGAGGGCGGATTCGGCTATGACCCACTGTTCGCCGCCGACGGCTATGACGTCTCGACCGCCGAGCTCCCGCCGCAGGAGAAGGACCTGATCAGCCACCGCGGGAAAGCCCTCCGCGCGATCGCGCCGTACGTCCTCGAGGCGCTCAGGATCTAGGGAGGCGCGCGCCTATCGCGTCCACGACCCGCGTGCCCAGCGCCATGCTGCCGGCTCGGTTGGGGTGCGTGCCGTCGATCGTGCCGCCGCCGTCGAACACGCCGTGCGTGTCGATGAAGCGCATGTGGTGCCGTTGTGCGGAGGACCTGATGATCGCCGTGACGCGACTCCGTTGTGAAGCGCTGACCGTCCCCCAGGGTGGTCCGAGCACGTAGATGGTGGTGTTCGGAGCCAGTGCGCGCTGCAGCTTTGTCAGGAAGCGGTCGACCGAGACCTTGACCCGGGCGTTGCTGGCCTGGGCGAGCCTGTGGCCGGCGGTGCAGAAGGCCCAGTCGTTGCGGCCGCCTTCGACGATGACGATCCTCGGGGCGGACTTGGCGACATCGGCCACCCGATCGCCGAAGCGCGTTCCGTCGCAGAGACCGCCCGGACGAACATAGCCGGAGCCGGACTCGGCGAAGATCGTGACCGGCGCCTCGTAGTGCCGGCCGACGACGCTCCACCAAGCCTGTTGGTCACTGCCGGGATCGTCGTTGTAGCGGGCCGAGATCGAATCGCCGATGACGGCGATGCCGGGCCCACTGGCCGAAGCGGTGACACGTTGCAAAACCAGCGGCGCCAGCAAGAGGGTGCACAACAGGACTATGACGATCCATACCCGTGGAAGGGGAAGTCGGGCGCTCATGTGTGGTTGTTTCCTTGCTCGATGTTTGGCACAACCATAGGCCCGTTCGGCCACTGTTCGTGGCGAGTTCACACGATTGTCACCGTGTCATTGAGCACGTCATTCCGAGCCGGCAAAACCGTGCTGTCGCCAGGCCTCGTAGACCACGATCGAGGCGGTGTTCGCGAGGTTCATCGACCGCCGTCCCGGCAGCATCGGCAGCTGCAGCCGGGCCGTGACTTGCGGATCGTTCAACACCTCGTCCGGCAGTCCCGAGGGCTCCGGCCCGAACAGCAAGACGTCGTCGGCTTCATACGCGATGTCGGTGTAGGTCGTGCTCGCACCGGCCGTGAACGCGTAGACGTTGGCCGGCAGGAGCGCCGTCCAGGCCGCTTCCAGATCGGCGTGGACCGTCATCACGGCGAGGTCGTGGTAGTCGAGGCCGGCGCGTTTGAGCTGGGCGTCGGACAGGTCGAAGCCGAGCGGCTCGACCAGATGGAGCTCGGCGCCCGTGGCGGCGGCCAGGCGGATGGCGTTGCCGGTGTTGCCGGGGATCCGGGGCTCGAAGAAGAGGATGCGAAACATGATCGCGATCAGGCTAGTCCAGGTCGGCTGCGCCGTGGGCGCCAGTCGAGTACGGCGTGGACGACGAGGCCCGCGACGACGGCCCAGAATGCCGACCCGATGCCGAGGGCGGTGATGCCCGACGCGGCGACGAGGAACGTGACGACGGCGGCCTCCCGGCCCTTGCGCTCGGACACGGATCCTTCGAGGGCGTCGGCCAGCGTGCCGAGAAGCGCAAGCCCCGCAACCGTGGCGATGACTCCATCAGGTGCGACTGTGACGAGTGCCGCGAGGGCCGCGGAGCAGGCACCGAGGACAAGATAGGTCCAGCCGGCGGAGTGAGCCGCGATCCACCGGCGTTTCGGATCGGGTCCGGCGACCGGTCCGGCGGCGAGCGCCGCGCTGATGGCGGCCAGGTTGATGGAATGACCACCCGCGGTTGCGCCCGCCATGGTGGCTACACCTGCCGTGACGATCGATCCGTGCCACGGGACGTCATACCCGAACGACTTCATGATCGCGACGCCCGGGACGTTCTGCGAGGCCATGGTGACGATGTAGAGCGGCAGGGCTATGCCGACAACAGCCGACCAGGTCAGTTCCGGTGACGTCAGGGAGAGCGAGGGCACCAGCGAAGAAGTCGCGAGACCTTCGCCGCGCCGTATGAGGTCGACGCCGATGACGATCCCGGCCACGGCGAAGGCGGCCGGAACGGCCCAGCGTGGCACCACCCGCACGCCGATCAGCCAGGTCAGCGCGATCGGGATGATCGCCGCCGGGTTGTCGACGAGGGCGGTGACCGGTGCGAGGCACAACTCGATGAGGACACCGGCCAACATCGCCTGAGCCACCGGCGCCGGGATCCGGGCGATGAGCTGCCCCAACGCCGGCCACAGACCGGTGACGACATACGCAAAGCCGACCAGGAGGAAGGCGCCGACAACGGCGCCACCCGCCTTCGATCGATTGGGTACCGGCGAGAAGCGCGGCGCCGGGCGTCGACCATACGAGCACAAGCGGAATCCGGTAGTGACGCGTCAGCCAGATCATTCCCAGCCCCTGGGTCACGCACAGGGCGAGGAGGGCGGAGGCCACCTGTCTCGGCGTAGCGCCGACCGCGGTCAATCCGGTGAGGACCACGGCGAAGGAGCTCGTGTAGCCCACGAGGGCGGCAATGATGCCGGCACTTATCGGCTGCTGCAGGCCGGTCGCGTTGTCGGGGGAGATCACCGCCGACTCGCAGAAAAGCGGTGCGACGTCATGACCCAACACTCTAGAGTGGCGCGCATGTCCAAAACCCAACGCGTCCATGTCACCCATGACTTCACGTCTGATCCGGCCACGGTTTTCGAGAAGCTCAGTGAACACGAAAACCTCGGCGCGATCTTCGCCGCGAAGATCACCCGCGTCTGCGACGGAACCGACGGCACCCGCAACGGCGTGGGTTCGACCCGCAGCCTGAAGCCGCTGGGACTGCCGCCGGCGTTCAACGAGACCGTGACGAGGTCCGAGCCCAACAGTCTGATCGAGTACAAGATCAGCAAGGGCAGCCCGATCCGAAACCACGTCGGAACGCAGCGCCTGACACCGAATGCCGACGGCGGCACGCACCTCGACTACACGATCGATTTCGATTCGCCGGTGCCCGGTCTGGCCGCCGTGGTCCGCGTCGCGCTGCAGCGCCTCGTCGGCAAGGGCATCCCCAGGCTGGCGAGCTAGCTGTACCCTCGTCTCTCTCTATTCCTCATCGGGCTGTGGCTCGAGGTCAGGCGCTTCACTGGGGCCCGGATCTCCACCCGGCAGAACCTCGGGGAACGCCGGATCGGGAAGGTCTGGCTGCTTTTCCGGTTGATTCGGACCGTCGGGCTCTGGTTCGGCCGGAGCTCCGGGATCCACGGACGGTTCGGGTGGCGCTTCGGTCATGACTCCTCCTCAGGGCGGATCGATACCGAAGGTGTACCCGCGACCCCGACTTTCAATCGCAGACCGTCATCCGACGCCGTTGCGATGCAGGACGGCGGTCAGTTGGCGACCGGTTGAGTGGACCGTGCTGACCTTCTCGTAGAACGTCTTGTGGGTGGTCGACACTGCCTTCGGCGGGCCGGCATCGGGCCGGTTGCACACCTCGTCCATCGCCGTACAGAGAGTGATCGCCTTCTCGCGTGTGCTGGGGCCGAATCTGGGTCCCGGGCCGAGCTTGCCCTGCGCCGGAGCGGGTTCCTTCGCGTACGACCATGCGGCGATGGTGTCGTCCGGGTTCCGCCGCGGATCGGCGATCATGGCGACAAGCACCAGGTTGTGGGCCTGTTCGGCGTCAAGGCCGTATGAGAACTCGTGGACCACCTGGGCGCCTTGACTGAACCCGACCAAGGCGAGCTTGCTGTCCTCGCAATCGTGGGAGAGGGCCTCGTACTGGGCGGCCAGCCTGCGCCGGCCGTCCGACACGCCGGCCTCATACTCAGCAAGGGTCGCCGCCCTGGCGGCGTGATACTGGACCGATTCGAGCCTGACCGTGTCGTTGGATCTTGCGTGCAACCGGGTGGCCATGTCCTGAACGGATTTGAGGACTTCTGCGCCCACGCCTGAGTTCGTGGTCAAGGACTGGCCTGAACCTCGGAGCCCGAGAACCACGAGGTCCGCGCATCTGGTGTCGACAAGTCGTGCCCGAGCCGAATCGGCACGACTCGCGGGCGTGACCGATCCCAGCTGTATCGCGGCTGCCGCCAGCCCAAGCAGGAGAACGCACGCGAAAAGGACGCGGGCATTGCGTCTCCTGGTGCGGAAGTTCATGGAAGGTCAGCAATCCTCTGGGTTTCGCAACAGGTCCATCGAGCAAACAACCCCAAGTGCCGGTGACAGGACTTGAACCTGCACGTCCGAAGACACAGGATCCTAAATCCTGCGTGTCTACCAATTCCACCACACCGGCCCCAGCCACAATGCTAGGCGAGATCATCCCAAAAGGTCTGGGTTGCGTCGTTCACGCTATCGCCTCGCGAATGTCGGAGACATGTGGCGTGAGAAATTTCGGATCCGGCGGCGGGATGAGCGGCCTCAAGCGTGGCTGATGCGCACCATGTTGCCGGCCGGGTCGCGGAAGGCGGCGTCACGGACACCCCAGAACTGGTCCGTGGGCTCCTGCAAGATCTCGGCATTGCCGGCGGCCCGCACCCTCTCGAACGTCGCGTCGAGGTCGTCGGTCCGGAACAGGAGGCCGGGCAGCTCGCCCTTCGCGAGCATCGCCGCGAGCGCGTCGCCGTCCTCCGGCGAGCGGCCGGCGTGGGGCTGCGAGAGTACGATCTCGATCTCGGGCTGGTCGGCCGTCGACAGGGTGATCCAGCGGAATCCGTCGTTGGCGACCTCGTTGCGCACCTCGAGGCCGAGGGTGTCGCGGTAGAAGGCGAGCGCAGCGTCGGGGTCATCGACGAGCACGTGAACGTGGCTGAGTGAAATCGTCATGTGCACGATGCTAGGGCGCGGCGGCGACGGATGCTTCTTCGATCCTGCTCGGTTGTGCGGGGCTTCGGCGCGGGCGGCTCAGCACCATCGCCGCGCAGCTGGGCACCGCGCGGCTGTCGTCGTGGTCGCGGGCGCGGTATGCGCTCGGCGTCTCGCCGACGACCTCGGTGAACCGCGAGCTGAAGGAGCCGAGGCTCGTGCAGCCGACGGCGAAGCAGGCATCCGTCACGCTCACGTCGCCACGGCGCAGGAGAGCCTTGGCGCGCTCGATGCGCCTGGTCATCAGGTACGCGTAGGGCGTCTCGCCGTACGCCTCGCGGAAGCGGCGGCTGAAATGTGCGGTCGACATCAAGGCGGCGCGGGCCAGGGCGGGCACGTCGAGCGGGCGGGCGTACTCGCGGTCCATCAGGTCTCGGGCGCGGCGCAGGTGGCGCAGTTCATCGAGATCGGCGCGGAGCATGTGGCCATTATGCACCCAGGCTCCAGCCAGCCTCCGCAAACCTTTTGTCAGACACGCTCTAGGGCGAAACAGATGAGAGAACTCGTCTCACGGTGGCCGCAAGGGCCTTGGTCAGGGGCCGACGTAGGCCGAGAGGTGCTTGCCGGTGAGGGTGGAGCGGGCCGCGAGGAGGTCGGCGGGCGTGCCCTCGAAGACGATCCGGCCGCCGTCGTGGCCGGCGCCGGGGCCGAGGTCGATGATCCAGTCGGCATGCGCCATCACGGCCTGGTGATGCTCGATGACGATGACCGACTTGCCGGAGTCGACGAGTCGGTCGAGCAGGCCGAGCAGGTTCTCGACGTCGGCGAGGTGCAGACCGGTGGTCGGCTCGTCGAGGACGTAGACGTCGCCCTTCTCGCCAATCTGGGTGGCCAGCTTGATCCGCTGCCGCTCGCCGCCGGACAGCGTGGTGAGCGGCTGGCCGAGGCTGAGGTAGCCGAGGCCGACGTCGGCGAGCCGGTCGAGGATCTTGTGCGCGGCCGGTGTGCGCGCCTCACCCTCGCCGAAGAACTCCACGGCCTCCTTGACGGGCATCGCGAGCACTTCGGCGATGTTCCGGCCGCCGAACGTGTACTCCAGCACCGACGCCTGGAACCGCTTTCCCTCGCACTCCTCGCAGGTTGATTCGACCGTGGCCATCACACCCAGCTCGGTGTAGATGACGCCGGCACCGTTGCAGGTGGGGCAGGCGCCCTCGGAATTGGAGCTGAACAGTGCCGGCTTCACGCCGTTGGCCTTCGCGAAGGCCTTGCGGATCGGGTCGAGCAGTCCGGTGTAGGTCGCCGGGTTGCTCCGTCGCGAGCCGCGGATCGCGCCTTGGTCGATCACCACCACGCCGTCGCGACCGGCGACCGATCCTTGGATGAGCGAGCTCTTGCCGGAGCCGGCGACGCCCGTGAGCACACAGAGCAACCCGAGCGGGATATCGACGTCCACGTCCTGGAGATTGTGCGTCGACGCGCCGCGGACCTCCAGCGCGCCGGAAGCCGCGCGCATCGAATCCTTGAGGGCCGCCCGGTCGTCGAGATGGCGGCCGGTGATGGTGTCACTCCTCCGCAACCCCTCGACAGTGCCCTCGAAGCAGACGGTGCCGCCATCTGTGCCGGCGCCCGGGCCGAGGTCGACGACGTGGTCGGCGATCGCGATCGCCTCTGGCTTGTGCTCCACGACGAGCACGGTGTTGCCCTTGTCGCGGAGCTGCAGCAGCAGGTCGTTCATCCGCTCGATGTCATGGGGGTGCATGCCGATCGTGGGCTCGTCGAAGACGTAGGTGACGTCGGTGAGCGACGAGCCGAGGTGACGGATCATCTTGGTGCGCTGCGCCTCACCCCCGGACAGCGTGCCCGATGGCCGGTCGAGCGAGAGGTAGCCCAGTCCGATCTCCGCGAACGAGTCGAGCAGGTGTTGCAGCCCGGCGAGCAGCGGCGCCACCGATGGCTCCTCGAGACCCCGGACCCAGTCGGCCAGGTCACTTATCTGCATCGAGCAGACCTCGGCAATGTTCTTGCCCTCGACCTTCGACGCCAGGGCCTCCTTGCTGAGCCGGGTGCCGTCGCACTCTGGGCAGGCCGTGAAGGTCACCGCCCGCTCTACGAAGGCGCGGATGTGCGGCTGCAGCGCGTCGACGTCCTTGGACAGCATCGACTTCTGCATCTTCGGGATGACGCCCTCGTAGGTGAGGTTGATCCCCTCCACCTTGATCTTGGTCGGCTCCCCGTAGAGCAGGGTGTGGAGCTCCTTCTTGGTGAACTTCCTGATCGGCTTGTCCATGTCGAAGCCGGCGCCGCTGAAGATCCGGCCGTACCAGCCGTCCATGCTGTAGCCGGGGATCGCCAGCGCACCCTCGCCGAGCGATTTGGAGTCGTCGTACAGCGCCGTCAGGTCGAAGTCGTTGACCGCGCCCATGCCCTCGCAGCGCGGACACATGCCGCCGTGGTAAACGGCTTTGCGCACCACGGTCTTCTCTCCCTGGCCCTTGTCGGCGGTCATCACCCCGCTCGCCGTCCGCCTAGGGACGTTGAACGAGTAGGCCGTCGGCGGCCCGATGTGCGGCTCGCCGAGCCTGCTGAAGAGGATGCGCAGCATCGCGTTCGCGTCCGTGACGGTCCCGACGGTGGAGCGGGGGTTGGAGCCCATTCGTTCCTGGTCGACGATGATCGCGGTCGTCAGGCCGTCGAGCAGGTCGACCTCTGGCCGCGCCAGCGTCGGCATGAAGCCCTGCAAGAACGCGCTGTAGGTCTCGTTGATCATCCGCTGCGACTCCGCGGCGATCGTGCTGAACACCAGCGAGCTCTTTCCCGAGCCGGAGACGCCGGTGAACACCGTCAGCCGGCGCTTCGGGATCTCGACGCTGATGTCCTTGAGGTTGTTGACACGCGCGCCTTGCACGCGGATCAGATCGTGGCTGTCGGCAGCGTGCAACGCAGGCGACTGCGTGTCCGTCCTAGTATCCATGCTCATCGTGTCTCCAATCTGTTAGGCGGGGACGCCTTCTTGGTCCCTGTTAG
>JALYQD010000147.1 GCA_030856025.1 Actinomycetota bacterium
CCGAGGGACAGAGCGTGTTCCTCGACTGTGAACACTTCTTCGACGGCTACCGTGCCAATCGCGACTATGCGCTCGAGGTCGTACGGACCGCCGCCGACGCCGGTGCCGAAGTCGTCGTCCTGTGCGACACCAACGGCGGCATGCTCCCGCACTGGGTCACCGAGATCGTCCAGGACGTGGCGAAGACGGGCGCCCGCCTCGGCATCCATGCTCACAACGACACCGGTTGCGCCGTTGCCAACTCGCTCGCCGCCGTCCAGGCCGGCGCCACTCACCTCCAGGGCTGCATCAATGGTTACGGCGAACGCACCGGCAACGCCGACCTCATCACCAGTGTCGCCAACCTCGAGCTCAAGCTCGGTATGAAGGTCATGCCGGACAACGCGTTGGCCGATGCGACTCGCATCGCCCACGCCGTAGCCGAGATCACCAACTACCCACCGTCGGCGCGACAGCCCTACACGGGCGTGTCGTCCTTCGCGCACAAGGCCGGCCTCCACGCGAGCGCGATCCGCGTCGATCCGAACCTCTACCAACACATCGATCCCGAGCTCGTCGGCAACGACATGCGCCTCCTCGTTTCCGAGATGGCCGGCCGCGCGACGATCGAGCTCAAGGGCAAGGAGCTCGGTTACGACCTCGCCAACGACGCCGAGCGCCTTTCGCGGGTCACCGACCGGGTCAAGACCATGGAGCAGGCCGGCTACACCTTCGAAGCCGCCGATGCGTCATTCGAGCTCCTGCTGGCCGAGGAAATGGACGGCAAGCGGCCGTCCTACTTCGATGTGGAGTCGTGGCGTGTGCTCGCCGAGTCCAACGCCAATGCGGACGCAGTCGCCGAAGCCACCGTCAAGGTCACGGCCGGGGGCACGCGGCTCGCGGTGATCGGCGAGGGCAACGGCCCCGTCAATGCCCTCGACCACGCCCTCCGTCTGGCCATCGAGCAGGTCTATCCCGAAGTCGCGCAATTCCACCTCATCGACTTCCGGGTCCGCATCCTGGACCAAGGCCACGGCACCGACGCGATCACACGTGTGCTGATCGAGACGTCGGACGGGAAGGACTCGTGGGTCACGGTCGGCGTTGCCGCCAACATCATCGAGGCCTCGTGGGAAGCGCTGATCGACGCGGTGACCTACGGCCTGCGCAAGCACGGGACGGCTGCGCTCTAGGACAAAAGTTTGACGCCTCGCGAGCCCCTTGGGGCGGTGGGTACGCACCCACCCAAGTCCGTCGCGTGGATGCGCGCGCACCGCCGCCGAGGTCAGATGGGTGCATACCCACCGCGAAAAGGTTATGACGCGGGGCGCGTCATCGGCACATGGTCGATGCCGGCGTCGTCGAAGTTTTCGCCGGTCCGCTTATAGCCGAAGCCCTCATACCAGCGCTCCAGGTAGGCCTGCGCGTTGAGCTCGAGGACGCCGTCACCAAAGCGCGTGGACACTTCGCGCATCAGCTCGCCGGAGAGACCGTTGCCCCGCATGTCCTTGCGTGTACAGACGCGGCCGATCTTGAGGTGGCCGTCGCCGCCGAGGATCCGCAGATAGCTCGTCGGGCCGCTTTCGTCGCTGACCCAGAGATGGATCGTGTCAGGAAGCAGATCGAGATCGTCGACGTCGACATCCTCCACGTGCTGCTCGAAGGCGAACACCGAGTCGCGGATCTTCCAGATCGCATAGACATCGGCCGCGGAGAGCTCATTGCCTCTCAGGCACTTCATGTCGCGCATTTGTCGCAAGTGCCGAAGATCTCGAGCGTATGCGCGACGTCGACGAAACCGTGCTCGTCGGCGATCTTGTCCGCCCAGCGCTCGACAGTCGGCCCCTCGACCTCGACCGTGCGACCGCAGGAGCGGCATACGAGGTGGTGGTGGTGGCCCGAGCTGCACTGGCGATAGAGGACTTCGCCGTCGTCATTGCGCAAAGCGTCGATCTCGGCGGTGTCCGCAAGTGCCTGGAGGCTGCGATAGACCGTGGAGAGGCCGACGGACTCGCCGCGGTGTTTGAGCACATCGTGAATTTCCTGCGCGCTCGCGAAACCGTCGAGGTCCTTGAGGATGGCGACGACTGCGCGCCGTTGCCTTGTGTTGCGTGGTGCTTCGACCATGACGACTCCTAACCCGTTCCCAAATCTAGTCGAGCATGGTGGCGTTGACGATAAGACCTCATCAGCCCGCCGATCGGGGCGGTCAGCGCGAAGACGCCCAGCGCTATGACAACAATGGTCGGCCCCGGCTGCGTATCGATTTCGTAGCTGGACACGACTCCGGCAACGGCGGCGAACAACCCGAGAAGCATCGCCGCGCCGAACGTCGTCCGAAAGCTGCGAGTGAGCTGCTGCGCCGTGGCGACCGGCACGACCATCAGGGCCGAGACGAGTAGCAACCCTACGGTTCGCATCGCCACTGTGATGGTGACTGCGGCAAGAACGGCGATCAGGATGCCGTACAGCCGAACCGGAACGCCGCTGACCCGGGCATGCTCCTCGTCCTGACAGACCGCGAACAGCTGTGGTGCGAGACCGATCGTGAGCGCCAGGACAACGGCGCCCAGGATGCCGACGACCCACAGGTCGAACGACTTGACGGTGGTGACCGAGCCGAAGAGGTAGTTGTTGAGGCTTACCGCACTGCCCCCAGCGAGGTTTGTCAGCAGCACGCCGCCGGCGATGCCACCGTAGAACAGCATCGCGAGGGCGACATCACCACTCGTGCGGCCATACGTGCGCAGGAGCTCGATGACGATCGCGCCAAGGGCCGCCGCGATGACCGCCGTGACGAGTGGCGCGATGCCGGTCAGGAGCCCGAGGGCGACGCCGGTGAGCGCGACGTGGCCGATGCCGTCGCCGAGCAAAGCCAGTCGTCGTTGCACGAGGTACGTGCCGATCGCCGGCGCCGTCAGCCCGGTGAAGACCGCGGCCAGGAGCGCGCGGCGCATGAAGTCGTAGTCGAGGAGCTCGATCATCGCCAGATTCCCTCGCTGATCGGGCCGCCGGTCTTGGCCGGCTGGCCGGTATGCGGGTGGACGTGCGCGTGCTCCACATCGACGATGGCATCGACCGGACCGGAGTAGTCGACGACTCCGCTGCGCAGGACGACGGCTCGGTCGACGAGCGGCCGGAGCGGGCCGAGCTCATGGGCGACGAGGAGCACCGAAGTGCCGCTGTTGACCAGTCCGCCGAGGAGCTCGGCCAAGGATTCCTGGTTGTCCTGGTCGACGCCGGCAGTCGGTTCGTCCATGACCAGCAAGTCCGACTTCGCGGCCAGTGCGCGGGCGATCAGCACGCGTTGCTGCTGGCCGCCGGAGAGGTCGGCGACCGAGTCACGGAGTCGATCGGAGAGGCCTACGCGGCCAACCGCTTCGACGACGGCGTCCAGATCGGCCGTGGTGTGGCGGCCGAAAAGCCGTCGCCGCGCGAGCCGTCCGCTCATGACGACTTCGTGGACGGTCGAGGGGACACCTGAGACGGCGGTCGACCGTTGGGGGACATACCCGAGGCGTTGCCAAGCCGAGAACTTCGCGAGGGGCACGCCAAACAGGTCGACGGTGCCCTCGATCATTGGCACGAGTCCTATCGCGGCCCGGACCAGCGTCGATTTGCCCGAGCCGTTGGTGCCGAGCAGGGCGACGAATTCGCCTTCGGCCACATCGAGGTCGACCTGTTTGAGCACACGCCTGCCGCCGAGGTTGACGACGGCGGCGCGGATCGCGAGGGGATGGGTCATGAACAGTTGTTGGCCTTCTCGATGACGGCGAGGTTCTTTGCCATGAGTGTCAGGTAGTTCTCGTCGGCGGTCTCATCGCTGAGTCCTTCGATGGGGTCGAGCGTAGCGGTCTTCGCGCCGGTCTCCTGGGCAACGGTGCTGGCGATCGCCGGGCTCACAAGCTCCTCGGTGAAGATCGTGGTGATCTTGTTCTTGCGGACGAGCTTGGTGATGTCGGCGAGCTGGGCCGGCGACGGTTCGTTGCTCGGGTCGATGCCGGCGATCGCTACTTGTTCGAGTCCGTAGCGCTTGGCGAGATAGCCGAAGGCGGCATGGCTGGTGACGATCTTCGACGTCTGACACCTGGCGAGGCCTGCAGAGAACGACTTGTCGAGGTCCTTGAGCTTGGCCGTGAGCGCAGCAGCATTCTTGTCGTATGACGCGGCGTGGTCCGGATCGATCGCGGACAGTTTTGCGCGGACGGCTTCGGTCACGGCGATCATGTTGACCGGGTCCAGCCATACGTGTGGATCGTCCTCATCGTGGCCATGTTTTTCATCAGCGCCGTCCTCATCGGTGCCCGCGGGCAACGGCTGGAGCCTGACGAGTTCGGCCACATCGACAGTGTCTTTGTCATTGCGCCCGGCCTGGTCGACAGCTTCGTCGACGGCGGCCTGGAAATGCTTCTCAAAAAGGACGAGGTCGGCGTTCTGGACCGAGCCGACCTGCTTGGGCTTGAGCTCGAGGTCGTGCGGCTCGACGCCGGGCGAAGTGAGGTTGTCGACCGCGACGTTGGTGCCGCCTACTTCCGCGGCCACGAAGGCGAAAGGGTAGAACGCCGCCACGACCTGAGTGCTGGATCCCTTGGTGCCGGCTCCGGATCCGCAGGCACCCAGCATGAGAGCGCATACGGTGACTCCGAGGATGGCAAAGGGCTTTTTCTTCATGACAATCATTCTCAGTTAGTTGAGAACCATTGTCAACTCGATTCGCCAGACACGGTCCGATGGCTTGATCCTGGCGGTCGTGGCGGCGTTGAGCATCGCGTTTGCGGTGGGAACAACCAGCCCCTTCTACCGCTGGGCAGAACCCCCATCGCCCGCAAGTGTTCCTGGGCTCACCGAGCATGAACCTCATGGAGCGTCCAATTGTTTGGCGTCGAGAGCGGCGAACGCGTCGGCTGACCCCTCGTCAAGGAGTTTCGCCGAGTTCGCGCGCGATTTCCGCCTGCGCCCGAGCGTCGGGCCAGCGCGCCCACGCGTTAGGCTGGTCGGACCTTGGGCGCACGTGGTTACGACCCTGGCACAGGCCCACCGACACCCAGCCGGAGAAGAGAAAACATGGCTCCCTCGATCGTCGATTCAGTAGTCAGCCTCAGCAAACGACGTGGATTCGTCTACCAGTGCGGTGAGATCTACGGCGGCACCAAGTCCGCCTGGGACTACGGTCCGCTCGGCGTCGAGCTGAAGGAAAACATCAAGCGCCAGTGGTGGCGCTCCATGGTCCAGAGCCGCGATGACGTCGTCGGGATCGACTCGTCAGTCATCCTCCCCACGCCGGTATGGAATGCCTCGGGCCACCTCGCCGCCTTCGTCGATCCGCTGATCGAGTGCCAGAACTGTCACAAGCGCTATCGCCAGGACCATCTCCAGGAGGCGTATGCCGAGAAGAAGGGCATCGACGATCCCGACTCGGTCGACGTCGCGCTGATCGCCTGCGCCAACTGCGGCACCAAAAACGCCTGGACCGAACCGCGGATGTTCAACGGCCTGCTCAAGACGTTCCTCGGCCCGGTCGAGAGCGAAGAAGGTTTGCACTTCCTGCGTCCCGAGACCGCCCAGGGCATCTTCATCAACTTCTCGCAGGTCATGACGACCGCGCGCAAGAAGCCACCGTTCGGCATCGGCCAGATCGGTAAGAGCTTCCGCAACGAGATCACCCCCGGCAACTTCATCTTCCGCACCCGCGAGTTCGAGCAGATGGAGATGGAGTTCTTCGTCGAGCCCGGCACCGACGAGGAATGGCACGAGACCTGGATCAAGACCCGGATGGACTGGTACACCGGCCTCGGCATCAACCCCGACAACCTGCGCCTCTATGAACACGCGCAGGAGAAGCTGTCGCACTATTCCAAGCGCACGGTCGACATCGAGTACCGCTTCGAGTTCCAGGGCTCGACCTGGGGCGAGCTCGAAGGCGTCGCCAACCGCACGGACTTCGACCTCAAGACCCATAGCGAGCATTCGGGCCAGGACCTCTCCTACTTCGATCAGGAGAAGAATGAGCGCTGGACCCCATACGTGATCGAGCCCGCGGCCGGCGTCAACCGGTCGATGATGGCATTCCTCATCGACGCGTATGCCGAGGACGAGGCCCCCAATGCCAAGGGCGGTGTCGACAAGCGCACGGTGCTCAAGCTCGATCCGCGGCTGTCGCCGTTCAAGGCCGCGGTGCTGCCACTGTCGCGCAACGAGAAGTTGACCCCGCAGGCCCGCGATCTTGCCACCGAGCTGCGCACCTGCTGGAATGTCGACTTCGACGACGCGGGGGCCATCGGCCGGCGCTATCGCCGTCAGGACGAGGTCGGCACACCGTTCTGCATCACGGTCGATTTCGACACTCTCGATGATGACGCTGTCACGATCCGCGAACGCGACTCGATGAAGCAGGAACGGGTCGGCCTCGGCCAGATCCAGTCCTACCTCGCGGCGCGCCTCGTCGGTTGCTGACCTGCGGCTGAGTCACACTGACATCGTGAAGACGTTGCGCGTCGCCGTCGCGCTGGCTTTGGTGCTGGCCATCGGTGGTTGTTCCAAGGACGAGAAGGCTTCCGGCGTCCCTGTGCCCAAGGGCTTCGACCTGCCCGCCGGAGTGACCCTGACCAAGGGCGGCACCAAACTGGCCAAGGGCAAGCCGGCGACCGTCATCTACCAGATCGCCGACAAGACCCGCAGCGTTGTGTCGATCTCGGTCACCGCGGTCAAGAAGGGTGACATCAAGGACTTCCGGTTCTTCTCGCTTGATGACGAGACCAAGCAGGCGACTCCGTATTACGTCGCCGCGACAGTCAAGAATGTCGGACCGGCCGGCATCGGCGGAGCGCCGCTTCCGCTCTATGCGCACGACTCCAAAAACACGATTTCGCTGCCCAACGAGCTGGTCGGCGAATTCCCGCCGTGCCCGAACGGCACTCTGCCCAAGAGCTTCCTGCCCGATGCCACCGCCAAGGTGTGCCTTGTCTACCTGATCCCGAAGGGCTCGACTCTTGTGTCGATCGATCTGCAGACCGTCGACCAGAAGGTCCCGATCACCTGGAAGCAGTAGGTTTTCGCCCCGCGGGATCGGGCTGCGACAATGGACCATGACCGTTTCCACGCTCCCGGGGCCCCTGCGTCTGGGTAACCTCGAGGTTGCGACGCCTGTCGTGCTCGCCCCGATGGCCGGCGTGACCAACGCGTCTTTCCGCCGCCTGTGCAGCGAGCAGGGCGCCGGTCTGTATGTCTGCGAGATGATCACGTCGCGCGGAATCGTCGAGGGCGACAAGACGAGCCTCGCAATGCT
The DNA here is from genome assembly GCA_030856025.1 of Actinomycetota bacterium. Taxonomy (GTDB): domain Bacteria; phylum Actinomycetota; class Actinomycetes; order Propionibacteriales; family Nocardioidaceae; genus JACMOZ01. Next base: position 7,265 of record JALYQD010000147.1, read on the forward strand.
GACCTTCGACGAGACCGAGAAGGTCCGGTCGGTCCAGCTCTACGGGATCGACCCGACCTACGTCGGCAAAGCCGTCGAGATCCTCTGCGCCGAGCATGGCGTCGACCACGTCGACCTCAACTTCGGCTGCCCCGTTCCCAAGGTGACGCGCAAGGGCGGGGGAGCGGCCTTGCCGTGGAAGGCCACTCTTCTCGGCGAGATCCTGACGAGCGCCGTCAACGCCGCCGCTCCGTATGGCGTCCCGGTCACGATGAAAACCCGCAAGGGCATCGACGACGAACACCTCACATTCCTCGATTCCGGGCACATCGCCGAGGACGCCGGCTGCGCGGCCATCGCCCTGCACGGGCGCACTGCCATCCAGCACTATTCGGGCCGCGCCGACTGGAACGCGATTGCCGAGCTCAAGCAGTCGGTCGGCATCCCCGTGCTCGGCAACGGCGACATCTGGGAAGCCGCCGATGCGATCCGCATGGTCGAGGAGACCGGTTGCGACGGCGTCGTCGTCGGACGCGGCTGCCTCGGTCGGCCATGGTTGTTCCGCGACCTGGCCGCCGCCTTCGCCGGCAACGATGTCCTCGAGCTCCCGAGCCTCGGGGAGGTCGCCAAGGTCATGCGGCGTCATGCCGAATTGCTGGGCGGCCTGATGGGCGAAGAGCGCGGCTGTGTCGAGTTCCGCAAACACATTGCCTGGTACCTCAAGGGTTTTGCCGCCGGCAGCGCCGTTCGCCAGCAGCTTGGGCTCGTGTCGTCATACACGGCCCTCGACGACCTGTTGGCCAGGCTCGACCCGAACGAGCCGTATCCGCTCGCCGAGCTCGGCACGCCCCGTGGTCGTCAGGGTTCGCCGAAGCGGGTCAATCTTCCCGACGGCTGGCTCGACTCGCGCGAGATGCTCGGTGCCATGGACGAAGCTGCCGAAGACGGAACCAGCGGCGGCTGAGTCCCCACGATTTGGCCGATAGCGCCCCTGTTTTCGGCGATTTTGGCCCATTCGACGTGAAAGATCGGCCAAATCTTGCCGGCTAACGGAGTCGGGCTGCTCTCGCCCGATCGAGCTGGGCAAAAGTCTCGCGGCGCGCGTCGACCTCATCGAGGTTGCGTCCCTCGGCGTTGACCGGTCCTTTCGGGCTGTGGACCCTGATCGTTGCGACCCCGCGACGCCGTTGCAAAGGTCCCTGGCGCAATGCCACTGATTGGGTCTTGTGATGCGGAACGATGCTCGTCTTGCGTTCGAGCCAGCCGGTCGTGGACACGAACACGCGGTCGTCGGCGCCGGCTGCCCGGAACTTCCATCCGATCGGGGCAAACCACCACGACCGCTTCGGCACCTGTATGAGCGGCACCGCATACGGATCCACCCCGGGCATCAGCTGGGCGATGACGTGGGATGCCAGCGGGGGATCGGCGATGGGCAGGAGGGTCGAATTGGCGTTGACGCCGTTGTCCTCACCGTGGCTGGCGTAGCCGGCGACATCGACCTCGAGCCGTTGCCAGCCAAGCCGCCGCCAGACGAACGGTTCCTCGATCGCTATGCCCTGGACCCGGTCGACCGGAATGGTCTGCGAAGTCCGTGACAGGAGACCGCGCTCGATCCGGAGCCCACGGGTGTTGCGAGTCAGCGAAAAGCCCCACTGGGCGAAGACCCGGAGCGCGATGATCTGCACCAGCCAGGTGCCGAGCGGGATGATGCCGCCGAGCACCGCAACGATCTGGCCGAACCACACACCGACGACGACGAGGCCGACGGCACCGAGGGCGGCGAACAGGAAGTCGAGAGAAAGCAGTGTGCCGATCATGATGCGTTCGGGAGGAACGGCGGCGATGAGTTCGCGCGGCTCCTCGATGTGCTCCTCGCCGGCCTCCTGACCTTGGGCACGGTTGAGGAGCAAGGTGCGGAGCTGTCGCGCGACGTCGAGCTTGAGAAAGCGCAGAGTCGTACGGGAATCCCGGCCGCCCGCCATTTCGATACGCAGCTCGGACAGGCCGAGCACACGAGCGATGAGGGGTTCGGCGATGTCGACCGACTGCAGTCGCTCATAGGGGATGCGACGCGACTTCTTGGTCAGGATCCCGGAGTTGATCCGCAGTTCCGCGCCATCGATGACGTAGCGGGTGAAGGCCCAGCTCAGCAGACCGAAGCCGATGCCGAGGATGAGGCCACCGGCGATGGCGATGAAGATTCCGCGCAGTCCTTCGCCGGACATGACCGAGCTGATGAGTCCGGCTGACGCCGCGACGGCCCACAACGCACCCTGGACGATCCCGGTGAGCGGATGGGTGCGCAGACCGACGAGCTCAGAGTCCGGCGCCATGCGCTTCGCCGAGCTCGGTGAGGCGGTTGCGCAGCCGGGTCGCTTCGTCCGCGGGGAGGCCGGGGATGTCGGCGGCAGTTTCGGTGCTGGCCGTATGGAGGCTCACGGTCGCCACGCCGAAGGCGCGTTGGACCGGTCCGGCGTTGACGTCGACGAACTGCATACGGCCGTAGGGCACCGCGACGAGTCGCTTGAACATCACGCCGCTGGTGACGAGCAGGTCGTCGTCGTTCTCGGCATAGCCCCAGCTGGCCTGGTTGCGGGCTGCCCAGGTCCACGCCCATACGGCCAAAGCGATGGCGACCACCGCGATCAGCGTGACCAGCCACCAAAGATCGGTGAGCAGGGCGAGTAGCAGGATCGCGATCAGGGCGATGACACCAAGCGGGACGAGGATCAGGATCCTGCGCACGGTCCTGAGTCGCGGTGAGACGCGCTTCCATTGTCCGACGGGTGGTGCAAAGAGTTCATCCACGTTCGCGACCCTACACAGCACGATGCCCGCCGACACTGGAGGTCGACGGGCATCGTGGGGATCGGTGTCAGTCCGTTCGGGTTTCTCTCGTACTCTTCGCCGGAGTCGAGTCGGTCGGCTGGTCGGTCAGGAAACCTGCCGCGATGCTGTCGCCCTCGTCTTCGCGACCAGGGGTTCGCAGGTTCCACTTGCGTATGACGAACCGGAACAGCACGTAGTAGATCACCGCGTAGACCAGGCCGATGACTATCAGCAGCCCCGGCTTGGTGGCGATGTTCCAGTTCAGCAAGAAGTCGAACAGTCCCGCGGAGAAGCCGAACCCGTCGTGGATTCCGAGCGCATTGGTGAGCGCGATCGATGTGCCGGTCAGGAGTGCGTGGATCACATACAGCGGGAATGCCACGAACATGAACGAGAACTCGAGCGGCTCGGTGACGCCGGTGAGGAAGCTGGTCAGCGCGGCGCCGATCATGATGCCGCCGACGGCCTTCTTCTGTGACGGCTTGGCCTCGTGCCAGATGGCGATGGCGGCTGCAGGCAGCGCGAACATCATGATCGGGAAGAAACCGGTCATGAAGTCGCCGGCGGTCGGGTCGCCGGCCAGGAAGCGGGGGATGTCGCCCTGGACCTTCGCGCCGGCAGCGTTGGTGAACTCGCCGAACAGGAACCACGGACCGGAGTTGAGGATGTGGTGGAGTCCGAGCGGTATGAGCAGCCGGTTGAGCGTGCCGTAGACGAAGCCGCCGATCACGCTGTTGTTCGCGATCCAGGTCGACAGGTTGGTGAGCCCGTCGTTGAAAGCGGGGTAGATGAGCGAGAACAGGACGGAGATGACGATCGCAGCGACGGCGGTGACCATCGGGACGAACCGGCGACCGCCGAAGAAGGCGAGGTAGGACGGCAGCTTGATGCGATAGAAGCGCTGCCAGAGGAGCCCGGCGGTGATGCCCATGACGATGCCGCCGAGGACGCCGTAATTGATCAGCGACTGCGTCTCGCCCTCGGCCGGTGCGCCGAGGATGAACGGTGAGAGCGCGTCGCCGACACTCTTGAAGACGAGATAGCCGACCACGGCGGCGAGGGCCGTCGAACCGTCGGCCTTCTTGGCAATGCCGATGGCCACGCCGACCGCGAACAGCAGCGGGAGGTTGGCGAAGAGCGCGTTGCCGGCGGCGCCGATGACGGCGGCCACCTTGATCCAGCCGAGGCCGTCGGCGCCGAGCAGGTCGGGCTGGCCGAGGCGCAGGAGCAGGGCAGCGGCGGGCAGGGCGGCGATCGGCAGCATCAGGCTCCGACCGAACTTCTGGAACGCGGCGAGGCCGGGTACGCCCCGCCGCCGTGCGGTGTTCGTGGACATCGTGTTTCTCCTTGGTGGTGGTGTGGTGGTGGATCGGGTCATCGGGGTGACGGGCCGCGTTGCAGGCTCATCGACACTTGGTAGCGGTCGCCGCGATAGCGGCTCACGGTGCGTTCTGCTGGTCGGCTGTTGGTACGGGCGATGCGGTCGAAGACCATGACCGGCGCCTCGGCCGGCACCTCGAGCAGGCGCGCGTGTTCGCCGGCCGACTCCGTCCACACCGTCTGGTTCGCCACGCTGATGATGACGCCGTACTGGCGCTCGAAGATGGCGTAGAGCGAGGAGGTGAGCTCTTCGTCGCCGAGGTCGGGAAAGAGGGATTCGGGATACCAGCTGATTTCGTGGGCCATCGGCTCGCCGTCGGCCAGGCGGAGGCGTTCGATCACCCAGACCTGCTCTCCCGGGGGGAGGTCGAGTGCCTTGGCGATCGGATCATCGGCGACCTCGAGGCGGCTCTCGAGCAGCTCGGTGGACGGTCGGAGTCCGCGACTCCGCATGTCCTGGGTGAAGGACGCCAGGTGCAGATTGCTCTCGACTCGCGGACGTGTCACGACGGTGCCTTTGCCGGGCACCGTGGTGAGCCGGCCGTCGTTGACGAGAGCGCTTATCGCGGCGCGGACGGTGGCTCGGCTCACGTCGTAGCGCGTGGTGAGATCGCGCTCCGACGGGATCATGTCACCGGGGGCCAGCTCTTCGTCCATGATGTTTTGAAGTGCGTTGCGCAGTTGTGCGTGCTTTGAAAGCGGGCCGTTGGCCAACATGTTTTCTCCTCTCGACGGGCCGATCAGGTACTGGTACGATCTGGTACGTACCAGTGAGAATGGCCTGCCGATCCGGGGTTGTCAACCCCCTTGCGCATGAAACGAGGACACGAATGGACGACACCGTCATCAGGGCGCGGCGCCTGATCGGGCTGCCCGATGAGGACTCAGGGCCGGGCTGGCTCCGGGTGATCAAGGGACGAATCGATGACGCCGGACGAGGCGAGCCGCCGATCGAGGCCGACGTTGTCCTCGAGGACGGCATCCTCGCGCCCGGCCTCATCGACGCCCAGATCAACGGTGCCTTCGGGGTCGACTTCGCCGACGCGAACGTCGACGACATTCGTCGTGTGGCCGAGCAGATGCTGACCACGGGCGTCACCGCGATGGTCCCGACTTTCATCACTGCACCGTTCGACCAGCTCGCCCAACAGGTCACCCGCTATGACGCCGCCCGAATCGTCAGCAACGGCGCCGGTGGAGCGACGCGGTTGCATCCGGCCCACGTCGAGGGCCCGTTCCTCTCGCCGCGTCGCCGCGGCGCCCATCGCGAAGAACTGCTGTTCGACCCGACCCCCGAGCGCGTGGCGCTGTTGATCGACCTCGCCGACGCCATCTCCTATGTCACCCTTGCCCCCGAGCGAGAGGGTGCCATCCGCGCGATCGGCGAGCTCGTCGAGGCCGGGATCCGGGTAGCCATCGGCCACAGCGATGCCTCTGACCATGAGGTGCGTGCCGCGGCCGACGCCGGAGCGACGCTGGTGACACATCTTTACAACGCGCAGCGACCGCTCCACCACCGGGCGCCCGGCGTGGTCGGCGCCGCGCTCGCCGACAGTCGACTGACGCTCGGCCTCATCGTGGACGGCCACCACGTCGACCCCACCGCCGTCCGGCTCGCCTTCGCGGCAGCCACGGGGCGCGTCATGCTGGTGACCGATGCCGTCGCCGCCCTCGGTATGCCCCCCGGCACCTATGAGCTCGGCGGTGACCGGATCGTCGTGACGGCCGGCAGCCCGCCGCTGCGCTCCGACGGCGCCATCGCCGGTGCAGACCAGCCCCTTGACGCCAACATCGGCTACGCCGTCGAGGCCGGGGTGGACCTGGCAGCGGCCATACGCGCCGCCACACGGACGCCCGCCGACGCCCTTGGCCTCCATGATCTCGGACGACTCGAGCCGGGGGCGTTTGCCGACCTCGTGCTTCTCGACGACGATGACCTCCGCGCCCGCCGGACATGGCTGGGTGGCGACGTGGTCTGGGACGCTGGAAGCAGTCCCACGCCCGATCGGATGGTCCTCGCATGAGCGCCGTGTCACGTATGGCAGCCGAGATCGCCGAGCAGCCGGCTGCCCTCCGCGCCACGTTGGACGCACTGCTCCCGCTGCGAGATGAGATCGCCCGGACCTGCGCGGGCCGGCGGCGGGTCGTATTCTCGGCTCGCGGTTCCAGCGACAACGCCGCGACCTACGGCCGCTACCTGCTGGAGACGCACGCGCACGTCATGTCCGGACTGGCTGCGCCCAGTGTTGCCACGCTCTACCGGAGCCGCCTCGACCTGACCGACACCGTCGTCGTGAGCGTGTCGCAATCGGGTCGCACCACCGAGATCGTCGAGACGCAGGACTGGGCGCGAGCCCAGGGCGCGGCGACCATTGCGGTCTCCAACCACGCGGACTCCCCGCTCGCCTCGGGGGCCGACCTCGCGCTGACCACACTCGCCGGCACCGAGTTGGCCGTACCGGCGACCAAGAGCTACCTGACTCAGGCCGCGGCGATGGCCGTGCTGGGTCTCGCACTCGGACCGCCCGATCCCGAGCTCGAAAGTCGTCTCGATGACGTCGTCGGCGAAATCGAGGGCCAGCTCGCGGACGTCTCGCGCCTGGATCCCATCGTCCAGCAGCTGGCCGGCCCTCAGGAGCGCATCGTCACCAGTCGCGGATTGCTGATGGGAACGGCACTCGAAACAGCCCTCAAGCTCGAGGAGACGTGTGGGCGCCCCGTACGCGGCTACTCGTACGCCGATCTTCGGCACGGGCCGATATCGGTCGTCGGCGACGATGTCACTGCCGTGCTCGTGGCGGCCGCCGATGGCCCCCTGCGCGCCCCGATGGTCGAGCTCGCCGCTGACCTGCGCCAGCGTGGCGCGACCACGATCGCCGTCGGCGGCGACGACGAGTTCGGTGCCTCCTGTGACCTGGCGACCGGACCGATCGCGACGACCGAACGCCTCGCGCCGCTTGTCGCGATCGTGCCCATGCAGCTGGTTATCGAGAGGGTCGCCAGGGCAACGGGCCTCGACCCCGACAGCCCTCGCGGGCTGTCCAAAGTGACCCAGACCGATGCCACCGCGGCGCCCGGTCCTCGATGAGAAGGAGTTCCCATGACAAAGGCTGAACAGATCGTCGCCGGCCTCGGCGGCATAGACAACATCGTCGAGATCGAGCCCTGCATAACGCGGCTGCGCACCGAGGTGAAGGATGCCGACCTGGTCGATGAGGCAGCGCTCAAGGCTGCCGGTGCCTATGGAGTGGTCATGTCCGGCACCGTGATCCAGGTCGTCGTTGGGCCGGAGGCCGACACCCTCGCGAGCGACATCGAGGACATGGAATGAGCCAGACGGTCCTCGCACCCGTCGACGGGACGACTATCCCGCTTGGTGACGTTCCCGATCCGGTCTTCGCCGGTCAGCTTGTCGGCGCGGGCATCGCGATCGACCCCCTGCGCGAGCCCGGCACGGTCGTCGCGCCTGCCGACGGACGCCTGCTCAAGCTCCATCCGCATGCCTTCGTGCTCCTGACCGCTGAAGGGAAGGGCCTGCTCGTGCACCTGGGCATCGACACCGTGCAGCTCGACGGCGACGGCTTCGAGCTGTTGGCGCAGGAGGGGGCCGAAGTCACCGCCGGCACCCCTGTCGTGCGCTGGGACCCCGCCGCAATCGAAGCCGGCGGCCGCTCGCCGATCGTGCCTGTTGTGGTGATGGACTCCGCGCCCGATAGCATCGCCGCCGCCGCTTTCGGACCGGTGCGGGTCGGCTCGGAGATCTTCACGCTCTGACTCCCGGTATCGCCGCGCGTCATCGAAGGCGTGCTGTTGACCGGAGGGCCCTGACAGTGGGATATTGAGAGACGCAGAAACATCGATCTGCCCTTCCCCTTTCACTCCACATCCGGAGGCATGTCATGGCTAAGGCCCTCGTCGGTTTTATGGGTGGCCCCACAAATGAACAACTCCTGCAGACCGCCCACTTGCGGCGCAGGATCAGCGATCTCGAAGCAGAAGTACTTCGGTTGAAGACCGAAAACGATGGACTCAACAAGGCACTGGGTGAGCGGGTCGAACGACTTACTCCGGCTGACTTGCTTGAGCCTCTCGCACACTGAGACTTCGACCTAATAGGGTGGCTCCAACGCTCGCGCGCCCCTGATCGCCGGCCCTGCATCCAATGGCAGGCGCGGCGGTTCGCCGAACAGGAGTCAACGTTGTACCTCAAGAGCCTCACGCTCCGTGGGTTCAAGTCGTTTGCTTCGTCGACGACCCTGCAGCTCGAACCGGGCATCACCTGTGTGGTCGGCCCCAACGGTTCGGGCAAGTCCAACGTCGTTGACGCGCTCGCTTGGGTCATGGGCGAACAAGGCGCCAAGACGCTGCGCGGCGGCAAGATGGAAGACGTCATCTTCGCCGGGACGTCTGGACGGCCACCGCTCGGCCGCGCCGAAGTGATCCTCACGATCGACAACTCCGATGGCGCGTTGCCGATCGAATATTCCGAAGTCAACATTTCCCGCACGATGTTCCGCAACGGCGGTTCGGAGTATGCGATCAACGGCAACTCCTGCCGGCTCCTCGACGTCCAGGAGCTCCTGAGCGATTCGGGGATCGGCCGCGAGATGCATGTCATCGTCGGCCAGGGCCAGCTCGACAGCGTGTTGCGGGCGACGCCAGAGGAACGACGCGGATTCATCGAAGAGGCTGCCGGCGTCCTCAAGCACCGCAAGCGCAAGGAAAAAGCGCTCCGCAAGCTCGATGCCACGCAGGGCAACCTGACCCGGCTCAACGACCTGCTCACCGAGCTGCGTCGCCAGCTCAAGCCACTGGGACGACAGGCTGAAGTTGCCCGGCGCGCCGCCGTCATCCAGGCCGACGTCCGCGATTCGCGGGCCCGCCTGCTCGCCGACGATGTGGCCACCGCGAGCAAGGTCCTCGCCGAGGAGCTTGCCGACGAGTCCGCCCTGAAAGAACGCCGCGCCACGGTCGAAGCCGCGATCGCCGATGCACGCATCCGAGAAGCCGCCTTCGAGGACGAGCTTCGCGCCGACTCGCCACGACTCTCCGCGGCCCAGGAGACCTGGTACAACCTCTCCGGGCTGCGCGAACGCCTCCGTGGCACGGCCGGCCTCGCCAATGAGCGCGTACGCGTCGCCGCCGTCGAGGCCGATGACCGCCAGCTCGGCCGCGACCCCGAAGAGCTCGAGGCCGAGGCCCAGCGCGTCCAGGAACAGCACAACGACATGTCCGCCTCGGTCGCCTATGCGACGACCGGTCTCGACGAAGTCATCGCGGCACGTGCCGAAGCCGAAACCGCATACGCCGCCGAGGAACGCCGTGTCGCGGGCCTGCTGAGGGCCGCCGCTGACCGTCGCGAAGGCCTTGCCCGGCTTCACGGCCAGGTCAACGCGCTCAAGAGCCGCGCCGCTGCCTCCGATGAGGAGATCGGCCGGCTCAGCTCTGGCAGGGACGAAGCCGAAGGCCGGGCGACGACTGCCCGCCACGAGTTCACCGCTCTCGAAAACCAGGTGGCCGGCCTCGATGCCGGCGAGAGCGGCCTCGACGAAGAACATGAAGCCGCCGAAGAGACGCTGGCCGACATCGCCGCGCGATTGGCCGCGATCAGCCTGCAGGCGCAGGAGGCCGAGCGTTCACACGCCGGACTCGCCGCCCGCAAGGACGCCCTCGAGCTCGGTATGGCCCGCAAGGACGGAGCCGGAGCCTTGCTGGCGGCAACCGACAAGGTCAGCGGCCTCCTCGGATCGGTCGCTGCGCTCCTGACCGTTCGCGGCGGCTACGAAACCGCCGTCGCATCGGCACTGGGATCGGCCGCCGACGCGGTCGCGGTCGACCACCTCGACTCGGCCGTGACGGCCATGCAAAAGCTCAAGTCCGAAGACCTCGGCCGGGCCGGCCTACTCCTCGGCGGCGGCGAGATCGACGACTCGGCATGGCCGGGACTTCCCGGCTCCGCGACCTACGCGATCGACGTCGTCGACGGCCCCGCATCGCTCCAGGGTGCATTGCGCCGCCTGCTGTTCAAGGTCGCGATCGTCGAGGACCTCGACGAGGCCAAGGTGTTGCTCAACCACGCTTCCGACGTCGTTGCGGTGACGCGTGACGGCGACCTGCTGGGTGCGCATTTCGCTTCCGGTGGATCCAGCTCGCAACAGAGCCTCATCGAGGTCCAGGCCGCGATCGAGCAAGCCGCGCTCGATCTCGGCAAGGCGACCGCCACGCTTGAGCGCCTCCGGTTCGAACGCGCCGGACTCGACGAGAAACAGCGTGATGCCAAGAGCCGCGTCGACTCCGCCCTGGCCAAGCTCCACGAATCCGATGCCACGATGGCCGCCGTCGCCGAGAACCTCGGCAACCTCCACTCGGTGTCGCGCAACGCCGCCGCCGAAGCCGAACGCCTCACCAAGGCGATTGCCGCGGCCGAGGAGGCCCGCGACCGCGATGTGTCAGGTCTCGCCGAGCTCGAAGACCGGCTCCAGCAGGCGGAGTCCGCGCCCGACGAAGAGCCCGACACGACCGACCTCGAGGACCTCGCCGAGAAGGCGGCGATACACCGTCGCGCCGAGACCGATGCCCGGCTTTCGCTGCGCACCAACGAGGAGCGCGCCAAGGCCCTCGCGGGGCAGGTCGAAGCCTTGTTCAACGCGGCCGAGGCGGAGCGCGAAGCCCGCATACGCGCCAAGGAGCGACGCGAACGACAGGTCCGCGAAGCCAACACGGCCCGCGCTGTGATCGCCGCCAGCGAGATCGTCCTTGCCAAGCTCGAAGTCTCCATCGGCACGGCAGCCGACCTCCGGGCCAAGATCGAATCGGGACGCACCGGACGCGAGGAACAACTTCGTGCCGTGCGCCAGCAGCTCCGCGAGCTCAGCGGCGACCTCGACATGCTCACCGATTCGGTCCACAAGGACGAGCTGGCCCGCGCCGAGCAACGTATGCGCATCGAGTCCCTCGAGCAACGCGCCCTCGACGAGCTTGGGCTCGGCAGCGATTCCCTGATCAGCGAGTACGGCCCACATGTGCCGGTTCCGGCCTCGGCACCCGAAGAAGGCGACGCGCCGGGCGAGCCCCGGCCATACGTGCGCGAAGAGCAGCTCAAACGCCTCAAGACCGCCGAACGCTCGATGGCCATGCTCGGCAAGGTCAACCCACTCGCGCTCGAGGAGTTCTCCGCGCTCGAAGAGCGCCACAAATTCCTGTCCGAACAGCTCGAAGACCTCCGCAAGACCCGTCAGGACCTGCTGGAGATCGTCGACGAGGTCGACGCCAAGGTCGAGAAGGTCTTCACCGAAGCTTGGTATGACGTGGAGCGTGAGTTCGAAGACGTGTTCTCCAGGCTGTTCCCCGGCGGCGAGGGCCGGCTCATCCTCACCGATCCGCAGAACATGCTGACCACCGGCATCGACGTGGAGGCCCGCCCGCCGGGCAAGAAGGTCAAGCGCCTGTCCCTGCTCTCCGGTGGCGAACGTTCGCTCGTCGCGGTCGCATTCCTGGTGGCATTGTTCAAGGCCAGGCCGAGCCCGTTCTACATCCTCGACGAGGTCGAGGCCGCCCTCGACGACACCAACCTCGGTCGCCTCCTGGAGATCTACGAAGAGCTTCGGGCCAATTCCCAGCTCGTCGTGATCACCCACCAGAAGCGCACGATGGAAGTCGCCGATGCACTGTATGGCGTCTCGATGCGCGGAGACGGCGTCTCCGCGGTGATCAGCCAGCGCTTGCGCGAAGAGAATTCCGCTTGAGCCCGGGTGGTGTGGGCGAGCCGCTCCTGCGTGGTGAGTTCCCCGTTCTGCGCGCGATCTCCACACGCTGGGAGGACGAAGACTTCTACGGCCACATCAACAACGTCGTCTATTACTCGTTCTTCGACACAGCCGTCAACGGCTACCTGATCGAGGCCAGTGGCGTCGACATCCGCATCATCGACGCGGTCGGCCTGGTCGCCGAAACCCGGTGCGAATTCCTGCGCGAGCTCCGGTTCCCCGGGGACGTCCATGCCGGGCTCGCGATCGAGCGGCTCGGCTCCTCGAGCATCGTCTATCGGATCGGGCTGTTCCAGGGCGAGAGCGACGAACCCGCCGCCATCGGGCGCTTCGTCCACGTCTATGTCGACAGCACGACGCGGGCGGTGACGCCGATCCCCGACGTCATACGCAAAGCCGTCGAACCGCTGGTCTTCGGTTGACGCTCAAGTTGTTGTGTGCCAGGGCGGTGAAGGCAGCTGCACTGGTAATCGTCGTTTGTCTTACGTCGTGCATCGCTCCCTCTGATCCTCAGGGATCCGATATTGGCACTCGTTACAAGGGCGGCGAGCGCCAGGTGGCGATCGCGGTGTGCGCAGACGAAGTCGTGACCAACGTCCGCGCACATTCGGTCACGAATGGAATGGATCAAGGCCCGTTGATCTGGGCCGTCAAGGGTGCCGTAAGTGGAACCAAAACCGGAGTGGTGATCATAACGATGGGACACCAAGGCGAATTTGAGGCTACAGAAACAGCCGCCAAGCGGTCGTCGTTTAGCGATGAATTCTCGATCGCATACGAGTCGAACCTCCATACTCAGAAGGTGATCCTTGATCAGCGGGACTTCCGAAGATCGGACTCCGGGGGGTGGCTGACTGCTGGCGGATTCAAGCCACTGTCGAGATTCCATTCGACGCTGTGCGGAACAGATTGAGTTTGCCCTAACGGCCGGCCGTTATCCCGCGCTCATCGTCACTGGTCACGTTTCGCCGCCTGATGTTGATGCATTGGAGCCAACGAGTGGTGTCTATGCATCACCATTCGTCTTGGGGAGCGGCAGGAGCCACGTATCTTGATGCATTTCGGCGCCGTGGTGGTCGCAATGCATCAAGATTCGTCCGCTGAATGGAACCACGTCGCGCGTCCACCGCGACGAGGAACCGGCTCGCCTTAGGATCGACGTGTGACTACTTCGCTGTTCCTGTTCATCGCCATTGCCCTCGCCGTTGTTGTCATCGGCATAGGCATCGGTCTCGTCATCTCGCGCAACAAGACCGATTTCGTGCCGCCGGACGTCCTCGACCAGATCACCGAAGAGACGATCGAGCATCCCGAACATCCGGAGCCGCACCTCGAGGACGAGTCGCCAACCGTCGACGTCCTCGAACGTCCCGAGACCCCTCAGGGCCGGCTCGTACGACTCCGGTCCCGCCTGGCCCGCTCCCAGGGTTCCCTCGGGCGCGGACTGCTCGCCGTCCTCGGCCGCGACAAGCTCGATGACGATGCCTGGGAAGAAATCGAGGACACGCTGCTCGGCGCCGATGTCGGAGTCGCGCCGACACAGGAACTCGTGGGCAACCTCCGCACGAGGCTCCGCGTCGAAGGCGTTGACAGCCCTGACCGCGCGCGCAGCGTTTTACGCGAAGAACTGGTCGCCCTGGTCGGTGCCAACCTCGACCGGACGCTCAGGAGCACTGGCGCGGACGGCAAACCTGGCGTCATCCTCGTCGTTGGCGTCAACGGCACCGGCAAGACCACCACCGTGGGCCGCATCGCCCGGGTCCTCGTCGCCGAGGACAAGACTGTGCTCCTGGGGGCCGCCGACACGTTTCGTGCCGCCGCCGCCGACCAGCTGCAGACCTGGGGCGAGCGCGTGGGAGTCCGGACCGTCCGCGGCCCCGAGGGCGGCGACCCCGCCAGTGTCGGCTTCGAAGCCGTCGAACGCGGCATCGCCGAGGGAGTCGACACGGTCCTCGTCGACACGGCCGGGCGGCTGCATACAAAATCGGGCCTGATGGACGAGCTCGGCAAGGTCAAGCGGGTCATCGAGAAGCAGGCACCTGTCACCGAGGTCTTGCTGGTCATCGACGCGACGACCGGTCAGAACGGCCTGACACAGGCGCGCGTCTTCAGCGAAGTCGTCGACGTGACGGGCATCGTGCTCACCAAGCTCGACGGCACGGCCAAGGGCGGGATCGTCATCGCGGTCCAGCGTGAACTTGGCGTCCCGGTCAAGTTCGTCGGCCTCGGCGAAGGTGCAGACGACCTTGCACCCTTCGAGCCGGCCGAGTTCGTGGACGCCCTTCTGTCCTAGCCGACCGCTCCTAGCTGAGCACCCCGGTCAGGAACAACAGGAAGAGCAAGACGAGCAACGCCCCGATCACCATCCCAATCAGAGCCCGCATGGGAAAGTGCCCGGCTTGCCGGGCGGTCCAGCCGACGGCCACGGCCGCGACACCGAGGGCAGCCATGATCACCCAGATCCAGCCGTACTTGTCGCCATCGCCGTTGGCGACCATGGCGATGACTTGCGTGGCGAGCGCCGCGAGGCCCAGGCCCAACGTGAGGTTTGCGCGCGGCGTCGCTGCGCCGGTACCAACTGAGTCGGTCATTTTCGATCCTTTCAATCGTCTCAAAAGTATTCCTGTTCGACTGGCCGCGCCAGAGTTTCGGCATTTACCCGCCGTTACATGGATGTAACAAAAGCGCGGAATTTGTCACCTGCCCGCAACAGCCGCGGGCTCGTTCGGTAACGCCGGCACCCCAGAGTGATCCCCAATGGCGTTCACCTTTGCGCCGAAACTACTCGAACCCGGAGGTTCCATGGATACCGGCGATACAGCTTGGATCCTGGCCAGCTCGGCCTTGGTCCTACTCATGACGCCAGGCTTGGCGTTCTTCTATGGCGGCATGGTGCGCAGCAAGACTGTCCTCAACATGATGATGATGAGCTTCCTGGCTCTCGCCATCGTGCCTGTCTTGTGGGTGCTTTACGGCTACACGATGTCATTCGGCCCGGACGGCAACCAATTCCTCGGCGGCTTCGGCAAGCTCGGGCTCGACGGTGTCACGCAGGCCAGCCTGTCGGGAACCCTTCCCGAATACGTCTTCATCGCCTTCCAGCTCATGTTCGCGATCATCACGGTCGCGCTCATCAGCGGTGCGATCGCCGACCGCGCCAAGTTCACCGCCTGGGCTGTCTTCATCGTCATCTGGATGACGGTCGTCTACTTCCCGGTCGCGCACTGGGTCTTCGACTTCGGTGACACCGGTGGCTGGATCGCCACCAAGCTCAAGGCCTTCGACTTCGCCGGTGGTACGGCGGTCCACATCAACGCCGGTGCTGCCGGTCTCGCACTGTCGCTCGTCCTGGGCAAGCGCGTGGGCTGGAAGCGCGACCCGATGCGGCCGCACAACTTGCCGTTTGTCCTTCTGGGCGCCGGTCTCCTCTGGTTCGGTTGGTTCGGGTTCAACTCCGGATCCGCCGTGGCCGCCAACGGCCTCGCCGGTCTCGCCTTCATCAACACCGCCGTCGCAACCGCCGCAGCAATACTGGGTTGGTTGCTCGTTGAAACGATCAAGGAGGGCAAGGGCACCAGCCTCGGAGGTGCCTCAGGCGCCGTAGCCGGTCTCGTGGCAATCACCCCTGCCTGTGGCACGCTCTCGCCGGTCGGCTCGATCGGTCTCGGCCTCGTCGCGGGCGTCCTCTGCGCCCTCGCAGTCGGGCTCAAGTACAAGTTCGGATATGACGACTCGCTCGATGTCGTCGGCGTCCACCTTGTCGGCGGTCTGGTGGGCACCCTGCTCATCGGCCTCCTCGCCACCAAGACCAACGCCGGCGGCGAGGCCGCAGCCGGTCTCTTCTACGGCGGCGACTTCAGCCAGCTCGGCAAGCAGGCAGTGGCGGCATTCGCGGTCCTCGCCTACTCGTTCATCCTGACGTACATCATCGGTATCTTGATCGACAAGACGATCGGCTTCCGCATCAGCGAAGAGGATGAAGTCACCGGTATCGACCAGGTCGAACACCTCGAAACCGCCTACGAATTCGCCGGCTCAGGCGGCGGCTCGCACCTCACGAAGGGAGCTTGAACATGAAGCTTGTCACCGCAGTCATCAAGCCACACAAGTGGGAAGAAGTTCGCGAAGCTCTCGCGGCCGCCGGCGTTGCCGGCATGACGGTCACCGAAGCCAGCGGCTACGGCCAGCAGAAGGGTCACACCGAGGTCTACCGCGGTGCTGAGTACGACGTCTCGCTCGTGCCCAAGATCCGTCTCGAGGTCGTCATCGACGATGCCGATGTGGAGGGCGTGGTCTCGACGATCACGGCCGCCGCGCAAACCGGCAAGATCGGTGACGGCAAGGTCTGGGTCATCCCGGTTGACTCGGTGGTGCGTGTCCGCACCGGCGAGACCGACGAGGCTGCCCTCTAACGCGACCCGTTCAGGCGACCGGCGCCACTCCCGTACAGGGGTGGCGCCGGTTTGCCTTTGCGTGTGCACGGTGACTGTCTCGGTGCGATAGTCTCCGCGACCAGAGTGATTCGCCTCGAGCGGTGATTCGCCTCGAACAATGACGAACAGTGGAGGATGAATGGATTCCGGGGATACCGCATGGATGCTGGCCTCGTCAGCACTTGTCCTTCTCATGGCACCGGGCCTGGCCTTCTTCTACGGTGGAATGGTCCGTGCCAAGAGCGTTCTCAACATGATGATGATGACCTTCATCGCCATGGCCATCGTGCCGGTCGTCTGGTTCCTCTACGGCTACAGCCTCACGTTTGACGACGACGCGAAATGGGGGTTGGTCGGCAAGCTCAACCTGGTGGGGCTCCACAACATCACGCCCAGCTCGCTGACCGGGACGATCCCGACGTATGTCTTCATCATCTTCCAGCTGACCTTCGCCATCGTCACCGTTGCCCTCATCAGTGGCGCTGTCGCCGACCGGATGAAATTTTCCGCGTGGGCGTTGTTCGTGCCGGTATGGCTCACCGTGGTCTATTTCCCGGTCGCCCACTGGGTGTTCGCCTTCGACGGCGATGACGTCAAGGGCGGCTGGATCGCCAACAACCTCGGGGCCCTCGACTTCGCCGGCGGCACCGTGGTCGAGATCAGTTCCGGCGCATCGGCTCTCGCGCTCGCGCTCCTGGTCGGCAGGCGGGTCGGCTGGAAGCGCGACCCGATGCGTCCGCACAACCTCCCCTCCGTCCTACTCGGCGCCGGCCTGCTCTGGTTCGGCTGGATCGGCTTCAATGCCGGCTCCGCCCTCGGCGCCAACGAGCTCGCCGGTCTCGCGCTGATCAACACCGTCGGCGCCGGTGCCGCGGCAATGCTCGGTTGGCTTGCCGTCGAGGTCGTTCGCGACAAGAAGGGCACCAGCTTCGGGGCGGCCTCGGGCGTGATTGCCGGCCTCGTCGCCATCACACCGTCCTGCGGGTCGGTCTCCCCGCTCGGCTCCCTCGCCGTCGGCCTGATCGCCGGCGCCGTGTGTGCCGTCGCGATCGGCCTCAAGTACAAGCTCGGCTATGACGACTCGCTCGATGTCGTGGGTGTCCACCTTGTCGGCGGCATCGTCGGCACGCTCCTCGTCGGCTTGCTGGCCACGGGCACGGCCGTCGCTGCTCTCGGCTTCGGCAAGGCCGGGCTCCTCTATGGAGGCGGTCTCGAACAGCTGGCCAAGCAAGCTGTTGCCGTCGTCGTGGTGCTGGCATACGCCTTCATCTGCACAACCATCATCGGTACGGTTATCGACAAGACCATCGGACTGCGGGTTAGCGAAGAGGACGAGGTCACCGGCATCGACCAGATCGAACACCTCGAAACCGCATACGACCACGTTGGTTCATCCAGCGGTTCTCACCTCTCGACGGGAAGCTAGACCATGAAGCTCGTGACAGCAGTCATCAAGCCGCACAAGTGGGAAGAGGTCCGTGAGGCTCTCGCCGCCACGGGCATTGCCGGTATGACAGTGACCGAGGCCAGCGGTCATGGCCAGCAGAAGGGCCATACCGAGGTTTACCGCGGCGCCGAGTACGAAGTGTCGCTGGTGCCGAAGATCCGCCTCGAGGTCGTCGTCGATGATGCCGAGGTCGAGAGTGTGGTCTCCACGATCGTCACCAGTGCACAGACCGGCAAGATCGGTGACGGCAAGGTCTGGGTCATCCCGGTTGACTCGGTGGTGCGCGTCCGCACGGGCGAAACCGACGAGGCAGCCCTCTAATCACCTTGAACTCCGAAGATTTGGCGCAGCGGCGCCGGGACCGTGCCCTCGATGCCGACCGGCTGCTGCGCAGATTGTTCGCGGCGGCGCCGTCGCCTTCGAGTGGTCCTGATCCGCGCTCGGGTTCGGGGGTGGCGCTTGTCGCCGTCGGCGGCTATGGCCGTTCCGAGCTCTCTCCGCACAGCGACCTTGATGTGGTCCTGCTGCACGATCCCTCGATCGACCACGACGTCATCAACGAGGTCGCCAACAGCATTTGGTATCCGTTGTGGGACAAGGGCGTCGCCCTCGATCACTCGGTCCGTGACACCGGACAGATGCGTGAGGCCGCGGCGAACGACTACCGCGCCGCCACCGGGATGCTCGACGCTCGACCGGTTGCCGGCGACTCGGGACTGGTCCTGACGTTGCGGTCCCAGGTCCTCACCGACTGGCGGCGCGAGGCCCGCAATCGTCTCGGCGAGGTCCGCGAAGCCCGCACCAGCCGGATCGAGCGGGCCGGCTGGATCGCCCACTCGGCCATACCCGACCTCAAGGAGTCCGGCGGGGGACTGCGCGACGGCGCCCTTTTGCGCGCGCTCGTGGCCACGTGGCTCGTCGACGTCCCGCATGTCGAGGCCGAAGTCCTGCGCCACCAGCTCCTCGACGTGCGCGACCGGCTGCACGAAGTCACCGGGAGGCGCGGCGACAAGCTGACTCACGACCTCCTCCCCGATGTCGCCGCCCTGATGGAGATGGGCTCGGAAGAGCTTGATCTCCACGTGCGCAATCTGGGCCGACGCACGGCTCACCTCTGTTCGCTCGTGTGGCGGCGCGTCGATGAGGTCATGGAGCCCTCGGCGTCGCGGTCGAAACGCCGCGCGGGCGGCGGGCCACAGCTCGACTCCATCGCCGAGGGCGTCGCGATACTCGATCGCGAAGTCGTCCTCACCGCGGCAGCAGATCCGTCCAAGGACCCCGAGCTCAGCCTCCGGGTCGCCTACGAAGCGGCACACCGCACCCTCGCCGTGTCAGCCGCATCGGCCGGGCGTATGGCCGCTGAGACCGCCGTGGCCACCGAGCCGTGGCCGCGCAGCGCCAACCGCCTCATGGTCAACCTGCTCGCGTCGGGCAAGGGGCTCGTCTCGGTCTGGGACGAGCTCGACTACGCCGGTGTCATCGACAAGTGGTTGCCCGAGTGGTCGGCCATCCGCCTGCGCGGATCGTCTTCGCCGGTGCACCGATTCACCGTCGACCGGCACAGCATCGAGACCTGTGTGAAGGTCAAGAGCCATTTGCGGGTTGTCTCCCGTCCGGACCTGGTCGTCGTCGCGGCCCTTCTGCACGACATCGGCAAGGGCGCCGAGGGCGATCACAGCGAAGTCGGCGCGCCGATGGCCGAAGCCATCGCCTTGCGCTGGGGCTTCTCGGCGACCGATGCCGCCCGCGTCGGCCACCTCGTACGGTGGCACCTGCTGTTGCCGACGGTTGCCACTCGTCGCGACATCGAAGACCCGTCGACGGCGGCCAACGTCGCCGAGATCATCGGGGATCTGGACACCCTCGAGCTCCTGGCCGCGCTGACCGAATCCGATGCGCGATCCACCAGCAGCACTGCCTGGTCGCCGTGGCGGGCGGGACTCATCAACGGCCTCATCGACAAGACGCGGGCCGTGCTCCAGGAGGGTGTGAAGACCCCGGACCCCGAGGACTATGAAGGCTGGCCACCCGAATTCATCGGCCATGAGCACTTCAACGAAGGACTCGAGTCGCTGGAGGGCAAGCAATTCCGGCTGGATGTGAGGGCGCACCATGCTGGTTCGCTCATCATCATCTCGACGCCCGACCGTGCCGGAGGTATGGCCGACATGGCCGCCGGCATCGCGCTCGCCGGTCTCGAAGTCCTCTCCGCGCGTGCCATCACGACCCCGACGATCGCGACCACGTTGTGGGAAGTCACCCGCGACGACGTCGACCCCGTGAAGCTCACCGAGCGGATCAAATCCGTCGTCGACGGCACACTCGATCCCGGCACACGGCTCAAGTTCAGCCCCACCGAGGACGAGGTCGACACCACTGTCAGGGTGCTCGAAGACCTCTCCGAAACGGCGACCCTCATCGAGGTGCGGGCCCAGGACCGCCGGGGACTCGTATGGGCGGTGTCGCGGGCAATTGCCACCGAAGGCCTCAGCATCCGGTCGGCGCACTTGTCGACCTACGGCCCCGAGGCGCGTGATGTTTTCTATGTCGTCGATGCCGAGGGCCACCCGCTCGCCCCGGAGATCGCAGGGCAGCTGAGAGACGCTGTCGCCGCCGCGTTGGGCGGGCCCTCGGCAGCGTGACTTTTTCGGCGTAGCGTTGAAAGCCGTGAAGGCATACGAAAATCGTCGAGTAGCGGGGCAACACCTCGCCAAGCACGTTGTGGCCCGGGTCGGCTGGAAGCTCCACCGCCCGATCGTCCTCGCGCTTCCTCGTGGGGGAGTTCCGGTGGCTGCCGAGGTGGCCACGGCCCTGGGCGCCCCGCTGGACGTGATCGTCGTGCGCAAGATCGGCTTCATCGGCCATCGCGAAACGGCTATGGGGGCAATCGCGACTGTCGCGGGAAATGTGGAAACCGTCGCCAACGCCAGCTCGATGTCGATGCTGGACCATCTCGGCCGCAGACGCGATGAGTTCCGCGAAGTTGCCGAACAGGAACATCTCGAGCTCTTGCGGCGCGACAAGCTCTATCGGGGCGACCGGCCGGCGGTCGAAGTCTCCGGCCGCGCGGTCGTCGTCGTGGACGACGGTGTCGCCACCGGCGCCAGCATGCGGGCCGCTGTCGCCGCGCTGCGCCAGTCCGAACCCGACCGGATCGTCATCGCCGTACCGGTCTGCCTCTCCGGCGCGTTGCGCACGCTCGAAGAGATCGCCGAGGACGTCGTATGCCCGTGGAACCCCCAGGACTTCATGGCGGTGGGACAGGCATACCAGCGCTTCGACCAGACCAGCGACGACGAAGTCCGGGCAATCCTCGACGGGGGCTCTGAACCGAACCGTTAGGCTTGTGCCCTGCCTGCTTATCGCCCCGCCTGCTTTCAAACTGAGGATCGCCACCGCGCCATGTTCGACACTTTGCAAGACCGCCTCCAGTCCGCGTTCAAAAATCTCCGCGGCAAGGGCAGGCTCTCCGAAGCCGACATCGATGCGACCGCACGCGAAATCCGTGTTGCCCTCCTCGAGGCCGACGTCGCCCTGCCGGTCGTCAAGGAATTCGTGGCCAACGTCAAGGAACGCGCGCGCGGGTCCGAGGTCAGTGGCGCGCTGAACCCCGCCCAGCAGGTCATCAAGATCGTCAACGACGAGCTTGTGTCGATCCTCGGTGGCGAGACCCGCCGGCTCAACTACTCCAAGAACCCGCCGACCGTCATCATGCTCGCCGGCCTCCAGGGTGCCGGCAAGACGACCCTCGCAGGCAAGCTCGGCGTGTGGCTGAAGAGCCAGAGCAAGTCGCCGATGCTGGTCGCAGCGGACCTCCAGCGCCCCAACGCCGTGCAGCAGCTCCAGGTCGTGGGCAAGCAGGCCGGTGTCACGGTGTTCGCCCCCGAACCCGGCAACGGCGTCGGCGATCCGGTCGAGGTCGCCCGCGCGGCGATCAAGGAGGCCACCCGCACACTCCACGACGTGGTCATCATCGACACCGCCGGTCGCCTCGGCATCGACGAAGTGTTGATGAAGCAGGCCTCCGACATCCGTGACGCGGTCGATCCTGATGAAGTCCTCTTCGTCGTCGACGCGATGATCGGCCAGGACGCCGTACAAACCGCGATGGCCTTCCTCGACGGCGTCGACTTCACCGGTGTCGTGCTGTCCAAGCTCGACGGCGATGCCCGCGGCGGTGCGGCGTTGTCGGTCGCCTCGGTCACCGGCCGGCAGATCATGTTCGCCTCCAACGGTGAAAAGCTCACCGACTTCGATGTCTTCCACCCGGACCGTATGGCCGGGCGCATCCTCGACATGGGCGACATGATGACGCTCATCGAGCAGGCCGAAAAGGTCTTCGACGAGGACGAGGCGCAGAAGGCTGCCGACAAGCTGCAGGGCGGTTCGTTCACGCTCCAGGACTTCCTCAAGCAGCTGGAAGCCATGGCCAAGATGGGCTCGATGACCAAGATCATGGGCATGCTCCCGGGCATGGGCCAGTTCAAGGAGCAGATCGACAACTTCGACGAGCGCGAAGTCGGCCGCATCAAGGCGATCATCCTGTCGATGACGCCGGCCGAGCGCGACAACCCCAAGATGATCGACGGCTCACGCCGTACGCGCATCTCCAAGGGCTCCGGTACCCAGGTCAAGGATGTCAACCAGCTCGTCGACCGTTTCTTCGATGCCCGCAAGATGATGCAGCAAATGGCCAACGGCGGCGGTGTGCCCGGTATGCCGGGAATGCCCGGCCTCCCCGGTCCGGGCCGCCGCGCCGGCGCCAAGCAGCAGCCCAGGAACAAGAAGGGCAAGCGTGTCTCGGGCAACCCGGCCAAGCGCGCCCTCGAAGCCAAGGGCGAAGGCGCAAAAAAGCCCGGCGGGGGGGCGGGCGCCTTCGGTTTCGAGTCCGACGCCAGCGATTTCGAGTTGCCCAAGGAGCTCAAGGACCTGATGTAAGCGGCAGTTCCCGCTCCAGACGAGATTCTCCTCACAAGTGACGGAGGGTCTAACGGAGCGTGTCGCGGCGGATTTGTCGCGCGCGGCAAATTACGCTGGTTACATGGCCAATCGTTCGCCTTCCCGCAGGCTACAGAGACGTGTACGCGTTTCTGTCGCGGTGTTCATCCTCGCGTTGGCGACCGCTGCCACTGCGCTCGCACTCTGGAGTCAATCGGCCACGTGGCTGAGCGCTTCGGCCGTCTTCACTCTCGTGTGCGGATTCCTCGCCACACGGATCGTCTATTCCGAGCTCGTTCAGAACCGCCGCGACAACGCCGCCGACCGCGCACGCCAGGCCGATTCCTATCGGACCTTCTTTGCCGACCGCGCTCGTGAAAATGTCACCTTCGCCGATGCCATGGCCCGACGAATCGCCAGCCGCGAACGCTCGATCGGCGAGCTCGAAGGCACCATCCGCCTGGCCGAGAAGCGCGCCAACATCGCCGAGGATCGGGTCAGGTCCGAAAAGCAGCGTGCCGACGAGGCGCACGAATTGCTCGTCAGCCTGCAGCGTCAGCTCGAGATCACCGACCCCGAACTCGTCGACGAGCTCGCGGTCTGGGAAGGCGCCGAGCTGGACACGGTCATCGACCTCCTTCACTGGGAAGAGCGCGGCATCGCCAAGCACGACGCCGCCGCTGCCGGCGACAAGAAGAAGCAGGCTTGAGCCCTCTGGCTGGTTGAGGCAGCATTCCGCTGGTTGAGGAGCCGAGGAACGAGCGTCTCGAAACCAAGGAATTCCCTAGATTTCAGCGCGAGAATCCTCTGTCAGACCCTTCGGGTAGTGTCGAACATGTGTTCGAGGATGTCGGGGTGGCCGAGGTTGAGGAGATCGCTGCGTGCGATCGGGTCATTCGTGCCGCCCAGGCTCGGCAGGCTTCGATCATCTCTCGGTTGTATGACAAACGGCTCGAGCTCGGTCATACCCGTCAGGCCTTTCGGATCGAGGCCGGCAGGGTCGCCCAGTCGGTGATTGCCGAGGTCGCGATGGTTCGGCAGATCTCCGCGTCGGCCGCGGCCAATCAGTTCGGTTTCGCGCTTGGTCTTCGTGCGATGCCGGAGACCCGGGGGCTCTTGGCCGACGGCACCGTTTCTGAGCGGGTCGCGAAATCTGTGGTCGATGAGGTCGGCGGCTTGTCGCCCCAGGACGCTGCCGTGGTCGACGCACAACTTGCCGATCAGCTCCCGACGATGACGGCCCGCAAAGCAGGGGCCGCCGCGCGCAGACTCGTTCTTGAGGTCGATCCGCATGCGTCACAGCATGCGGCCAATGTGGCCCGTTCGGATCGGCACATTTCGATCCACGTGTTGCCGCACGCGATGGCCTCGATCGCCATGAGGCTTCCGGCCGAACAAGCCGTCGCCATCTACAAGGCGCTCGACACCATTGCGCAGGGTCTGAAGTACGAAGGCGATCCGCGCTCGGCCTCGCACATCATGGTCGACACCGCGGTCCAAAGGCTCACCGGCCAGTCTCGGGCCGATGACATTGCCGTGGAGATCGGCATCCTCATGACACCCGAATCCTTGCTCGCCGACGCCGACGCGGACGTGCCGGCGATGCTCGCCGGCTACGGCCCGGTCCCGGCCGCGATCGCCCGACAACTGGCCACCGGTTCCAGGGCGTGGCTACGCCGACTCTTCACCGAACCCAAGTCCGGCAACCTGATCGACCGCGACCCCACCCGTCGCCGCTTCGACGGCCCCTTGGCCGGTTTCGTCCGCGACCGCGACCAGCAATGCTCCCGCCCCTACTGCGACTGCCGAATCCGCGACATCGACCACAAGAGCGCCTTCAACGGTTCCAACACGACAGCCGTCAACGCCCAGGGGCTGTGCAAAAGGTCCCACACCACCAAACACCTCCCGGGCTGGCGAGTCGACACCACCGGGACGGACGCCATCTGGACCACACCCACAGGTCATCAATACCGTTCCGAACGTCCCGACCTGCGCGGCTACGGACCCAAAAAGAGCAGCCCCAAGATCCTCGACGACGAATCCGCCATGGAACACCACCTAGCCAAACTCCTCAGCAGACCCTCCCTCCACCGTCGCCAATAGACGGTCAACCATCCCCATGTGTGGTGGTGGCAGCGCCGAGTCGCACTTCGGCTGCACCGAGCCGCGCGGCGTCGGCGGTGTGGTCATCGGGTTGCGTTTGTGAGTCGCGTTCGGCCGCGACCCGTAGACGGTAGTGCTCGACCTCGCGGTCGATGTCATCGCGTTTCCATCCAAGGATGGGCGCGATCAGTTCGGCGACCTCGGCGGCCGCCACGTCGCCTCGGTCGTCCACCTCGATCGAGATTCGGGTCCGGCGGGTGAGAACGTCGTCCAGATGCAGTGCACCTTCATGGCTGGCCGCGTAGTAGGCCTCGGCCTTCAGATATTCGGGCGCACTGCCCAGGGGTTCACCGAGTGCGGGGTTTTCGGTGATCAGTCCGAACAACTCCGAAGACAGGGTTCCGTAACGCCCGAGGAGATGCTCGATCCGGGACACGTGCAGACCGGTCCGGTCCGCGATGAGTTGGCGAGAGTTCTGGGCACCAAGATAACCATCGGCCCCGACCAGCGGAACGCGTTCGGTGAAGGACCCGGGAACGTTGCGTTCCAGGCCCTCAACGGCGGCATCGACGGCATCTTTGGCCATCACCCGGTAGGTCGTGTATTTGCCGCCGGCGATGATGGTGAGCCCGTGCACTGGACTAGAGACGGCGTGTTCGCGGGACAACTTGCTGGTCGAATCGGACTCGCCGGACAGCAGCGGACGAAGCCCCGCATACACGCCGACGACATCCTCCCGGGTCAAGGGATCCTCGAGGAGCGTGTTGGCGTGTCCGAGCAGATAGTCGATGTCAGTTTGGCTGGCAGCCGGGTGAGCCAGGTCGAGTGACCACTCGGTGTCGGTGGTGCCAATGATCCAGTGGTTTCCCCAGGGAATGATGAAAAGCAGGCTCTTTTCAGTGCGTGTGATGATCCCGGTCGCCGAATTGATCCGGTTTCTGGGAACGACCAGGTGGACGCCCTTGGATGCCCGGACCTGGAACTGCCCCCGGCCGCCGACCATGGCCTGGATCTCGTCGGTCCAGACACCTGCGGCGTTGATCACCTGACGCGCCCGTATCTGGAATGTGTGCCCAGTTTCCAGGTCTTTGACCGAGACCCCCGTGACGCGGTCCTTTTCGCGCAGGAAACCGGTGACCCGGGTGCTGTTGGCGCACAAAGCGCCGTAGTCAGCCGCCGTCCGCGCGATCATCATGGTGTGACGGGCGTCGTCGACCTGTCCCTCATAGAAGCTGATCGAGCCCCGGATGGCTGACCTCTTGCCGGACGGGAATGACTCTATCGTCTTCTTGCGGCCCAGGTGTTTGTGGTGACCGGGCACGCCGCGACCGGCGCCCATTAGGTCATAGACACCGATGCCCATCCCGACATAACCGCGGTCGATGACTTTTTCGAGTGGATAGATGAACTGGACAGGACGAGCCAAATGGGGGCACAGCGTGTTGAGTGCGAGAGACCGTTCTTTCAGGGCCTCGAAGACGAGCGGGAAGTCGAACTGTTCGAGATAGCGCAGGCCGCCGTGAAACAGCTTGCTCGAACGGCTCGAAGTGCCCGAAGCGTAGTCGCGGGCTTCAACCAGGCCCACCTTCAATCCCCGCGTGACCGCATCCAGCGCACAACCTGCGCCGACGACCCCGCCGCCGATTATCAGTACGTCGAGCTCTTCTTCGCTCATCCGCCGCAATGCGTTCGCGCGATTGTCGGGACTCAGGGGCAACGCGGTCGCGCTCACTCAACATCAACCCAGTCCAAGGTGCGCTCGACTGCCTTTTTCCAGCCGGCATAACCGACGCTGCGTTGCTCGTCAGACCATTGCGGGGTCCAACGACGTGACTCGTTCCAGTTCGCCCGCAACTCGTCGGTGTCCTTCCAGAAACCGACGGCCAGTCCGGCGGCGTAGGCCGCACCGAGGGCCGTGGTCTCGGCGACAACGGGCCGGCTCACCGGCACGCCGAGGATGTCGGCCTGCATCTGCATACACAGGCTGTTGGCCGTCACGCCGCCATCGACCTTGAGCACGTCGAGGTGAACGCCGGAGTCGGCTTCCATCGCCTCGGAGACAGCCCGGCTTTGGTAACAAATCGATTCCAGGGTGGCCCTCGCCAAGTGGGCGTTGGTGTTGAAGCGGGAGAGTCCGACGATCGCGCCACGGGCGTCACTGCGCCAGTAGGGGGCGAAGAGGCCGGAAAACGCCGGCACGAAGTAAACCCCGCCGTTGTCGGCCACGCCTTCGGCCAACGCCTCGATTTCCGCTGCGCCTGAGATGATGCCGAGCTGGTCCCGAAGCCACTGGACCGCTGAACCGGTCACCGCGATCGAGCCTTCGAGGGCATAGACGGGTTTGTCGTTGCCGAACTGATAGCAGACCGTCGTGAGCAGCCCGTTCTTGCTGCGGACCGGTTCGGTGCCCGTGTTGAGCAGCATGAAGTTGCCGGTGCCGTACGTGTTCTTCGCCTCGCCCGGGGCGAAGCAGACCTGACCGAACATGGCGGCCTGCTGATCGCCGAGGATGGCGGTGAGCGGTATGCCAGCGAACCCGGCCGGGGCAACCACCTGTCCATACTGTGTCGGGTCCGAGGAGGGCCTGATCTGGGGCAGCATCGCCCGCGGGATGTTGAAGAACCCGAGCAGTTCGTCATCCCAGTCCAGGGTTTCCAGGTTCATCAACATCGTCCGGCTGGCGTTTGTGACATCGGTGACGTGGACGCCCCCGTTGACGCCACCGGTCAGGTTCCACATCACCCAGCTGTCGGTGTTACCGAACACCGCGTCACCGGCCTCGGCGGCGGCCCGCACACCATCGACGTTCTCGAGGATCCACTGGATCTTGCCGCCGGAAAAGTACGTGGCGGGGGGCAAGCCCGACTTTGCACGAATCACGTCGCCCTTGCCCTCGCGTTCGAGGGCGCTGGCAATCCGGTCGGTGCGGGTGTCCTGCCACACGATGGCGTTGTAGTAGGGACGGCCGGTCTTGCGGTTCCATACGACGGTGGTCTCGCGCTGATTGGTGATACCCAAGGCGGCCAGGTCGGACGCCGCCAGACCAAGGTTGTTCATGGCCGTCTGCACGACCGAACTGGTGCGTTCCCAGATTTCGATCGGGCTGTGCTCGACCCAGCCGGCCTGGGGAAGGATCTGCTCGTGTTCGAGCTGATGCCTGCCGACCTCGTTGCCGCCATGGTCGAAGACCATGAACCGTGTGCTTGTCGTTCCCTGATCGATTGCGCCGACGAAATCAGCCATGGTCTTTTTCCTTCAAGTTGGGGTGGACTTCACGTTTGAAGTGGATGGGTTTGAAGTGGATGGAGAGATCAGGCCTTTGGAACAGGATCTGACTGTTGCAGAAAACGGTGCAGGCCGTGCTTATAGAGTCCGCCGCCTATGACGCCACCGATCAGTGGGCCGATTATCGGTACCCAAAAATACAAGCTGCCGTACTGGTCGCGGAAGGACCCGCTGTAGCCGGTGAAAAAGGAGGCCAGCCGGGGACCGAAGTCGCGAGCCGGATTGATCGCATACCCCGCGTTGGTCCCCCATGCCATCCCGATCGCGACGACCAGCAGACCCACGATCAACGGTGTCAGGTTTGCCAACGGAGCAGAGTTGCGCGAATCAGTAATCGCGAAGATCAGGAATACGAGGATCGCCGTGCCAATGATCTGGTCCCTTAGCCCGCCCATGCCGCTGACCGGCAGCGTGCCGTTGCCGGGCAGGGTGGAGAAAATACCTTGGCTCTTGATGGTGTGACCCGGATCGAACTTCGCGATCACCTCGCTGTAGTTCCATCGCACCACCATTGCGGCTGCAAATGCGCCGGCGGTCTGGGCGAGGGAGTAGGGCAGGACCTTCCGCCACGGGAAGCCCTGGAACAACGCCAAGGCGAAGCTGACCGCGGGATTGAGGTGCGCGCCGCTGATCCGTCCTGCGACATAGATTCCGAGCGCGACGCCCAGACCCCAGCCCCAGGCGATGCTGTCGTGGTCGCCGATACCGCCTGCCACCACCTGCGCCACCACTCCTACCCCGAAAAGGATCAGAACGAAGGTGCCGAGGAACTCCGCTGCCAGTTCCCCGACGATGCTGGGCACCCGGACAAATGCCGAGGGCAGATCCAGATTGTCCTGTTGGATGATGTTGGATTCCGGCTCGGGTTCGGCTGCCATGGGTTCTCCTTGAGTTGTTATTGTGTTTTCCGGCGAATCGCGCCTGTTTGTCGACGCTAGGCCCGATCGGGTAGGCGGACAACGGCACTCGGTCGGCATTGTCGAACGCTCGTTGTGACGTAGGCCATATGATGTGGCGGTGCCCGGCCCAATTCAGTCCATCGAGCGAGCAGCTGCGATCCTGCGGCTGCTCGCTCAGGGTCCGGGCCGGTTGGGGCTGGCCGAGATCGCGTCCTCGCTGCAATTGGCCAAAGGCACAGCCCACGGAATCCTGCGCACACTGGGTGAGGTCGGGTTCGTTGAACAGGACGCCACGAGCGGTAAATACCAGATGGGAGCGGTTCTGCTCGACCTCGGCTCCGGATTCATCGACATCAACGAGTTACGTGCCCGCAGCCTGAACTGGGCCGACCCGTTGGCCGCCCGGACCGGTGAGACCGTACGACTCGGTGTGCTGCTCAGCGCCGAGGTGCTCGTCGTGCACCACGTCTTCCGCCCCGATGACTCGCCCCAAACGGCCAACGTCGGCGCATTGCTGCCCGCTCACGCGACCGCTCTGGGCAAGGTGCTGCTGGCCTACCACCCCAAAGCGGCAGCCCTGATTTCTGGTGAGTTGGCGGCGTTCACGTCCCGGACCATCACAGATCGGACGCAATTGGGCCACGAGCTGGCCGATGCTCGTGAAAAGGGGTACGCCGTGGAGTCCGGCGAATACGCCGCCGGTCAGGCAAGCATCGCCGCGCCCATTTATGGCTACGGCGGCCTCATGGTTGCGGCAGTTGCCATCCACGGCGATCCGGATCGGCTGTGCGACACCAAAGGCCAGGGGAGACCCCGGATGATTGCGCAGGTGCGCGACTGCGCCCGGTCCATCACCCGCGACCTCGGCAAAGCACGGGTTGCGCGATGAACGACCCCAACGATCCAGCCCGCTGCGGGAAAGCCCGTGACTAAGGCGCCGCGATTTGTCATGTCCATCGATCAAGGAACAACCTCGACCCGGGTGATTCTGTTCGACCACGGAGGCCAGCTCGTGTCTGTTGCCCAGCTCGAGCACCGCCAGCACTTTCCCAAGCCTGGCTGGGTCGAACACGACGCGGTCGAGATCTGGCGCAACCTCGTCAAGATCATTCCGCAGGTGCTTGCTGACGTCGGTGCAACTGCCGCTGACGTCGCGGCAATCGGCATTGCCAACCAGCGCGAAACCACGGTGGTGTGGGACCGGGCCACGGGACTCCCGGTCCGACGCGCCATTGCCTGGCAAGACACGCGCACCGACACATTGGTCGAAGAGCTTTCGGACCACGAACGGGCCGCGGACGTTGCGACACGCAGTGGCCTGCCGCTCGCGTCCTACTTCAGCGCACCGCGGTTGCGCTGGATTCTTGACCACACCAAGGGACTAAGAGCACGAGCCACCCGCGGTGAGGTGCTGTTCGGCACGATGGAGACCTGGTTGATCTGGAACCTCACGGGCGGTACGGACGGCGGCGTGCACATCACCGAAGTGACCAACGCCAGTCGGACCATGCTGATGAACATCCGCACACTCACCTGGGATCGCGAACTGCTGGACTTCTTCGACATTCCCGAAGAAATCTTGCCCGAAATTCGCCCCTCCATGGAACGCTTCGGGCTGGCTCGCGGCCCCCTGGCCGGCGTGCCGGTCGCCGCGGCACTCGGCGACCAACAGGCTGCGTTGTTCGGCCAGACTTGTTTCGCCGCGGGCGAGGCCAAATGTACGTACGGCACCGGCAGCTTTCTGCTCCTCAATACCGGCCACGACCTCGTCGCATCCACTCACGGGATGCTCACCACAGTCGCTTACCAACTGGCCGGCCAACCCGTTGTCTATGCACTCGAAGGCTCCATCGCGATGACTGGATCACTGGTTCAATGGTTCCGCGACGGTCTCGGTCTGATCGAGACCGCGGCCGAGATCGAGACACTGGCCCGCACCGTCGAGGACAATGGCGGCTGTTACATCGTCCCCGCCTTCTCCGGACTTTTCGCCCCATATTGGCGACCCCAGGCGCGCGGCATCATTGCGGGCTTGACGTCCTACATCACGAAGGCCCACCTCGCCAGAGCCGTTCTGGAGGCCACCGGCTGGCAAACCCGTGATGTCATCGACGCCATGAACGCGGACTCCTCACTGCCGCTTCGCGAACTGAAAGTCGACGGAGGGATGACATCGGACAACTTGCTCATGCAATTCATCGCCGACGTGCTGGACGTCCCGGTGGTGCGACCGATGGTCGCAGAGACGGTGTCCCTCGGAGCCGCTTACGCCGCCGGTCTCTCCGTCGGCTACTGGCCGGACATGGAAGGACTGCGCGGAAACTGGCATCGCGCCGCAGAGTGGTTGCCGCACATGGACAAGGACCATCGCGTCACGGAGCACAACAATTGGCTCCGCGCGGTCAAGCTGACTTTTGGCTGGACTGACCCTGCGAACCCATCCTGACCCGGGTCGCACTTCTTTTGTTTTCCGGGAGATCGCCGTATGCGATCGGCTCGTTCGCGCGGCCCCTGCACGTCAGGCTTCGTTGATCGCTCGGTGTATGACAAGCGTCTCGAGCTCGGTCGCACCCGGATGGCGTTTCGGATCGAAGCCGGCAAGGTCGCCCAGTAGTCGGTCATCGTCGAGGTCGCGATGGTCCGGCAGCTCTCCGCTTCGGCGGCTGCCAATCAGTTCGGTTTCGCGCTCGGGCTCCGGTCGTTGGCCAAACCCGGTGAACTCCTTGCTGCGGGCTCCATTTCGGAGCGGGTCGTTACGCAGTCGTGGACGGGTCGGCGGTTTGTCGGCCGAAGACGCCGCACCGTGGATCGCGAACTCGCCGCCGGGCTCCCGGGCATGACGTTTCGCAAGGCGGGCGCGACTGCTCGTGTGTTGACCATTGATGCCCATGGTCATCCATGCCGTTCCCAACGACCCGACCTTCGCGGCCACGGCGCCAAGGTGAGCGCGACTAAAACTTTCGACAACGAATCCACCATGGAACACCACCTCGCCAAACTCCTCAGCAGACCCTCCCTTCCACCGTCGCCAATAGTTTGGCCGGCGGACCGTTTCTCCACACTCGCGGGCGTCGACGGACGCAGCATTGGCGTTCATCCGCACGACGGGCTTAGGGTCGCGTCTGTGGGGGATCAACCGCTCGTCGTTGTCATGGGCATTTCCGGGGTCGGCAAATCGGCAATAGGTCACGAACTGGCAGACCGGTTCGGGCTGGAATACGCCGACGGCGACGACTTCCACTCCGAGGCCAACATCGAGAAGATGGCTTCGGGGCACCCGCTGACCGACGACGACCGCTGGCCGTGGCTACGTGCGATCGGCGTCTGGCTCCACCAACACGAGGGCACGGGCGGCGTCATCAGTTGCTCTGCCCTCAGGCGCGTCTACCGCGACATCCTCGTCGAGGCAGCGCCCCGTACGACCTTCGTGCACTTGTACGGCGAGCATGACCTCATCCGTTCCCGGATGGAGCACCGCACCCACTTCATGCCGGCGTCGCTCCTGACCTCCCAGGAAGAGACCCTCGAACAGCTGCAACCCGACGAAGACGGGTATGCCTTCGACATCACGCCCACGCCGGCCGAGATTGTCGACGCCTTCATCGACCAATCAGGACTCTCTGAAAAGGACCAGTCATGATCACCACACTCGCCTTCGCCGACGCTCCTCCCGTCGTACAAGCCACCGCCGGGACAGGCCAGCTGATCACCGCAGCGCTCGTCGGCATCGCCGTCATCGTTGCCCTGATCACCCTCGCCAAGCTGCATCCCTTCCTGAGCCTCAGCGTCGGTTCGCTCGTGGTCGGCGCGATCGCCAACCGTCAGCTCGCCGATGTCGTGCTGAGCTTCAGCAACGGCGTCGGGGCCACCGTCGCGAGCGTGGGCACCCTGATCGCCCTCGGCGCAATGTTCGGCAAGCTGTTGGCCGATTCCGGTGGTGCGGACGAGATCGTCGACACGATCGTCGGCAAGTCCAGCGAACGCGCCCTGCCGTGGGCCATGGCCGGAATCGGTGCGCTCATCGGACTGCCGATGTTCTTCGAGATCGGCCTCGTCCTGCTGATGCCGGTCATCTTCCTGGTCGCAAAACGCTCGGGCCTCTCGCTGATCAGCCTGGGCATCCCCGCCCTCGCCGGACTCTCCGCGATGCACGGATTCGTGCCGCCACATCCCGGACCCCTTGTGGCAGTCGACGCGCTGAAGGCCGACCTCGGACTCACTCTCGGTATGGGCGTCCTCGTCGCGCTGCCGACGATCGTGGTGTCCGGTCCACTCTTCGCCAAGGTGGCGAGCCGCTGGGTCGTCGTACCCACACCCGACCTGTTCGACTCGGCCGAGGAGAAGCGCGCCCAACGCCCTTCGTTCGTCGTCACCGTTGCGACTGTGCTGCTGCCCGTCGTCCTGATGATGGCCAAGGCGCTCGCCGACATCCTCATCACCGACGATGGCAACACCGTCCGCCAATTCCTCGACTTCATCGGTACGCCGTTCATCGCCTTGCTGCTGTCCGTCGTCGTTGCGATGTTCACCCTCGGCAGAGGCGCCGGTATGACGCGCGCCGAGATCACGACGACCGTCGAGAAGGCGTTGCCGCCGATCGCCGGCATCCTGCTCATCGTGGCCGCCGGCGGTGGGTTCAAGCAGACCCTCGTCGACACCGGCATCGCGCAGGTCGTTGCCGAATTCGTGCAGGACAGCGGAGTCTCCGTGCTCTTCCTCGCCTGGCTGGTCGCGGTGCTGATCCGTCTCGCAACCGGCTCGGCGACCGTCGCGACGGTGACTGCCGCCGGAATCATGGCTCCCGTGGCCGGCAACCTCGCGACCGGCGAGGTCTCGCTGCTGGTGCTGGCGATCGGTGCCGGTTCACTGTTCTTCTCCCACGTCAACGACGCCGGTTTCTGGCTGGTCAAGGAGTACTTCGGCCTCACCGTCGGCCAGACCATCAAGTCGTGGTCGCTGATGGAGACGGTCCTCTCGGTCAGTGGCCTGCTGATGGTGCTGCTGCTCAACCTGGTGATCTGAACTTCGGAGACTAGTAGCGGGTTGCAACCAATTTGACCGGCGGGGATAACCTGCCAACATGCTTCTGCCGTTGCTGCGCTTCTACCTTGCGCCCTACAGGCAGCCGATTGCGGTCATCGTTACCCTGCAATTCATCCAGACGATCGCCAACCTCTATCTGCCGGGCCTGAACGCCGACATCATCGACAAGGGCGTCGTCGCGGGGGACACCGGCTACATCGTGAGGGTCGGAGCGATGATGCTCGGCGTCACGGTCCTGCAGGTCCTGTGCGCCATCCTCGCCGTGTACTACGGCGCCCGGACCGCGATGGCACTCGGCCGCGACCTGCGCCGGGCCGTGTTCAACAAGGTTGAGACGTTCGCAGCCCGCGAAGTAGCCCAGTTCGGTGCGCCGACCCTCATCACCAGGTCGACCAACGACGTCCAGCAGGTCCAGATGATCGTGTTCATGACGTTCACGTTCATGATCGCCGCGCCCATCATGTGTTTCGGCGGAATCATCATGGCATTGCGCCAGGACGTGAAGCTGTCGGGACTCTTGCTGTTGGTCATCCCGGCGCTCGCACTCAGCGTCGGCCTGGTCATCCGCCAGATGCGCCCGCTCTTCCGGCTCATGCAGACCAAGCTCGACACGATCAACGGCGTGATGCGCGAGCAGATCATGGGCATCCGCGTCATCCGTGCCTTCGTCAAGGAAGGCTATGAGGCCGAGCGTTTCGGCGACGCCAACCGCGACAACATGGACGTGGCGATTGCCGTGGGCCGCCTGATGTCGATGATGTTCCCGATCGTCATGCTCGTCATGAATGTGTCGGTCGTCCTCGCAACCTGGTTCGGCGGCTACCGGAT
>JALYQD010000148.1 GCA_030856025.1 Actinomycetota bacterium
GCCGCTGCCCGATAAGCACAAGGGGCTCACCGACCCGGAGGCGCGGGTCCGGCTCCGCTACGTCGACCTGGCTGTCAACGCCGAGTCGCGCCAGATGGTCCGCACCCGGGCCACGGTGCTGCGCTCGGTGCGCGCGACGCTGGACCGGCACGAGTTCCTCGAGGTCGAGACCCCGCTGCTGCAACCGCTGCACGGGGGGGCTGCCGCGCGGCCCTTCGCCACGCACCTCAACGCCTTCGACCAGCCGATGTACCTGCGCATCGCCATCGAGCTCTACCTCAAGCGCCTCGTGGTCGGCGGGCTGGATCGGGTGTTCGAGATCGGGCGCAACTTCCGCAACGAGGGCATCGACGGCACTCACAGCCCCGAGTTCACGATGCTCGAGGTCTATGAGGCCTACGGCGACTACGGGACGATGGCCGAGCTCACCCGCGAGATCGTGCTCGACGCAGCCCGAGCGACCGGGTCAACCGTCGTGCCCGCCGGTCGCGGTGGCGAGCTGGACCTCGAGCAGGGGTGGACCCACCTGCCGATCCATGAGGCCGTCTCTGCCGCCGTCGGCGAGGAGGTCGACGCGCAGACCTCCGTCGAGACCCTGAGCAAGCTCGCTGACCGCCACGACGTGGTGCGCAAGCCGGACTGGAACGCCGCCGAGGTCCTGGTCGAGCTCTACGAACAGCTCGTCGAGCACACGATCGTCGCGCCGACGTTCATCACCGACTACCCCGCCGAGGTCAAGCCACTGGCCAAGCCGCACCGCTCGAAGCCGGGGCTGGTCGAGGCGTGGGACCTCATCGTCAACGGGACCGAGCTGGCCCCGGCGTACAGCGAGCTCAACGATCCCGTCGAGCAGCGCCGCCGGCTGGTGGAGCAGTCCCGGAAGGCCGCCGGCGGAGACCCCGAGGCGATGCAGCTCGACGAAGACTTCCTGCGGGCGATGGAGTTCGGGATGCCTCCGCAGGGCGGGATGGGGCTGGGCATCGACCGGCTCATCATGCTGCTCACCGGTAAGCCGATAAGGGAGACCATCGCCTTTCCATTGCTGCGACCCGAGGGGCCCTGATGGACGTGCTCGCAGCGCTGCTGCCGCCGCTGGTCGTCGGTGGCGCATTCGTTGCCATCGCCATTGCGGTAAAACGGCATGCCGACGCCGAGGAGAAGGACGAGAATTAGCAATTCCGCACACCCCGTCGTGCATTCTTGGGTAGTAATGGATATACTCCTGCGACAATTCCCTCTCACGTCCAGGAGAAATGCACAATGGCGCAGAAAGTAACCGTCCTGCTCGTCGACGACATCGACGGCGGGTCCGCCGACGAGACCGTGTCCTTCTCCCTCGACGGGGTCTCCTACGAGATCGACCTCAGCGCGAAGAACGCGTCCTCCTTCCGCGACTCGATCGCGCAGTACGTCGGAACCGCGCGACGGGTCGGCAACCGCGCGTCCGCCGGCCGTACGTCGGGACGCAGGCGTTCGTCCGGCGACAACCGGACCGCCCAGATCCGCGAGTGGGCCCGGTCCAACGGCCACAAGGTCAACGAGCGCGGCCGCATCTCCGCCACCGTCGTCGAGGCCTACGACAAGGCCCACGCCTGACCAACCCCCGATTGTGCGCATTCGACCACGTCAGGTAGGCGCAGCACGCCGAAACGGGGCTCGGCATGCCCGATTTCGATGCCCGGCCTACCCAACGTGGTCGACTCACGAAATCCAGCTTGGCGGTGGCTGCGCGGCCGATGATTTTCGGGATGCGCCCGAGTCATCTCTCGTGGACAGCACCCGACGCACGACAGACAACTGCGAGGAGCACGACATGTTCGGCAAGAGCGAGGCGTTCAGCGGGTTCGCCGTCAAGGACATCGACGCGGCGGCGACCTTCTACCGGGACACGCTGGGGCTGGCGGTGACCCAGGACGATCCCATGTCGGGCCTGCTCAGGCTGCACATCACTGGCAGCCGGGACGTGTTGGTCTACGTCAAAGCCGATCACGTCCCGGCGACGTACACGGTCCTGAACTTCCCGGTGGACGACATCGACGCGGCCGTCGACGAGCTGGCGGGCAAGGGGGTCACGTTCGAG
>JALYQD010000155.1 GCA_030856025.1 Actinomycetota bacterium
ACTCATGGGCGAGATCGCGCTGGACGCCCGAACCGGTGGCTTCGGCCCAGGTGAGCATGCGGTGTGCGTCGAAGGTGTTGCCGCGCACGGCTTCGGTGAAGTTGAAGTCGATGCCGGTGATCTTGCCGGCCGCCTCGATCTTCCGGATCTCCGCTTCGGCCCCTTCGCGGTTGCCGAACTCCTTCTCATAGAACTGTCGAGCGGGCGCGGCCTCGGCCGGTGCATCCGGGTCGAGCTGATGGGCCCGCAGACTGATCTCCACCAACTCGCCGGTGATGATCGTGTGCAGGGCAGCGGCGCGTTCGAAACGCGTGACGCCGAGGTAGCACCACGGGTCGACGACGTCGGAAAAGATCAAGACCTTCATACGAGGAAAACACTGCCTGATCCCGCATCATTCCGCCACCGCCGGAGGCAAAATGCTCAGAACATGATCACCGTCATGGCCAGCGAGACCGACGCAGCGACGATTGTCGATGCCGCGGCCAACGCCAGGACCCGAAGCGGGACCGGGAACAATGTGCGCATCCGCATACCCAGGCCGAGGCCGAACATGGCTCCGGCGAGAAGCAGCGTGGTCATCAGATCGGCGCCCTCGAGGACCCGCGCCGGCAGTATGTCGGCGGTGGCGATCGCAGCCGAGACGAGGAACCCGATCACGAACCCGGGAACGACCGGCGGCCTGATCCCGTCGACAGGTGCAGTCCCGTCGCGTCGCCTCGCTGCGAGGTAGGCGAGTGCGAGGAGCGAGACCCGGCCGAGCTTGACCGTCGTCGCGATGGCGACGGCTGCGGCGCCGGCCGTTGTGGCGGCAGCCACAACCTGGGCGAGCTCATGGATGGAGGCGCCCGCCCATACGCCTTGCTGGCGCGCGGTGAGCCCGAGGAGGTGTGAGGCGAGAGGGAGGGCGACGATCATGGCGCTGCCGAAGACGGTCACCATCGCGACAGCGAGCGCCACGTCCTCGTTGCGCCGCTTGATGCCGCCTTCGACCGCGGCGATTGCCGCCGCGCCGCAAATGGAGAATCCCGTCGCGATGAGCGTCACGAGGCCGCGGTCGATGCCGAGCCGGTCGCCGATCACGCATGTCGCCGTGAACGTCGCCACCACGGTCAGAACGATGACGACAAGTCCGCGCGGTCCCAGGTCGAGGATGTCCTGGATCGGGAGCCGCAAGCCCAGCATGACGACACCGGCGCGCAGCATCGTGCGCGTCGTCAACTGGTGGCCGACCGGGAGACCGTGCCTTCGCCAGCGGCTGTTGACCACCACGACGCCAAGGACCAACGCGACCAACAACGGACTGGCGAGCGGCGCGAACCGGCTGATGGCCAAAGCGACAACACCGGCCGCCATCGGCGGAATCCACCGGGCGACAGCAGACGGAGTGCGTTTTTGGAGCATGACTCAAGCCTCGCCGACCTCGCGCCCGTCCGGTAGACGGCAGGATTGACACGGGTCATAAGGTGCGGTTATGAGCAAATTCGTCGATCTGGACTCGCTGCGACTGCTGCTCCTCGTCGACGAGTTCGGGAGTCTGGGGGCGGCCGCCCGCGGACTGTCCATCAGCCAGCCCGCGGCGAGCGCCCGGCTGCGCTCGCTCGAATCGCGCTACCGGCTGAGCCTCGTGACCCGGTCGGCGCGCGGTTCGCGGCTGACCGAGGATGGCAAAGCCGTATGCGCGTGGGCCCGCAACGTCATGAACGAGGTCGACAGTCTCGAGGCCGGAATCGATGCGCTCAGCGCCCAGCGTCGTGGCGACCTCAAGGTCGCGGCAAGCCTGACGATCGCCGAATACTTCATGCCACGATGGCTCGCCGAACTCCAACGGGCTCAGCCCGGAGTCCATGCCGGGCTCGTCGTGGTCAACAGCGCCGAAGTGGTCGCCATGGTGCGTGACGAGAAGGTCAAGCTCGGATTCATCGAGAGCGCGATCGCGGTCCCCGACCTGCGGACACGGCAGGTCGGCACCGATCGCGTCTCGGTCGTCGTCCAGCCCGATCACCCGTGGGCGCGCACCAAACTGCCGATCGACCGGGACGAGCTCGCGGCGACTCCCCTCGTCGTACGGGAGACCGGCAGCGGCACGCGGGAGACATTCGAGCGCGCTCTGGGCGCCGAGGCGTCCGTCGTCCTCGAAGCCGGATCGACCAACGTCATCATCGGCGCCGCACTCAATGGCGTGGGACCGGCCGTGGTGTCAGAAGTCGCGGTGCGTACGGCGATCGAGAACGGTTCGCTGGTCGACGTGCCGGTGACCCTCGACCTGCGCCGCTCGCTCCGGGCGATCTGGCGCAAGGCCGAACCCCTGCGCCCGCCGATCGGCGACCTGGTCACGATCGCGGCACGACGGTCCTAGGGGTCAGCTGTCCGACTGGACCGGCGGGGCCTCGTCGCGCTCGAGCCAGCCGCGGAAAGCCTCGAGGTTGTGGGTTGACTCGCCGCGGTCCTTGCGCCAGGCCCACTCCTTGCGGATCGAGGTCGCGAAGCCGAGCTCGAGGATGGTGTTGAACGATTCGTCGGCATAGGTGAGGACGGCGCCGAGGATGCGGTCGACCTCCTCGGGCGTCACTGCGTGCAGGGCGAGCCGGCCGTCGAGGTAGATGTCGCCGACATGGTCGACGGCGAAGGCGACGCCGAACATCTTGAGATTGCGTTCGAGCAGCCACCGGTAGACGACCTCGTGGTTTTCGTCGGGATGGCGGACGACGAAGGCATGTACGCCAAGGGAGTGCTTGCCGATCTCGAGTCGGCACGTCGTCTGCAGCTTGCGCTCACCGGGCAACGTCACCTCGAACACGTTGTCGCCGTGCTCGATGTAGTGGAGCTCGGCCTTGTCGAATGCCTCGACCAGAACAGTGCGGATGTCGCTCATGACTCGGCCTTCCTGTGTGCGTCGACGGCTTCGCGATAGACCGCGAGGGTTCGTTCGGCGGTGATGTCCCAGCCGAAGGACTCCGCATGGCTGACCGCCTTTTGGCTCATCGATTCACGGAGCTCGGGATCGGAGAGGATCCTCTGGAATGCGTCGGCGTAGTCGAGCGGATCATGGCCATCGACGAGGATGCCCGAAACCCCGTCGGACACCGCGGTGGCCAGTCCGCCGACCCGCGCGGCAACGACCGGTGTCCCGCAGGCCTGTGCCTCGATCGCCACCAGCCCGAAGGATTCGTTGTACGACGGCACGCATACGACCGTCGCCGCCGCGTACCAGTCGGCGAGCTCGGTCTGGCTGATCGTCGGCACAAACCGTATGACGTCTTCGAGACCGGCGGCTGAGCTCAGGTCGGCGAGCGCGGTCGGGTGTTCGAGGCCCGTGCCGGACGCTCCGCCGACGATCGCCACGACAAGGCGGCCGCGAAGCGACGGCTGGC
Organism: Actinomycetota bacterium; assembly: GCA_030856025.1. Taxonomy (GTDB): domain Bacteria; phylum Actinomycetota; class Actinomycetes; order Propionibacteriales; family Nocardioidaceae; genus JACMOZ01. The sequence continues at coordinate 3,375 of JALYQD010000155.1, forward strand.
GGCGCAGGAGCTCACCGGCAGCCTTCACCAGGATGTCCGGCGCCTTGAGCGGCTGGATCCGTCCGGCGAACAGCAGGACATGCGCGGCGGGATCGATGCCGAGGATCGATCTCGCCTCGTCCCGGCGACCGGCGCGGAAGACATCGAGATCGACGCCGGGATGGACTACGGCGACCTTCGCCGGGTCGGCGTCATACAGGGAGATGAGTTCGTTGCTCTCCTCGGCGGTGTTGGCGATCAGCCGGTCCGCGAGGCGCACGATCTCGTCCTCACCGAGGATGCGGCCGATCGGTTCCGGGGTGTCGCCTTCGGCGAGCGATGCATTCTTGACCTTGGCCATCGTGTGCATCGAGTGCACGAGTGGGACCTGCCAGCGTTCGCGCGCGACGGTGCCCACCTGGCCGGACAGCCAATAGTGCGAGTGGACGAGATCGAAGTAGCCCGGTTCGCGTTCGACCTCGGCGCGCAGGACATCGCGGACGAAGGAACACAGCTGGGCCGGCAGGTCGTTCTTCTGCAGTCCCTCGAACGGCCCGGCGGCGACATGATGCACCCGGATGCCGTCATAGGCCTCGACGAGCGTGGGTTGATGCGACGACGTCGCCCTCGTGAAGATCTCGACCTCGATGTCCCGCGCCGCGAGTTGCTTCGCGAGTTCCAGTACGTAGACATTCATACCGCCCGCGTCGCCGTTGCCCGGCTGTTCGAGCGGCGAGGTGTGGGCCGAAAGCATTGCGATTCGCTTGAGCATGACCACCGCGCCTTTCGGCTCCATTATGTCCACTCCCGCCAAAGACGCCCACGCCCGGGCATCTGACGGTCCGCCATCTGACAACATGTGGGCATATGACCACTAAGACCGCCGTCGTGACCGGCGCCAGCAGCGGCATCGGCGCCGCAACCGCCCGGGCGCTTGCCGCTGAGGGCTTCCATGTCTTCTGTGCCGCACGCCGCTCGGATCGCATCGAGGCACTCGCGGAGGAGATCGGCGGGACCGCAGTCACCTGCGACGTCACCGATCAGCAACAGGTCGACGCCCTGGCCACGACGGTCGGGGACTCACTCGACCTCCTGGTCAACAACGCCGGCGGCGCCTTCGGCGTCGGCCCGGTCGCCGAGAGCGACCCTGACCAGTGGCGCAAGATGTATGAGATCAACGTGATCGGCACCCTCAACGTGACCAAGGCTCTGACACCGGCGCTCATCGCCAGCGGTGCCGGCACCATCATCAACACCGGCTCGATCGCGGGCCACGTCGCGTATGAAGGCGGCGGCGGTTACACCGCGGCCAAACACGCCGTCGCCGTCATGACCGAGACGCTGAGGCTCGAGCTCAACGGCAAGCCCGTCCGGGTCACCGAGATCGCGCCCGGCATGGTTCGTACCGAAGAATTCTCGCTCGTGCGGCTGGGCGACCAGGCCAAGGCCGACGCCGTCTATGAGGGCGTGGCCGAGCCGTTGGTCGCCGAGGACGTCGCCGATTCGATCGCTTGGGTCGCGACTCGTCCACACCACGTCAACATCGACCTGCTCGTCATCAAGCCACTGGCGCAAGCCGCGCCGCACAAGATCCACCGCGAAAGCTGATCCATGCCAGCCACACGTTTTATGCCCACCCCGGAAGCCGAAGACCTGATCGCGCTGACGCGTGACATCGCGATGAAGGAACTCCTCCCGAGGGTCGCCGAGGCCGAGCGCACCGAGACCTTCCCTCGCGAGGTGTTCCGCATACTGGGTCGCGCCGGGCTGCTGTCACTGCCTTATCCGGAGGAGTACGGAGGGGGCGGCCAGCCCTACGAGGTCTATCTGCAGGCGTTGGAGGAGATCGGGTCGATCTGGGCCTCGGTCGGCGTCGGCACCTCGGTCCACGCCTTGTCCTGCTTCGGTCTGTTCACTGCCGGCACGGAGGATCAGCGCCAGAAATGGCTGCCCGACATGCTCTCGGGCGAGCTGCTCGGCGCGTACTGCCTGTCCGAAGCCCATGCGGGTTCTGACCCCGCGGCCATGAGGACCAAAGCAGTCCGCGATGGCGACTCCTATGTCATCAATGGCGCCAAGGCCTGGACCACTCATGGCGGCCAGGCCGACTTCTACAAGGTCATGGCCCGTACCTCCGACAACGGGGCCCGGGGCATCTCCTGCTTCCTCGTGCCGGCCGACGCCGACGGCCTCGTCTCCGATCCGCCGGAGAGCAAGATGGGGCTCACCGGTTCACATACGACCACGATGCGCTTCGACAACGTCCGCATCGACGCCGACCGGTTGCTCGGCGACGAAGGACAGGGCCTCAAGATCGCCCTCGCCGGTCTGGATGCCGGGCGCCTCGGCATCGCCGCCGTCGCCACCGGCCTTGCCCAGGGCGCCCTCGACCACGCCGTCGCCTATGCCAAGGAACGCCAGGCGTTCGGCAAGGCGATCATCGACCACCAGGGGCTCGGGTTCCTGCTCGCCGACATGGCCGCCGCGGTCGAATCGGCGCGCGCCACATACCTTGCCGCGGCCAGGCTCAAGGACGTCGGCCGGCCGTACTCCCGACAAGCCTCGATCGCCAAGCTCATCGCCACCGACAACGCCATGAAGGTCACCACCGACGCGGTCCAGGTCCTCGGCGGCTATGGCTACACGCGGGACTTCCCTGTCGAACGCATGATGCGTGAAGCCAAAGTCATGCAGATATTCGAAGGCACCAACCAGATCCAGCGGCTCGTCATCAGCCGCGACCTCGCCCGCTGACTCACCCGCCGGTTGAGCCGCCGAGGCACGAGGCGAGCTCGGTTTCGAGGCTCGCTCCATTGCGCCTCATCCAGCGGACAAACACAAGACCGCCCGTCCCCCTTGCGAGGAACGGACGGTCTGCGCGTTGCGCTTACTCCGTTGCTGCGTTACTCAGTGGACGACGACCGGGGGACGGCCTTCGTCATCGAGCAGGTGCGACACTTCCTTCTTGCGCGGGAGGAACAGCGCCGGGACGATCGTCAGGATGACAAGCGCCCACGCCACCCAGAACGTGGCGCCGAACGAGTCCGCCGCCTCGATGAATCCCTTGGCGATGTTGCCCACGCCGACCTGGTCGATGATCGACGGGTCCTTGACCGAGCCGATCGCGGCCTGCGCGAACTGACCGTCCTTGAGGTGGTTGGTCAGGATCACCGACATCACCGCGACACCGACCGAGCTGGCGATCTGCTGCGAGATGTTGAGCAGGGTCGAGCCGCGGGCCACTTCGTGGTTGGTCAGCGTCTTGAGCGCCGACGTGAACAGCGGCATCATCGTCGCGCCCATGCCGAGGCCCATCACGAACAGGGCCGGAACGATCACCCAGTAGGAGGTGTCGACCTCGACCATGGTGAGCGGGAACATGCCGGCGATGATGAGAACCAGGCCGACCGGGATGATGCGGCCGACCGGCATCTTGTCGACCAGCGCGCCGGCGATCGGCATGGTCACCATGGCACCGACACCTTGCGCGATCATGAGTACTCCGGCCATGGTGGTCGACTCGAGGCGCACCTGCTGGAAGTAGGTAGGCACGAGCAGCAGCCCGCCGAAGAACGCGGCCGCGAACAGGAACATCGTGATGACCGAAACTGACAGGTTGCGGTCGCGGAACAGGCGCAGGTCGAGGAGCGGGTGGTCGGGCCGGAACGAGTGGAACACAAACGCGATCATCAGCACCACGCCGACGAGGACGCTGACCCAGACCTTCGGGGCGCCGAAGTCGCCACCCTCGCCCGGGAGCGAGGAGATGCCGAACAGGAACAGAGCGAGTCCGGGCGACAGCAACAGCATGCCCAGGAAGTCGAAGGACTCCGACGGGACGGGCGAGTCTTTCGGCAACACCTTGAGCGAGTAGATGATCGCGGCGATGCCGAGCGGAAGGTTGATCAGGAAGATCCAATGCCAGGACGCCTGGTCGATCAGGACGCCGCCGATGATCGGGCCGAGGATCGGGCCGAGCATCATCGGGATGCCGAGGATCGCCATCAGTCGACCCATCCGGTGCGGGCCGGCCGCGCGCGTCATGATCGTCATGCCGAGCGGCATCAGCATGCCACCGCCGAGTCCCTGCAGGACACGGAACGCAATGAGCATGTTGATGTCGGTCGCCATCGCGCACAGGGCGGAGCCGAGCGTGAACAGCGCGATCGCCGTGATGTAGAGGCGCTTGGTGCCGAATCGGTCAGCGGCCCATCCGGTCATCGGTATGACCGTGGCCAGGGCAAGCGTGTAGCCCGTCACGGTCCATGCGACGTGCGAGTAGTCGAGCTCGCCGTTGCTGTTGGCGAAGACAGTCTGGAACGTCGGAAGGGCGACGTTGACGACGGTGATGTCGAGGATCGACATGATCGCGCCGAGGACGACGACGCCGGCGACCTTGAGCACCGCCCCGTCGATCTTGTCAGGCAGCTCCGCCTGGGGTGCTGGGGTGGTCATATGCAGTTCTCCTTGGAATCTTCGCCTTGTGGGCTGGGGCGCAGGGTTTCCCCCGCAAGGATGACGGTGATCGCACGGTGCAGGTCTTCCCGCTGGTCAGCCGGAAGTTGGTCTGTGAACGTGCGGATTGACGCTCTCTTGGAATCGAAGTGCTGTGCGGCGATCTTCTGGCCACCGGGGCTCAGCGAGATCAGCTTGACCCGACGGTCGTCCGGGCTCTCGCGTCGTTCGACGAGGTCGAGCTTGACGAGCTGGTCGACATTGCGGCCGGCGGCGGCGACCGACAGGCTCAGCCGGTCGGCGATCGCATGGATCGGCATCTCTTCGCAGTTGTGGGCGAGACAGAACAACGTCCGCGCCTGCGAGAAGGACAGGTCCAGCTCGATCAAGGCATCCATACCGTCGGCTTCGGAAAGACTGAGCAGGCGCACCACGAAGTCTTCGAGGACGCCATACAGATCCGACGGGGATGTTGCCACATTGCAATAGTAACGAACCCGCAACTATTGTCAATGTGCGCACATTGTGACTGGTGACTCACCGGCGCGATTTACGTGCTGGGCACTCTCTCCCGTAGAATTGACCGGCTCCGCATTTTCTCGGACGCCTACCCGATTTCAAGGACTCGTACTTCTTCATGTCCAGTACTCGCAACGACCTGCGCAATGTCGCCATCGTCGCCCACGTTGACCACGGCAAGACCACCCTCGTTGACGCGATGCTCAAACAGCAGGGAAGCTACGACGAGCACCACCAGCTGGCCGAACGCGCCATGGATTCGGGTGACCTCGAGCGCGAAAAGGGCATCACCATCCTCGCCAAGAACACCTCGGTGAAGTATGCGGGTCCCGGCGCCGAGGGCGGCGCCATCATCAACATCATCGATACGCCCGGCCACGCCGACTTCGGTGGCGAGGTCGAGCGCGGACTGTCCATGGTCGACGCCGTCGTCCTGCTGGTCGATGCCTCCGAAGGCCCGCTCCCCCAGACCCGCTTCGTGCTGCGCAAGGCGCTCAGCGCCAAGATGCCGGTCGTCCTCGTGGTCAACAAGGTCGACCGTCCCGATGCGCGCATCAGCGAAGTCGTCGACGAGACCTACGAGCTGTTCCTCGACCTGCTCGACGACAACGCCGACCAGTCGGCGCTCGACTTCCCGGTCGTCTATGCCTCTGCCAAGGCCGGCCGCGCGTCGCTCACGCAGCCCGAAGACGGCGGCATGCCTGACAGCGACAACCTGATCCCGCTGTTCCAGACGATCATGAACGCGGTGCCCGCCCCGGTCTACAACGAAGGCGCCCCGCTCCAGGCCCACGTCACCAACCTCGACGCCTCGCCGTTCCTCGGCCGCCTCGCGCTCGTCCGCGTGCGTGAAGGCACCCTCAAAAAGGGTTCGCAGGTTGCCTGGTGCAAGCGTGACGGCACGATCACCAAGGTCAAGATCACCGAACTCCTCGTGACCGAAGCCCTCGAGCGCGTTCCCGGCGAGAGTGCCGGCCCCGGCGACATCGTCGCGATCGCCGGCATCCCCGACATCAACATCGGTGAAACTCTGGCAGATCCGGAGAACCCGATCCCGCTTCCGCTCATCACGGTCGACGAGCCGGCCATCTCCATGACGTTCGGCACCAACACCGGACCGCTGTCCGGTCGCGAAAAGGGCACCAAGGTCACCGCCCGCCTCGTCAAGGACCGCCTCGACCGCGAGCTCATCGGCAACGTGTCGATCAAGGTGCTCCCGACTGAGCGCCCCGACAGCTGGGAAGTCCAGGGCCGTGGCGAGCTCGCGCTCGCCATCCTCGTCGAGCAGATGCGCCGCGAAGGCTACGAGCTCACCGTCGGCAAGCCCCAGGTCGTCACCAAGGAAATCAACGGCAAGCGCCACGAGCCGATGGAGCGCCTCACCATCGACGCCCCCGAGGACTACCTCGGCACCATCACGCAGCTGCTCGCGGTCCGCCGCGGCCGCATGGAACAGATGGTCAACCACGGCACCGGCTGGGTCCGTATGGAGTTCCTCGTCCCCGCACGTGGCCTGATCGGCTTCCGCACCGAGTTCCTCACTGACACCCGTGGCACCGGCATCGCCCACCACGTCTTCGAGGGCTACGAGCCCTGGGTCGGCGAGATCAGCACCCGTCCCTCGGGTTCGCTGGTCTCCGACCGGTCCGGCGTCGCGACGTCATATTCGATGACCAACATCCAGGAACGCGGCACGCTCTTCATCGAGGTCGGCACCGAGGTCTACGAGGGCATGGTCATCGGCGAGAACTCGCGCGCCGACGACATGGACATCAACATCGTCCGCGAGAAGAAGCAGACCAACGTCCGCTCCAACGCCGACGAGTTCGAGAAGCTGGTCCCGCCGCGCAAGCTGTCCCTGGAACAGTCGCTCGAGTTCTGCCGCGAAGACGAGTGCGTCGAGGTCACACCGACCTCGGTCCGCATCCGCAAGGTCATCCTCGACGCCAACGAGCGTAACCGGGCAAACCGGGCCAAGAAGTAGTCCCCTTCACCCTCGGCGGTGACTTAGCGCCCACGCACGGTTGGTGGCGGCGACTTAGCGCCCACGCCTGTCATTGGGCGGTGGCTGAGCACCCACGCACGGTCCTCGTCTGGGTGCAGACCCACCGCCAACCGACGTGAATGGGTGCAGGCCCACCGCGACCGACACGCCTGGGTGCAGACCCACCGCCCACGAGGGGGCGAGGGGGTTAGAGGACGCCCCTGGGGCGGAACTGGACGCTGATGCGGGGGCCGACGGGGCGCGCGGTCTTGAGGATCGCGTGGTCCCACGTGCGCTGGCAGCTGCCGCCCATGATCACGAGGTCGCCGTGGCCGAGCGAGAAGCCGATCGTCTTGCCACCGCCCCGGGGACGCAGCGAGAGCTTGCGTGCTGCTCCCAGCGAAACGATGGCCACCATGGTGTTCTCCGTATGGCCCCGACCGATCCGATCGCCGTGCCAGGCAACACTGTCGTTGCCGTCGCGGTAATAGCAGAGGCCCGCGGTCGCGAACTCCTCACCGAGCTCGGGCTCATAGTGGGCGCTCAACTGGTCCCGGGCCTCATCGAGCAGGGGGTCTGGCAAGGCGTCGCGCATGCCGTAGGAGCAGACCAACCTCGGCACGTCGACGACCTTGTCCCACATCTCGCGCTTCTCCGCCCGCCACGGGACTTCGGACTGCAGCCGGAGGAACAGGTCGTCCGAGCCGGTGATCCAGCCGGGCAGCACATCGACCCAGGCACCACGCGCCAAAGGCATACGCCGGACGGCCGCGAGCCCACCAATGTGGGTGGACTCGCCGACGTCGAGCAACGATCCCTGGAAGTATTCCTCCATGTCGCCAGCCTACGCCACTTCGAACAAATGTTCGAGGATGTCAGGGCGCCCCGCCGGTCTCGGGCTGGCGGGGCGTCCTGACAACCATGCAGCTTATTTGTGCGCGGCACTCACCACACGGTCGTGTCGCAGCGAGGATTTCGCTGTCTCCTTGGCGAAGAACACCGCGATCACCGTGATCGCCGAGGCGATGCAGACATAGATCGCGACTGCCGTCGTGTTCTTCTCATCCGCCGAGCCGAGGAGCTTGAGCGCGATGATCGGCGCCAGGGCTCCGGCGAAGATCGAAGCCAACTGGTAGCCCACCGACGCACCGGTGTAACGGACCGAGGTGCCGAAGAGCTCGGAGAAGAATGCTGCCTGCGGCGCATACATCAGCGAGTGGAAGAACAGGCCGACCACGACCGCGAGCAGGACCTTGCCCGAGTCCATCGTGTCGATCAGCGCGAAGAAGAAGAACGACCAGACTCCGACACCGATCGCACCGGTGAGATACAGCGGGCGGCGCCCGATGCGGTCCGAAAGCGCGCCGACTGCCGGGATCAAGAAGAACTGGAAGGCGGCGCCGATCAGCAGCATCTTCAGGATCAGGTCCGTGCCGACGTCCAGGTACTCCTTGGCGTAGGTGAGGACGACGATGGTGAAGATGTAATAGGAGATGTTTTCGGCCATCCGCATGCCCATGGCGATGAGGACTTCCTTGGGGTAGTTCCTGATGACCTCGAACAGAGGCATGTGCGTTGACGTCTGGCCCTTGTCGACGATCTCTGCCTTCGCCTCCTGGAAGACGGGAGACTCCTCGAGCGTCATACGCACCCACAGGCCGATGAACACGAGGACAGCGGAGAGCAGGAACGGTATGCGCCAGCCCCAGGCCTCGAACGTCTCGTCGCTCTGTACGGCGGCGAGGATGAACAGGACGCCGGTTGCCAGCATGTTGCCGAGCGGGACGCCGGCTTGCGGCCAGGACGCCCAGAAACCGCGGTGCTGCGGGTCGCCGTGCTCGGCGGCCATCAACACGGCGCCTCCCCATTCGCCGCCGACCGCGAAGCCCTGCAGCAGCCGGCAGGCCAGCAACAGGATTGGTGCGGCGACACCGATGGTGGCGTATGTCGGCAGGAGGCCGATGCCGACGGTGGCGATGCCCATCACGAAGAGGGCGACCACCAGCATCTTCTTGCGACCGACCTTGTCACCGAAATGGCCGAAGACGACGCCGCCCAACGGTCGGGCGATGAAACCCAGCGCGTAGGTGCCGAAGGCGAGCATCGTGCCGGTCAACGGATCCGATTCGGGGAAGAACAACGTGCCGAACACGAGGGCGGCCGCTGATCCGTAAAGGAAGAAGTCGTACCACTCGACGGCGGTGCCGATCAGGCTGGCGAACACCACCTTGCCGATCGATGACCTCTGTGGTGCCTCGATCGAAGATGTCTGTGCGGTCATGCTCGTTCCTTTCGGGGTGGTGGGATTCATGAGGCGGTCCAGCCGCCATCCATCAAAACTGAGCTTCCGGTGATCGAGTCCGTGCCCGGTCCACAGAGGAAGGTCACCATGTCGGCGACTTCCTGCGGCTCGATCAGGCGCTTGACCGGGGTCTTGGCCAGCAGGATCTGACCGAGGACCTCGGACTCGCCGATGTCATGAGTGCGCGCCTGATCGGCGATCTGTCCCTCGACCAGGGATGTGCGCACATAGCCCGGGCAGACCGTGTTGCTGGTGACTCCCCGACCGGCGGCCTCGAGCGCGATGACCTTCGAGAGCCCTTCGAGGCCGTGTTTGGCGGTGACATAGGCGGATTTGAAGGGTGAGGCGCGATGGCCGTGGACCGACGAGATGTGCACCAGCCGCCCCCAGCCGTTCGCATACATGCCGGGCAGAAGTGATCGCGCGAACCGGAATGGCGCCTCGATCATGATCCGCTGAATGCGTGCGAACTGGTCGGGGTCGAAGTCCTCGATCGGTGCGACATGTTGCACGCCGGCGTTGTTGACCAGGATGTCGGCGCGGAGCCCAAGTGTGTCGATGACGGCGGGATCAACGAGGTCGGCGACAACATAGTCTCCGCCGATGTCGGTGGCCACTTGCTTGGCCCCGGTCTCGTCTCGGTCGAGCACGGTGACGTGTGCGCCGGCGGCTGCGAGCGAGGCCGCAACAGCCTGGCCGATGCCACTGGCACCACCGGTGACCAACGCGGTGCGCCCGGACAGCGGTCGCGGCACGGCTGCTCGTTCAGGCACTGTGATCTGGGTCGCACTGACGTCGGGCATGACGGCGACGTTACCGACTTCGGCGCCTGAAGCGACATGTGGAAACTTCACATACTTCAGTCCACTATGTGCGCAGTTTCCACAGTCTGAGCGCGAACTGCAGATCGAGAGCGTGCGACGATTCGCGCCATTGGGGGTCGATGAGCTTGCCGATGCGCTCGAGCCGCTGCGCGATGGTGTTGGGGTGCACGTGCAGGATCCTGGCGGCTTCGGCCGGCTTCGTGCCGCTCGCGAACCAGGCATCGAGCGTCTCGACCAACGCCGTTCCGCGCCGCGCGTCGTAGTCGAGGAGCGGGCCGATCAGGCTCCGGATGAATGCGTCCAGCTCGTCCGGTCCACCCTGGCCGAGGACCAGCTGAGCCAGCCCGAGGCCGGTCGCATCGGTGACTTCGCCGGCCCGGCCGAGGGTGAGCAGGGTCGTCAGGCAACGGGCGGCCTCGAGGAATGCGGCCGAGACGGCATCGGCGCCGGGACCGGTGGGTGCGACCCCAACGGTCGTCGTTCCACCGGCGGCGACCACCGCCTCCTGCAGTTTGCGGCCGACCTCCAGCGGTTCGCCGGGAGCGACGAGCACGAGCCGGCCGGACTGTTCGCCACCGAGACCATTCAGCTCACCGGCTAGCCGGGTGGTCAGCTGTATGCCGCGAGAGTGGTCGAGCCCCTCGACGGAGGCCGCGACCACCGCTCGGACCTGATCGAGGTCGACCCGGTGTCGCCGGGCTCGTTCGCGCAATCGGCTGGCGTCGGTGTCGCGACCGGTGATCAGGTCCGACACCAGCTCGCCGTGCACGCGTTCCTCTGCTTCGGCCACTGATCGGGCGAAGAGGAGGACCAGCGCGGTGACCAGGGCGCCGCGCTCGACGGTTCGCCGGTCGGCGGCTTCCAGCGGATTCGCCATACCGTGCAGGACCAGCGTGCCCAGGTGATCCGAGCCGGCGAGGACCGCGGCGACATAGCCGTCCGACTCGGGAAGCTTCACGCTGTGACCGGTGCGTCGCGCCTCGTCCACGGCGTCGTCGAGGCAGTCGGAGGGATCGAGGGGTTCGCCGGTCACGGCAAGCGGGCGACCGTCGGGCGCAAGGACGGCGAGAGAACCGCCGAGCAGCTCGGCGAGGACCGCGGCGACTTCCTCGACGCCACCTCCGTTGAGGAGAACATCGGTCAGCCGGTCGTGGACATTTGCCGCCATTTCGACCGACTCCGAATGCGCCCTGATCTGACGATTCGCCTCGTCGACCTCGGCCAGCGCCGACTCTGTTTTCTCGAACAGCCGGGCGTTCTCCAGAGCGATCGCAGCATGAGCCGCGAATGAGGTGAGCAGCGTGACTTCGGCCGGCGGAAAGGGCCGCACCTTGCGATGAGTCGCGAGCAACGCGCCGATGACCCGGCCGTCGACGAGCAGCGGCACCCCGAGGATCGCGCGTATGCCCTCCAGATTCACCGCGCTGTCGATGAACTCGTGGTGCTGGAATCGCGGATCGGACTGGTAATCGTCGGTGTAGTAGGGCGCCCCGGTCTGCGCGACCAGGCCGAGCAGGCCGGCGCCGAGCGGCAGACGAAGGTTGCGGAACTCGGCCGAGACCGAGCCGTCGGTCACCTTCATGTATGAGGCGCCTTCGGTCTCGTCGTTCAGCGACAGGTAGGTCATGTCGGCGTGGAGGAGCTGGCGGGCGCGGCGGACGATCGCCGTCAGAATCGCGTCAACATCGCGGATCGCGGTCAGGTCGTTTGCCGTGTCGTACAGGGCCGACATCTCCGCCTCGCGTTGCCGCTGCAGCGCCATCTGCTCGCGGAGCCGGAGGGCGGTCGTATGTTCCTCGCGCAGCCTGTCGAGCTCCGGGCCTGGTTGGAGTGCCTCGGACAGAGTTGCCAGTGTCTCGTCGAATGCCTCTCGCGGAGCCTCGTCATACAGGAGCTCGACGAAGCTGCGGACCGGAACCATGGTGCAAACATAGCCAGCCCCTCCCCCGGCACCGAGATTTGGCCGATCGGGCACCTGAATTCGCCCATTTTCGGCAAATCCAGGTGCTTTCGCCGCCAAATCTTGGGGACGTGAGGTTAGCTGATGTCGCGGCGGCGGAGACCCGTGTATGCGAGGAGCGCGAGTCCCGCGGCAACGGCGACCTCCACGACAACGGGCACCAAGCGGAAGTCCTGGACCGGCAACAGCGGCAAGTGCACGAACGGCGAGACATCAATGAGCCAGCCGGGGAACTTCAGGAGCTCGCCGAACATCATGACGACGAAGCAGAACACCAGCGCGATCCAGCCCGCGGCGGCAAGGCGCGGGGCGAAGCCGACGAGGACGAGCGTGACGCCGCCAAGGATCAGCACCGCCGGGAGGTGGACCAGGGCGGCCAGACTCAGTCGCCAGATCTGCGAACCGTCTCCGGCGATGAGGCCGTAGCTGAGCCCGGTCCCGAAGCCGGCGGCCAGCACGACGAGCGCCGATCCGGCCAGGGTGACAACGGCGTGGCTCGCGGCCCAGCGGCGACGCGTCAAAGCCGTAGACAGCAGTGCCTCGACCCGGCCGGACGTTTCCTCTCCACGCAGTCGTTGCGCCGAAGATATCGCGAAGCTCGATCCGATGAGGGCGAGCATGAGCGCCGTCGTCGAATAGAACGACTTGACCAGTTCGCCGCCGCCCTGGGCGAACACATCCTTGGAAAACTCGGAGTCGCCGAGCAGGTCGCCGACGTCCTTGCCGATCGAGCCATAGGCCAGACCCATCAGGAACATCCCGGCCGTCCAGCCGATCACGGTCCCCCGCTGCAAACGCCAGGCCAGTCCGTATGCGCTCGTCATCGAGGCGCCACCGTGTGCCGGACCGGGCCTCGTCGGCCATACGCCAGCGCCGACGTCGCGGCGGTCCAGGATGCGCAATGCAATGACGCCGAGGACCAGGAAAGCCGCGACAGAAAGCAGCGCGGGCCACCAGATCTCGCCGGCGTAGGCCCGCATCGCCTGCCCCCAGCCGATGGGCGAGAGCCAGGACCAGAAACCGTTGCCGATGTCGCCGATCGCGCGCAGCACATAGGCGAGGCCGATGACGGCGCCGGTGATTCCGTACATCGCCCGGGCGCCTTCGGTCAGCTGGGCGGCGACCAACGCGACGCCCATGAACACGAGTCCGGCGAGGGTGGCGGCAAGCCCCAGGGAGATCGACCCTGCCGCCGGGAGACCATACGCGATCAGGCTTCCGGCGATGCCGAGCCCGAGGATCACGTTGGCCAGCGAGACGACGACGACCGCCGCCGACACCGTCGCATACCGTCCGACCACTCCGGCTCGGATCATCTCTTCACGGCCGCTCTCCTCCTCGACGCGCGTGTGGCGTCCGATGAGGAACATGCTCATCAGTCCGGCGAGGATCGCCCCGAAGGCACTCGCCTGCCAGGCGACTTGTCCGCCGACGGTGTTGAGGACTCGCGCCGGACCGGCCATCGCGATGAGGGCGGCGTTGTTGTCCATGCTGGCGGCGGCCCTGTCGAACTCGGCCTGAGTCGCATAGAGGCCTTTGACGCTGACCGCCTGCGACCAATAGAGGATGACGCCGCCGAGGATCCACCACATCATCGCGAGGCGGTCACGGCGCAGGAAGAACCGTATGAACGTGGACGTGCCGGCGAAAGCGCTCACGACGACTGTGCTTCAGCGGCCAGCTCGTCGCCGTAGTGGCGCAGGAAAAGCTCCTCGAGGGTGGGCGGCTGACTGGTCAGGCTCTCGATGCCGAACCCACTGAGGTGGGCGAGGGCACCGCCGAGCTTGACGGTGTCGATATCGAAGCGGGCGCGGTGGCCCTCGAGCACGAGGTCGTGGATTCCGTCGAGGGTCTCGAGGCCCGTCGCCGGCCTGGTCGTCTCGGCCGAGATCGACGTGCGGGTGAGGTGCCGCAGCTCAGACAAAGTTCCCGACTCGACGGTCTTGCCCGCGCGGATGATGCTCACCCGGTCGCACAACGACTCGACCTCGGCCAGGATGTGGCTCGACAGGAGCACGGAGTGACCGTCGTCTTTGAAGTCGTCGATGTACTCCTGGAAGACCGCCTCCATGATCGGGTCGAGTCCTGACGTCGGCTCGTCGAGGATCAGCAATTCGACGTCGGACGCAAGGGCCGCCACGAGGGCCACCTTCTGCCGGTTGCCCTTCGAATAGGTCCGGCCCTTCTTGGTCGGGTCGAGCTCGAAGCGGTCGATCAGGTCGGTGCGGCGCTTGTCGTTGAGCCCGCCACGCAGCTTGCCGAGCAGGTCGATGACCTCGCCGCCGGAAAGATTGGGCCAGAGGTTCACGTCGCCCGGCACGTAGGCCAGCCGCTTGTGGAGCTCGGCACCGTCGCGCCACGGGTCGCCGCCAAAGAGCGTCGCGGTGCCGCTGTCGGCGCGCAACAGTCCGAGCAGGACCCGGATGGTGGTCGATTTGCCCGAACCGTTGGGGCCGAGAAAACCATGTACTTCGCCCTCGGCCACCCTGAGGTTGAGGCCGGCCAGAGCTTCGGTCTTGCCGAAGCTCTTGTGGAGGTCGGCTATCGCGATCACGTCAGTCATGCTCACCACCGTATGGCCTCGAGGGCCTTCGCAGCCCTGCTGATCTCGGAGTCAGGCGCACTCAAGTCACGCGAGATCGCCGACGTCCTCGACGTGAGCCCGGCCGCTGTCAGTGGAGCGGTCAAGTACCTCGAACAGGCCAAGCTCGTGCGCCGAACCCGACTGGCCGGCGAACGCATCGACCGTTTCGTGCTGGGCGACGACGCTTGGTACACGGCGATGACGATGCGCAACGAGATCTTCGTCGAGCTCAACCGTGCGCTCGAACGAGGCATCGAGTCCCTGCCCGAATCCAGCGGAGCCTTCGCGCGGCTGGAAGAGACCCGGGACTTCTTCACGTACATACAGCGCGAGATGCCCAAAATGGTCGAACGCTGGCACCAGAGCCGTTAGACCTCCCGGCGGACGGTCAGCCGGTGATGCCACACAATGGAGTCGTGAGCGACACCGTCATCGACAAAGCACAGTCAGCCAACGACGCCTGGGAATCCATCTGGTCGGTCATGGACGATCTGACGTCCGATACTTCGCACCCCATCGACACCCAGATGGAGGCCGGCCTCGCGGCGTTCATCTACCAGGCATCCGATGAGGGACTTATCGATCGCGAACTCCATATCGAGGCCACGTCGCGTTGGCTGCTCTCTCTCGTCGCGGCCTATCGAGCACTTATGGCCGGACATACGACGCTCGATCCCGATACGGAGATCGCGACGATGCGCCTCATCATCACCCGCTACCTGAAACCCTCGCGTTCTGGGGTCTGATCCCCACCCCTCCCGTGCGGCGGTGGGTATGCATCCACCCCTCCCGCGGGCCGGTGGATAGGCACCCACTCATCCCGTGCGCCGGTGGACAGGCACCCAAGAACCCGGCCGGAGTGGATGCTGACCCACCGCAAAGCAACCGGAGTGGGTGCCTACCCACCGCCCAAGGCCAGCCGCCCGAGAGCGGTCAGCGTGAAGCTGGAACGGGCTTTTCGAACTCGTCCGGGACGGTGTCCGTCTCGGAGGACTCGAAGACGAGTCCGAAGTCCTCTCCATGTGCTTCCACACCCTGGACGACGGCGACCTCGACCAGCTCCATGCCGATTTGTCCGCGCAGGATCATCGGGTCAGTTTTCAGGTCCAGATACAGCGACAGGCACAGCGCCACCATGATCAGGGCGAAAGGCAATGCAGCCACGATCGTGAGCGCCTGCAGGCCCGACAACGCCGTCGCACCACCGTCGCCGATGATCAGCATGATCGCCGCGACCGCGCCGGTAAGGGCGCCCCAGAAGATGACCGTCGATTTGCTCGGCTCGATGGTGCCGCGCTCGGAGAGCGTCCCCATCACCATCGACGCCGCATCCGCACCGGACACGAAGAAGATGCCGACAAGGACCATCACGAGGACGCTGGAGACCGAGGCGATCGGGTATTGCTCGAGCAGCTGGAACAGCGCCGAGTCGGTGTTGACCACGCCGCCCTTGCCGACGAGCTCACCGGTCTTGCGCTGTGTGTCGATTGCAGCGCCGCCGAAGATCGCGAACCAGACAAGGCTCACCATGCTCGGCACGAGGAGCACACCGGTCACGAACTGGCGGATCGTCCGGCCACGGCTGATGCGGGCGATGAACATACCGACGAAGGGTGTCCAGGACACCCACCAAGCCCAGTAGAAGATGGTCCAGCTCGAGAGCCAGCTGGCCATGGCACCGTTGCCGCTGGCGGCCGTACGCGAAGCCATCTCGGTCATCTGTGACGCATAGTCACCGAGGATGGTCGGCAACAAGTTGAGGATCAGCAGTGTCGGGCCGACGACGAACACGAAGATGGCCAGGATCAGTGCCAGCACCATGTTGATGTTGGAGAGCCACTGGATGCCCTTTTCGATCCCGGAAACCGCCGAGGCGATGAACGCGATCGTCAGGATGGCGATGATCGCGACGAGGACAGGAGTGCCGACCTGGCCGATCCAGCCGTTGAACTCGAGGCCGCTGCCGATCTGCAGTGCGCCGAGCCCAAGCGATGCCGCCGAGCCGAACAAGGTGGCGAAAATCGCGAGGATGTCGATTATGCGCCCGATGGGGCCATCGGTCTTTTTGCCCAGCAGCGGGCGGAAGACCGAGGAGATGAGCTGCGAGCGGCCCTTGCGGAAGGTGCCGTAGGCGATGGCGATGCCGACGGTCGCATAGATCGCCCACGGATGAAGCGCCCAGTGGAACATCGTCGTCGCCATGGCCGTCTGCAGTGCTGCATCGGACTCGGCTTCGGACGTGCCCGGCGGCGGGGTGGCGAAGTGGGTCAGGGGTTCGGCAACGCCCCAGAACATCAGTCCAATGCCCATACCGGCGCTGAACATCATCGCGATCCAGGACACCGTGTTGAACTCGGGCTTCTCGTCGTCGGCGCCGAGGGGGATCTTGCCGAACTTGCTGGCGGCCAGCCACAGCACGAAGAGCACGAAGAAGCTCGAGGCGAGGACGAAGAACCAGCCGGTGTTGGTGATCACCCAGGACTGGGCCGAGCCGGAGGCGGACTTGAGGGTCGGGGTGCTGAAGAAGCCCCACGCGATGAACGCGACGGCGATGGCTCCGGTGATGCCGAAGACGATCCAGTCGATCGCGATCTTTGAGTTGGATTCGAAGGTCTTGAGGTCTTTCATGGTGCGGGCCTTGAGGGCATGCTTGGCCCTGTCCAGCTTCGTTTCAGACAGTTCCGTCACAAGCATCAATCCTTTTGAGTTCGTCTGTGCGCATGGGTTCGGTTCGTGAAATCACTGGATAAAGTCGCTCAAAGACCCTATCC
>JALYQD010000041.1 GCA_030856025.1 Actinomycetota bacterium
CCGCCTGCGCGGGTGCTGCTGTCAGGACGAATGCAACGACCAGCGCGCAGATCGGGATGAGGCGGCGAATCACGCGGCAATACTAGGGGGTATTCAGAGCAGGATCGTCGCGAAGGTCGCGGTCTGCCGGAATCCGACCCGGTCGTACGTGCGGCGCGCCGCAACATTGTGATCATTGACATACAAGGTGACCACCGGCGCGATGAGCGAACGGGCCTGTTGGACGACTGCGGCCATCGCATGGGCCGCCACTCCCTGGCCCCGCAGATCCGGTCGGACGTAGACCCCCTGGATCTGGCATCCGCGCGACGTCGCCGCGCCGATCTCGGCCTTGAACAACACCTCACCGCCCTCGATGATGGCGAACGACCACCCCTGCGAGATCAGTTGAGCCACCCGGGCGCGGTAGCCGGTCTTGCTCGTGCCCTCGGGGTCCAGACCAACCTCTTCGGTGAACATCGCGACGCACGCCGGGTAGAGGACGTCGAATTCGTCCATCACGACGCGTCGCACACGCGGATCGGGTTGGAGCGGACTGTCGGCGTCGATCACCATGAACGGCTGGACCGGTCGGGGTGAGCGAGCCGGACCCCAATGCTTCTCGAGCCGCTCCCACAAGCCGAGGACGGCGCTGTCGAGGCCGACGATGGAGGAGCAGTTGGTGCCGGTGCGCAAAGCGTGCTCGGCGAACGCTTCTATCGCGGCCGGCGTCGCTTCGATGGGTACGAGGTTGGCGCCGGCATGGCAGGCCGAGACGAGCTCGCCTTCTTCGAAGTAGCCCCAGATGTTGCCGCCGAGCCAGCGAGGCTGCAGTTGTGTGGCCTCGATGCGGTATTCGACGAACAGATTGACCAGGGGGTCCTGCGAAATCAGCGCTCTGAGGAGCGGGAGGTCGGCCGGGCCGAGGTTGCGCAGCATGGTCGGCTGCGGTTCAGCTGACGGAGACGACGGGCTCGCCGCCCGATTCCATGCTTTCGGCGATCCGCATGGCTTCTTCGATGAGCGTCTCCACGATCTTGCTCTCGGGAACGGTCTTGATGACTTCGCCCTTGACGAAGATCTGTCCCTTGCCGTTGCCGGAAGCGACACCGAGGTCGGCTTCGCGGGCTTCGCCCGGTCCGTTGACGACGCAGCCCATCACGGCGACGCGCAGCGGGACCTCCATACCCTCGAGGCCGGCGGTGACCTGCTCGGCGAGCGTGTAGACGTCGACCTGGGCACGGCCGCAGGACGGGCAGGAGACGATCTCGAGCTTGCGCGGCCGCAGGTTGAGCGCCTGGAGGATCTGGATGCCGACCTTGACTTCTTCGACCGGTGGCGCCGACAAGGACACTCGGATCGTGTCGCCGATGCCCTTGCTCAGTAGGGAACCGAAGGCGACCGAGCTCTTGATCGTGCCCTGGAAGGCGGGTCCGGCTTCGGTCACGCCCAGGTGGAGCGGCCAGTCGCCCTTTTCGGACAGCAATTCGTAGGCCTGGACCATGATGACGGGGTCGTTGTGCTTGACCGAGATCTTGAAGTCGTGGAAGCCGTGTTCTTCGAACAGCGAGGCCTCCCATACGGCGGATTCGACGAGGGCTTCGGGAGTGGCCTTGCCGTACTTGTCCATGATCCGCTTGTCGAGCGAACCGGCGTTGACGCCGATCCGGATCGAGGTGCCCGCGTCCTTGGCCGCCATCGCGATGGCCTTGACCTGGTCGTCGAACTTGCGGATGTTGCCCGGGTTGACCCGGACGGCCGCGCAGCCGGCGTCGATCGCGGCGAACACGTATTTGGGCTGGAAATGGATGTCCGCGATGACCGGGATCTGCGAGTGCTGGGCGATCTCCTTGAGTGCGTTGGCGTCGTCCTGGCTCGGGCATGCCACCCGGACGATGTCGCAGCCGGTGGCGGTGAGCTCGGCGATCTGCTGCAGCGTCGAGTTGACGTCGGACGTGAGGGTCGTCGTCATCGACTGCACCGACACCGGTGCGTCTCCACCGACATCGACGGTGCCGACCTTGATCTTGCGCGTCTTGCGGCGCGGCATCAGGACCGGCGGCGGCGCTTCGGGCAATCCGAGGTCGATTGTCATGTCAGCTTCACCGGATTGACGATATCGGCATAAATCAGAATCACACTCATGATCATAAGGAGGGCACCCACGGCATAGGCCACGGGCAGCATCTTGGCAACGTCGATGTAGCCGGGATCGGGCTTGCTCAGGAGTTTTGCCCAACCGCGACGCAACGCCTCCCACAACGCGCCGGCGATGTGGCCGCCGTCGAGCGGAAGCAACGGGATGAAGTTGAAGAGGGCCACGAACAGGTTGACCGCGGCGAGCAGGCCCATCAGGCGTACGGCGCGCTCGGACATGCTCGGGCTGTCGACCGTGACCATCTCGCCGGCGACGCGACTCGCGCCGACGACGCTGATCGGGCCGTCGGCCTCGCGTTCGGCGCCGAAGGCAGCCTTGGTCACCGCGACCATACGTTGGGGAAGATGGGCGATGACCTCGGCGGTTCCCTTGGTGTAGTCCCACATCTGCTCGCCCACGAAGAGCGGGCCCTGCCGCTGCATCTCGGTGGTCGGCGAGACGCCGAGGAAACCGACGTTGACGAGCTTGTCCGGATCGTCGATCGAGCCGCGAGCCAGGACCGAGGTCTTGACGTCGCTGGTCTTGAGCGTGCCGTCGCGTTCGTAGGCGATCGTCGCGTTCTTGGCGCCGTTGGCACGGATCAGGCTGCTGAGCTCGTCCCAGTCGGCGACCCTCGTGCCGTTGAACGACACGATCTCGTCGCCGTTCTGCAACCCGATCTTCTTGGCCGGAGTGATCGGATCCTTGTCGGTGCAGGCGCGGCCCGCTTCGCTGTCGCTGATGGCACAGTCGGAGACACCCGCGATCGTTGTCGTCGGCGTCAGCGCACCGAATCCCATGAACACGATGGCAAAGAGGATAGTGGCGAGCACGACGTTGACCATCGGGCCACCGGCCATCACGATCAGCTTCTGCCACCACGGCTTGCGGTAGAACAGGCGGTCCTCGTCTTCGGGGCCGACGTGTTCGTACTCGGCGTCGCGCGCATCGGAGATCAGCTGCGTGAAGAGCCCGGTGTTGGTGTCGCGGACCTCGTGCGTGTCCTGGCCCTTCGCCGGCGGCAACATCCCGACCATCTTGACGTAGCCACCAAGCGGGATCGCCTTGATGCCGTACTCGGTCTCGCCGCGTTTGACCGACCAGACGGTCTTGCCGAAACCGACGAAGTACTGAGTGACCT
The DNA here is from genome assembly GCA_030856025.1 of Actinomycetota bacterium. Lineage (GTDB taxonomy): Bacteria > Actinomycetota > Actinomycetes > Propionibacteriales > Nocardioidaceae > JACMOZ01. The sequence continues at coordinate 3,258 of JALYQD010000041.1, forward strand.
TGACGCCGAATTTCTTGGCGGGATACATATGGCCGACTTCGTGCAGCGCGATCGAGATGACCACACCGAGCACGAAAATGATCACACCAGCGGTGTAGATCAAGGCATTCATCGTCTCTCCATACCTTTCTTCGTCAACTCAGCGTTCGTCAAGTCAACGTCGGGCAGTCAGGTTCCTCGCGCGGGTGCGCGCCCATGAGTCCGCCGCGAGGACAGACTCAAGGTTCATCTCAGCCAATTTTACGTCGGGATCGCTCAGATGCTCCCCGACGACCTCTTCGACGGTGTCAACAATGCCAAGGAAGTCCAAATCGCCGCTGACGAAAGCCTCGACACACACTTCATTGGCCGCGTTGAAGACGGCGGGCCCGGTCTTGCCGAACTCCCCCGCCTTGCGGGCCAGGTCGACGGCCGGGAACGCCTCGTTGTCGAGCGGGAAGAATTCCCACACCGCTGACTCGGTCCAGTCGCAGGCGCCTGCCGCGCCGGGTATGCGGTCCGGCCAGGCCAGGCCGAGCGCGATGGGGAGCTTCATGTCCGGCGGGGACGCCTGGAGCATCGTCGAACCGTCGACGAACTCGACCATGGAATGCACGACCGACGACGGGTGCACGGCGACCTCGATGCGGTCAAAACCGATCCCGAACAGCAGGTGCGCCTCGATCACTTCGAGACCCTTGTTGACCAGGGTGGCCGAATTGATGGTGATGACCGGGCCCATGTCCCAGGTCGGGTGGGCCATGGCTTGTTCGGGCGTGACCTCGCTGAGCTCAGCCCGGGTCTTGCCGCGGAACGGCCCTCCGCTGGCCGTGACAATGAGCTTGTGGACGTCTTCGACGCGTTCGCCGCGCATCGCCTGAGCAAGGGCGGAGTGTTCGGAGTCGACCGGGACGAGCTGCCCCGGTTTTGCCGCACCCATCACGATCTCGCCGCCGATGATCAGGGATTCCTTGTTGGCGAGGGCGAGCGTGGTGCCTTCCTCGAGGGCGGCGAGAGTCGGCATGAGCCCCACGGCGCCGGTCATACCGTTGAGGACCACATCACACGGCGTGCGAGCTGCGTCGGTGGCAGCGTTGGGACCGGCGATGATCCGCGGCATACGGAAGTCGCCCTCGGCATAGCCGCGGCGCTGGGCCTCGGCATACAACGCCAGCTGGACGTCCTGGACGGCGCTCGCCTTGGCCACGGCGATGAGCGGGACCTCGAAGTCGATCGCCTGTTGCGCCAGCAGCTCGGGCTGGTTGCCGCCCGCGGCGAGAGCCACCACCGTGAAGCGATCGCGATTGGCGGCAATGACCTCGAGGGCCTGGGTGCCGATGGAACCGGTGGAGCCGAGAATGGCGACATGCCTGAGCATGCCGCCATTCTCGCCTACCGAAGGTGCCGCGCCCCGGGCGGACGGATCCTGAGGGTTCCGGGCATCCATCGCGACCCGAACCATCACTTCCCATCCGGGAAATGACGAATGGCGGCATGCCCGGAGCATGCCGCCATTCTCAGTCCCCGAGAGGACTAACTTGAGGAGGGCGTCTGTCATCGCCCGATCCCCAAGGCTTTGGGTTACTTGACCTCCGAGCGGAGTACCGCCCAGACGCCGACCGCCATCGGGATGACGAGCCAGATCATGCCCGACACTGCGAGCTGGCCCCACTCTTCTCCGTGCGGACCGCCATCGAACAACGGTGTCTGAGCATCTCCGAAGTCGACCCACGGCTGAAGGTCCTTGAACCAGTCCTGGAACGCGGCCAGGATCCCGAAGATGGTCGGAAGCAGCAGCGAATAGACGAAGTAGGCGACGATCGCACCCGGAGTGTTCCGGATGAGCACGCCGAGCATGAAGCCGACAAGCAGGCCAAGGACGTTCGCCAGGATGATCAGGAGGAAGTCCGAGACCGACATGTCCCAGACGATGTCCACTCCGTTGAGCGTTGAACCGATGACGTTGCCGACGGCTCCGATGGCAAATGCCAGCAGCATCGACACCACGCCGACAGCGACCGACGCGATCGCCTTGCCCAGGATGACCTGGTCACGGTGCGGAACGAGCGTGAACGAGATCAGGCCCGTGCGCTGGCTCCATTCACCGGTCACGGAAAGGATCGCCACGATCGGGAGAAGCACCGTCATGGGGAATCCGATGGCCGAGCCAAATACCCCGAAACCGAGGCTCTCGTCGGGAACGAACAGGATCACGCCGATGGTGGCGAGTGTGGCGATGATGCCGATGCTTGCCATCAACCAGAAGCCCGAACGCGTGTCGAACATCTTTCGCAGTTCGACCTTGATGATGCGGCTGAGCGGAACGCCCGGTCGGGCCGTATCGATCGTCTCTATGGTTGCGGTGCTCATACCGTGACTCCTTCGGGGATGAATTCATCGCGCTGGGTCTCGGCGGTGAGTTCGAGGAACATCTCTTCCAGGCCTGCACCGTCGGCGGGGCGAAGCTCGATGAGAGCGACACCAGCGGCGGCCGCGACGCGCCCAACCTCAGTAGATGTGGACTCAGTGCGGAGGCCGTTGTCGCCCGACGGAACGGCCGGCACGCCGGCTGCGGTCAGTGCGTTGGCGAGCGCCGAGTTGTCGGTGCTCTTGACGAACGTTCCGGCGGTCTGCAGCAGTTCGGCCTTCGTGCCCTGAGCCACGATGCGCCCCTGGCCGATGACGATGATCTCGTCGGCGATGACCTCGATCTCGTGCAACAGGTGCGAGGACAACAGCACGGTTCCGCCACGGTTGGCATACTCGCGCAAAAGTCCGCGCATCCAGTGGATGCCGGCCGGGTCGAGCCCGTTGGCGGGTTCGTCGAGGATGAGGATCTTGGGGTCGCCGAGTAAGGCGTTGGCGATGCCGAGGCGCTGCCGCATACCGAGTGAGTAGTTGCGCACACGACGCTTCGACTCCTCCTTCGACAGGCTCACCAAGGCAAGCATCTCGTCGACGCGCGACATCGGCAGACCCATCGTGATCGCGCTGAGTGCGAGGATCTCGCGGCCCGTGCGACCTGCGTGCTGAGCCGAGGCGTCCAGGAGGACGCCGACTTGCGTACCAGGGTTGGGGATGTCGTGATATTGGACGCCGGCCACCGTGGCATCGCCACTGGTGGCAGGGGTCAGACCCGCGATGATTCGCATGGTCGTGGACTTGCCAGCACCGTTGGGGCCCAGGAATCCGGTGACCGCCCCCGGCCTGCACTCGAATGAGACGTTGTCGACGGCTTTGAAGCCGCCATACGTCTTGGAAAGACCTTCAACATTGATCATGGCTCCAGCCTCACAGGTTGGTACGACCGTTACATCAGCCTGGGGGCTAGACATACGGAGCCGAAAGTATGAGACCGCCGACGACCAAAGGCCGTCGCACCGACCTTGGGTTGCCCCTAGCCTTAGGAGGTGCAGCTCGTCGACTACCAGCCCCCGCTCTCACGGTGGAGTCACGTGTGGCGCACGATCCTTGTCGTCGCCATCGGTGGCCTTGCCTGGTCGCAACTCGCGCCCTGGCAATGGGAGCACAACCGGTTGTGGTTCTTCGGTGACCTCGGTCTCGGCCTGTTCTGCCTCGGGTTGACGTTCTGGCGCCGGCGATACCCGGTCCGCATCGCCCTCTTCACCGCCCTGGCCAGCGGCATCTCGGCAACGGCCGGCGGCCCGGCGACTCTCGCCCTCGTCTCGATGGCGACCCGGCGCCGGTGGCGCGAGATCGTGCCGGTCACGGCCATGTCGCTCCTGGCGAGCCTGTGGCTCAGCTACATCGACCCCAGCTCCTCCGACCCGTGGATCGTGTCCACCACTGCACTCGTGTCGATCATCGGCGTGACCGTCGGCTGGGGCCTCTACATCGGTTCGCGGCGCGAACTTCTGGCCACGCTGCGCGACCGCGCCGACAGAGCAGAGTCCGAACAGTCCAGGCGGGTAGAACAAGCCCGTACGGCCGAGCGCGGCCGCATCGCCCGCGAGATGCACGACGTCCTGGCCCACCGCATCTCGATGGTGTCCATGCATGCCGGTGCGCTGACTTTTCGTACGGACCTGACTCCCGAGGAGATTCGCCACACGGCCGGCGTCATCCAGGAGAACACCCACCAGGCGTTGACCGAGCTCCGTGAAGTCCTCGGAGTCCTTCGGGACGGGCCCGGCGACGCGGCGCCTGAGCTCCCCCAACCCTCGGCCCACGACATTGCCGCTCTGGTGTCGGAGTCCCGCGCCGCCGGTATGAAGGTCGATTTCGTCGGGGATTCGGATCTCGAAGGGCTGCCCGACAGCATCGGCCGGACGCTCTATCGCATCGTCCAGGAGGGCCTGACCAATGCGCGCAAGCACGCCCCGGACACTTTGGTCACCGTCACGGTCGCCGGCTCCCCCGGAGACGGCGTCACTGCGTCCATACGCAATCCGCTGCACCTCGGGGACTCACGGCTCACCACTCCTGACTCCGGCCTTGGGCTGATCGGGCTCGGCGAGAGATCGGCATTGGCCGGCGGACGGCTCAGCCATCACATCACCCCTGACCGCGTGTTCGTGCTTCACGCATGGTTACCGTGGCCGGCATGACGATTCGCCTGCTCATCACCGATGACGATCCGCTGGTTCGCGCCGGGCTCGCGTTGATCCTCGGCGGCTCCGAAGACATCGAAGTCATCGGTGAGGCGACCAACGGCCGCGAAGCCGTCGAGCGTGTTGCCCTCTCCACCTCTGCCGACCGCGTGGATGTCGTGCTCATGGACATCCGGATGCCGGTCATGGACGGGATCGCCGCGACGAGTGCGATCGTCGCCATGGCCGATCCGCCCAAGGTGATCGTGCTGACAACCTTCGACGCCGACGACTTCGTCGTGCGGGCGCTTGCCAGCGGCGCGAGCGGGTTCCTGTTGAAGGACACACCTCCGGCCGACATCGTTGCCGCCGTGCGCAAGGTGCACGACGGCGAACCGATGCTGTCGCCGACCGTCACCGAACAATTGATCCGCCAGGTCACCGAAGGGGCGCCATCGGGTCGGGCCGAGGCTGCCCTCCTCACGATCCAGCTGCTGACCGAACGCGAGCGCGATGTCGCCGTTGCCGTCGGGCGCGGAGCCTCCAACGCCGAGGTGGCGGCCGACCTGCACATGAGCGTGGCAACCGTGAAGGCACACATTTCGCACATCTTCACGAAGCTCGGGGCAACCAACCGGGTCCAGGTCGCGATCTGCATGCACGACGCCGGCCTGATCTGAGCCTTCCGCTCCCTGGTTGACCCGCCCAGCCCCTGTGAGTGACGGATCTTGATGCATTCAGACCGCCCAAGGGTGCCTTTGCATCAACTTCGGTGATTGCCGGCAGCCTGATCGACGGATCTTGATGCATTCAGACGAGATCGCGGCTCAAAGGCATCGAGATCTGTCCATCCACAGGCGAACCGTCGGCGGGCGTAGTCCACAACTCCGCCGCTGCGGCGCCTGTCAGGGTTTGATGTCGGCGACGATCGGCGTATGCGCACGGTGTTCCGCCTACCCGAAGCGGTTGAGAAGTTCGGCCCCAATGTGGTCCGAAGCCATCTGCACCGAGGTGTTTGGCAGCGGCCGGGTCGGGGAGTGGTAGCCACGCACAACGGACCGCTTTCGGACCTGGAACGACACGAAGTCGGCCTGTGTGTCTGTCCCGCGCGGTCTGCCCTGGGGGGCCTCAGCGGACTCGAATTGGACGGGTTCAAGGGCTTCGACACGGCCGAGACATTTGTGGTCCTGCCCGAAGGCGCGCGCAAGCCCGAGCGCAGCGGGATCATTCCACATTGGTCGACGATGCTCACCGACGAGGACATACACCCGGCGCACCAGCCCCGACGAACCCGGACGGCGAGGTCGCTCGTGGACGCCGCCAGTTGGAGCGGGAGCGACCGACAGGCGCGAACTCTGGTGATCGCAGCATTCCAGCAACGTTTGGTGTCGGCCCGAACGATCCGCATGGCTCTGACCCGGCGCGGCCCCTGTCGACGACGGGCTCTCATCGTCGAATCGGTCCTGGATGCAGTCGGAGGTATCCAATCGCTTCCCGAAAGGGACTTCGACGACGTCCGTAGGAAGGCCGGACTTCCTCCGCCTTCTCGCCAAGTCAGAGTGAGGGGCAAGGACGGTCGGTACTACCTCGATGTCGAGTGGTCAGATCATGGCATCGCCGTTGAGATTCATGGCATCCCGCACCTCGAGGTGAGCAATTGGGATGCCGATGTCATCCGTGCAAATGAGATCGTCATCGGCGGTCGACGGCTGTTGGCGTTCACGTCATACGCAATCCGCCACGAGCCCGAACTCGTCGCCGATCAACTGGTGCGCCTGTTCAAGTCAGCGTTGCCGTACGCATCTTGATGCAATTGGCCCGGCGACGGGTCGTATTGCATCAAGATCCGTCACCGACGGGCCGCGTCAGTCGTCGCGCTGGCCCCAGGGCGATCCGTAGGCGGTCAGCAGGTCGAGGAACGGTACGGCGTCGAAGGCCTCCGGTCCGAGGACGCCTGTGCCGGACCAGGTGCCGTTGGAGAGGAGTTCCAGGGCCACGACCGGGTTGATCGCGGTCTGCCATACGACACACTGGTGGCCGTATTCCTTCATCGACCAGTCGTTGTCGACCACGTGATAGAGGTACGTCGAACGCGGCTCGCCGTCGAGACCCTTGCCCGTCACCCAGAGCCCCGCACACGTCTTGCCGTGCATGCGGTCGCCGAGATCGGCCGGATTGGGCAGGCAGGCGGCCACGACGTCGCGCGGACTGACCTCGACGCCACCGACTTTGACCTTGTCGATCCGGTCCAGTCCCAGCTTGTGAAGTGTCTTGAGCACGCCGATGAACTCATCGCCCAGGCCGTACTTGAACGTTGCCCGCTTGGTCTCGACCCAGCGGGGCATGAGGAGCACTTCCTCGTGCTCGACGTTGACGCATTCGACCGGTCCGATGCCCTCGGGAAAATCGAAGACCTCGGGCTCGCTGAACGGTTCGGTCGTGAACCAGCGGCCCTGCCCATCATCGTCAACAGCCCAGATCACCGGCGGGTTGAGACATTCCTCGATCGTCGTCCAGATCGAGAACGACGGGGCGAAGTCATAGCCGTCGACGGTGAGGTTGGCGCCGTCGCGGGTCCCGAGCTCGTCGATCTCGGAAAACAGGTGGTCGGCGGCATACCGGGCAAACACGTCGGACAGCCCGGGCTCGACGCCCATGCCGACGAGAGCCAGCCGTCCTGCGGATTCCCACTCCCCCGCGACGGCGAACTGCTCGTCGCCGAGCTTGACGCCGCACTCCTCGTATGGGCGTTCGGGGTGACGCTGGGAAAGGCTCATCGCCATGTCGAGGTAGTCCGCTCCGGCGGCCAGTGCCCCGTTGAAGATCGGCATGACGAAACGCGGATCGACCGCGTTCATGACATGAGTGGCGCCGGACTCGCGCGCCAGGGACGCAACCGCGTCCGTGCTCGAGGCGTCGACCTGGGCGGCGGTGAACCGAGGGTCGCCGAGGGATGCCACGGCCTTCTCCGCACTGGCAAGGGCGTAGTCGGCCACAACAACCGATTCGAAGAAGTTCCGCCGCGCCGCTATGGCACAAAACGCCGAGCCGACACCGCCGGCGCCGACCAGCAGGATCTTAAAAGTCACGAGTCTTCATCTCACGAGTCCAGATTGGTCATGACATGTTTGATGCGTGTGTAGTCCTCGAGCCCGTACATCGACAGGTCCTTGCCATAGCCGGAGTGCTTGAAACCTCCGTGGGGCATTTCGGCGATGATCGGGATGTGCGTGTTGATCCATACGCAACCGAAGTCGAGCCGTTTGGCCATACGCATCGCACGTCCGTGGTCCTTGGTCCAGACCGAGGACGCCAAACCGTACTGGACACCGTTGGCCCAGCGCACGGCCTCGTCCTCGTCGCTGAACTGCTGGACGGTGATCACCGGTCCGAAGATCTCCTCCTGGCTCGCGCGATCCTGCTGCGTGAGTCCGGACAACACGGTTGGCTCAAAGAAATAGCCGTCCCCCAGGGCCGAGACCCGTGAACCGCCGGTCTCGATGGTGGCGTGGTCGGGGAGGTCGTCCATGAAGCCGCTGACGTGCGCCAGCTGGTTGTCGTTGTTGACCGGTCCGAAGTAGACGTCCGCGTCATCGGGGAGCCCGACCTTGGTCCCCTTGGCGGCTTCGGTGAGCGCCGCGGTGAAATCGGCAGCGACACGCGGGTGCACCAGCACGCGCGTGGCGGCCGTGCAGTCCTGGCCGGCGTTGAAGTAGCCGGCGCCGGCGATGCCTTCTGCCGCGGCCGCGATGTCCGCGTCATCGAACACGACGACGGGCGCCTTGCCGCCCAGCTCCAGGTGCGGCTTCTTCAGGTCGAGCGCAGCGGCAGTGGCGACCTCGATGCCGGCGCGAACAGAGCCGGTGATCGACACCATCTGCGGGATTCGGTGAGACACCAGCGCCTTGCCCGCCTCCCTGTCTCCGCAGATGATGTTGAAGACTCCGGGCGGGAAGAACTCCGAAGCGATCTCGGCCAGCAGCGATGTCGAAGCCGGCGTCGTGTCGCTCGGCTTGAGGACAACGGTGTTGCCCGCTGCGAGCGCCGGCCCGATCTTCCAGATCGCCATCATCAGCGGGTAGTTCCACGGCGTGACCTGCGCGCAGACGCCGATCGGCTCGCGCCGGATCATCGACGTGTGGCCGGCCATGTATTCACCGGCGGACTTGCCCTCCAGGACGCGCGCCGCCCCGGCGAAGAAGGAAAGCACCTCGGTCGCCTGGTACATCTCTTCGCTCATCGTCAGCGACAGTGGTTTGCCTGTGTCTTTGGACTCGACGGCGACAATTTCTTCGGCCCGTTCCTCCACGGCCGCGGCCAGCTTGTTCATCGCCCTCGAGCGCTCGTACGGCGTGGTGTCGCGCCACGACTCAAAGGCCTTGGCTGCGGCTTCGGTCGCCCGGTCGACATCGGCCTGGCCCGAGAGAGGCGCCTGTGCGTAGACCTGACCGGTCGTCGGGTCGAAGACGTCGTACGTGCGTCCGTCCGCGGCCGACGATGTTGCGCCATCAATGAAGTTCGTTATTTCCCGTCCCATGCGCTCAATCTAACGGGGGTCATCTGATTTCGATAGTGAAAAGGTACAAATAATCTGGATTCCGTCGTCATTCATAGGCAATACTGACCAAATGAGCAATCTACAGTCAGCCGCCCGTGATCACCTCTGGATGCATTTCTCCCGTCTGGGAGCGTATGAGAAGGCCGACGTGCCCATCATCGTCAAGGGCGAAGGAGCGTACGTTACCGACAGCAACGGCAAGCGCTACCTTGACGGACTCGCCGGACTCTTCGTCGTCCAGGTAGGTCATGGCCGCACCGAACTCGCCGAAGTGGCCGCCAAGCAGGCCGCGGAGCTCGCCTACTTCCCGATCTGGTCGTATGCCCATCCGCGCGCCATCGAGCTCGCCGAGCGCATCGCGAACTATGCGCCGGGTGACCTCAACCGGGTGTTCTTCACCGTCAGCGGGAGCGAAGCTGTCGAATCGGCGTGGAAGCTCGCCAAGCAGTTCTTCAAGCTCACCGGCAAGCCCGACAAGCACAAGGTCATCAGCCGGCAGGTCGCCTATCACGGCACCACGCACGGCGCCTTGTCCATCACCGGCATACCCGGTCTCAAGGAACCCTTCGAGCCGCTCGTCCCATCGACGGTGCATGTGGCCAACACGAACTTCTACCGCGCGCCCGAACATGGTGATGACCTGGAGGCATTCGGCCGCTGGGCCGCCGACCAGATCGACCTCGCCATCCAGGCCGAGGGCCCTGAGACGGTATGCGCGGTCTTCCTCGAGCCGGTGCAGAATGCAGGCGGGTGCTTCCCGCCGCCGCCGGGCTATTTCGCCCGAGTCCGGGAGATCTGCGACAAGCACGACGTCCTGTTGGTCTCCGACGAAGTCATCTGCGCCTTCGGCCGGCTCGGCGAGATGTTCGGCGCCGCCAAGTTCGGCTATCAGCCGGACATCATCACCTGCGCCAAGGGCCTGACCTCGGGCTATTCGCCCATGGGAGCCATGATCGCCTCCGACCGGCTCGTCGAACCGTTCCTGACCGGCACGGCGAGCTATGCCCACGGCTACACGTTCGGCGGGCACCCCGTGTCGGCCGCCGTGGCGCTGGCCAACCTCGACATCTTCGAGCGGGAGAGCCTCAACGAGCGGGTCCTCAAGAACGAGGGACCATTCCGGGAGACGCTCGAAAAGCTTCTCGACATCGACATCGTCGGCGACGTCCGCGGCGACGGCTACTTCTACGGCATCGAGCTGGTCAAGGACAAGTCCACCAAGGAGACCTTCAACGACGACGAGTCCGAACGACTCCTGCGGGGCTTCCTCTCCAAGGCACTGTTCGACGCCGGCCTCTATTGCCGGGCCGACGACCGCGGCGACCCGGTCATCCAGCTGTCTCCCCCGCTCATCTGCGGTCAGGAGCACTTTGACGAGATGGAACACATCCTGCGCGATGTGCTGACCCGGGCCCAGGAACTCCTCTAGGAGCATCATGACCCCTTCCCCCGCAAACAGTGTCCCCCTGCCTCCGCTCGACGACGTGGCCAAGGCGATCATCGCGCAGCTCCAAACCGACGGCCGCCGATCGTATGCGGCCATAGGCAAGGAGGTCGGCCTCTCCGAAGCCGCCGTACGCCAACGCGTACAAAAGCTCACCGATGCCGGAGTCATGCAGATCGTGGCGGTCACCGACCCGCTCCAGCTCGGCTTCGCCCGTCAGGCAATGGTCGGCGTCAAGGTCGCCCGGGGCGCGCGCGAGGTAGCAGCCGCCATGGCAAAGATCGATGAGATCGACTATGTCGTCATCACGACCGGCCGGTTCGACCTGCTTGCCGAGGTCGTCTGCGAGACCGACGACCGACTGCTCGACATCATCACCGAACAGATCGGTTCGATCGAGCATGTGACGTCGACCGAGACTTTTCTCTACCTCAAGCTCGCCAAGCAGACCTACGCATGGGGAGTCCGCTGACTCCCCGCTGGGAGCGGGGCACCTCCCACGAGCGCAGCGAGTAGGGGGAGCATTCGGCAAAGGAAAACTGCGGCGTGTCGCATGCCGAACGTCACTCTCAGCGGAATGGCGAGGTCAGGTGATCGTGTTGCCGGCGGTGAGGGTCGCGAAGATGCCTTCGTATTCGTCCATCATCAGTTCGGCGTAGCCCTTGCCGTCGCGGTCCGGGGACGGCATCGGATCGGTCTTGCCGGCGCTGATGACCGTCGCCCAGGTGTATTCGTGCTCGCCGGTATGGACGACCGGAGGATCGCCGGCGATGCGGAACTTCGCCTTGGCGTCGGGGATCGCTCCGAGCCGCGCACAGGCCAGAACGGCGCCGACTTCAGCCGCACCGTGGACGTCGATGGCCACATGCGTGCCGTCCTCGACCCCGACCTGGGCGAGGCCACCGGCGAGGGCTGCCGTCTGGGCGAGGAGCTGGGCATAGGTCAGCGACACGGTCCCGTCGTCGATGGCGGGTTTGTCGGCGTGGCCGGCGATGACCTGCTGGTCGAGGGCACGGAAGATGAGGCTGCTCATCAGCGCCCCACAAATCGGGGAGTGCGCTTCTCGCTGCGGGCGGTGGCGGCTTCGCGGACGTCTTCGCTGGCCCAACAGGCGGCAAAGCTCTCAGCGACCGCCTGGTCGTCACCGCCGTTGAGGACGAGCTTGTTGTGGGCCAGTGTGAGCGGCGCGAGGGCGGCGATCTCCTGAGCCCAGGCAAGTGCGTCCGCCAGCGTGCCGGGACGATCGGCGAGCCCGGTAGCGAGGGCCCGGTCCCGGTCGAAGGTCTCGGCCGCGAGCATGAAGCGTCGCGCGGTGCCGAGGCCGGCGACGTCGGCGAGGGTGCGGATCGTCCAGGCGTCGACGGCCATGCCGTTCTTGGCGGTCGGCACGGCGAACTGGGAGGTGGCATCGGCGACGCGGAAGTCGCAGGCGAGCGCCAGCTGGGTGCCGGCCCCGATCGCGGGGCCGTTGACGGCCGCGATGAGCGGCACCGGCACCTCGGTCAGGTGGTGGAGCATCCCGTAGAGGGCATCGAGGAACTCATCTCCATACACGCCGCCGAGGTCGGCTCCGGAGCAGAACGCCGTCCCCTTGCCGGTGATGACGATGGCCCGCGCTCCCCCGTCGACCGCCTCGTCGACTCCCTGGTGGATCGCCTTGCATTGCTCGAGGTTGAGGGCATTGCGCCGGTCTTCGCGCTGCAGCTCGATGACGGCCACGGCGTCGTGTCGGGTCATTTCAATCATTCAGTTGCTCCTAACGCGAGGGTCTCAAGAGTCTGGGCGACGCCATCGTCGTCGTTGGCGGCGCATACGTGGTGGGCGACCGCGAGCACCTCGGTATGCGCGTTGCGAACGGCAAAACTCGTGCCGGCCCACCGGAGCATGGGCAGGTCGTTGGGCATGTCGCCGAACGCCCAGACGTCGTCGGCACCGACTCCGCGCTCCTGGCACCAACGGGCGAGCCCGGCGGCTTTGGTCACGCCCGGTGCGGTGATCTCGGCGAGGCCCGATGCTCCCGAGAAGCCGAGCTCGGCACGGCCGTCGAGGATGGCCACGACGCGTTCGAGGAACACGGTGGATTCGAGTGACTCGCACCGGCCCAGCAGCTTGCCGACCGGCGACGATGTCAACGCCTTGAAGGACCCAACGGTATGGGAGTCGGGCTGCTCGCTGCGGTAGAGGAACGTTTCTTCACGTCCCAGGCCATCGGCGCGTTCGACCGCGAAGGCGATGTCCGGGACGGCCTGGCGAAGCTCGGCGACGAGTTGGTGCAGCAACCCGTCGGCGAGGGGGTATTGCTCGGTGACCGTGCTGGTCGACACGTCGTAGACGAAGGCGCCGTTGCCGCAGAGGGCGATGCCGTGGGCGCCCACCGCGTCGGCGAGGCCGTCGAGCCAGCGCGGGGGCCTGGCGGTGACGAATACGGTGTCGATGCCGGCATCCTCGACGTCGGCGATCGCCTTGCGGGTGCGATCGGACAACGTACCGTCACTGCGCAGCAGGGTGCCGTCAAGATCCGTCGCGATGATGCGGGGAGGTCGAACAGGTGACCCGTCGCTGTCAGGCATCAACGGCCGCGAGTTGTCCACACGCACCGTCGATATCGCTGCCACGGGTGTCACGAACCGTCGTCGGGACGCCCTTGGCGATGAGTCGCCGGACGAATTCGTGCTCGTCCTCGGGACGCGAAGCCGTCCACTTGGATCCCGGCGTCGGGTTGAGCGGGATGAGGTTGACGTGCACCCAGCCCCAGTCGCCATACGACCGGAGGACGTCACCGAGCATGTCGGCGCGCCAGGACTGGTCGTTGATGTCCTTGATCATGGCGTACTCGATCGAGACGCGGCGCTTGGTCTTGTGGGCGTACTCCCAGGCCGCTTCGACGGCTTCGTGGACCGTCCAGCGGGTGTTGATCGGCACGAGCTCGTTACGCAGTTCGTCGTCCGGGGCGTGCAGTGAGAGCGCGAGCGTGACCGGAATGCCCTCCTCGGTGAGCTGCTTGATGCGGGGGACGAGGCCCACGGTGCTCAGCGTGATGTTGCGGGCAGACATACCGAGGCCGTCGGGGTTGGGTTCGACCATGCGGCGGATCGCACCGATGACGGCCTTGTAGTTGGCCATCGGTTCACCCATGCCCATGAAGACGACGTTGGAGAGGCGTCCGGGGCCGCCGGGGACGAGTCCCGTCGCCATCGCGCGGGCACCGTCGACGACCTGGTCGATGATCTCGGCGGTCGACATGTTGCGCTGCAAGCCGCCCTGACCGGTGGCACAGAACGGGCACGCCATGCCGCAGCCGGCCTGGCTGGAGACGCAGATCGTCGCCCGGTCGGGGTAGCGCATGAGCACCGACTCCACGAGGGCGCCGTCGAAGAGGCGCCACAGCGTCTTGCGGGTGGTTCCTTTGTCGGCCTCGAGGGTCCGGACCGGGTTGAGGAGGGTCGGCAACAGCTCGGCGACGATGCGGTCGCGGCTGGCCGCCGGCAGGTCGGTCATCTTGGCCGGATCGTTGACCAACCGGGAGAAGTAGTGGGTGGCAACCTGCTTGACCCGGTATGCGGGCTCCCCGAGGGCCTCTGCCGCCGCGACGCGTTCGTCAGCCGAAAGATCGGCGAGGTGGCGGGGCGGCTTCTTGAGCCCCTTGCGTTGTTCGAAGACGAGGGGCAGCGGTTTGGGCTCTTGTTCGGTCATGCGGGAACCAGATAGTGCAATACGAGCCACGCGAACGGCGCGACGGCGATGAGGGAGTCGAGGCGGTCCATCAGGCCACCGTGACCGGGCAAAAGGTCACCCATGTCCTTGATGCCGATGTCCCGTTTGATCAGCGACTCGCTGAGGTCCCCGAGGGTGGCCATGGTGACGCCGACTGCACCGAGGATCAGTCCGACCCACCAGTGGCCGTCGAGACCGTAGTGGACGGCCGCCACGCCGGCGAGCATGCCGACCGTGAGCGAACCGACGAATCCCTCCCAGGACTTCTTGGGGCTGATGGTCGGTGCCATCGGGTGCTTGCCGAACAGGACGCCGGCGGCATAACCGCCGACGTCTGAGGCAACCGTCGCGCCGATGAAGGCCACGATGCGCCAAGGGCCGTCCTTCTCATCGAGCATGAGCATGACGAACACACCCATGAGCGGCAGATAGGACAAGACGAAGATGCCGGCGCTGCTGTCCTGGACGAAGCCGTCCGCACCCTCGGACAGTCTCCAGATGAGGGTGCCGATGACCGTGAGGGCCATCGCCACGGCGGCGGTCTCGACACCGCCATAAAACGCACCGACCAACATGACGGATCCGCCGGTGATGACCGGGATCAAGGGCACATTGATTCCGGACGTTCTGAACGCCCTGGTGATCTCGATCATGCCGACCGCGAGGGCAATGACGACGACCGCGACAAACGCATCCTTGACGACGAACAGCGACGCCAGGACCACGACGACGAGGCTGACCCCCACACCGATGGCGGCCGGAAGGTTGCGTCCGGCGCGGCTCGCCTTCTTTTCGGGTTCGGGAGGTTCGGCAGCCGGTGTCGGCGTGGTCTCAGATGTCAAGGAGTTCAGCTTCTTTGTTCTTCAACAAGTCGTCGATCGTGTCGACATACTTCTTGGTGAGGCCGTCCAGACGCTTCTCCGCGCCGGAGTTGTCGTCCTTGCTGATGGCTGAATCCTTCTCAGCCCGGTCGAGCGCCTGCTTGGCGTTGCGACGGAGGTTGCGTACGGCGATGCGGCCGTCTTCGGCCTTGGTGCGGGCCAGCTTGACGTATTCCTTGCGACGCTCCTGGGTCAGCTCGGGCAGCGAGACGCGCAGGACCTTGCCGTCGTCGGTCGGGTTGACGCCGAGATCGGAGTCGCGGATGGCTTTCTCGATGGCCGCCTTGGCGCCCATGTCATAGGGGTTGATGACGACTGTGCGCGGCTCGGGGACGGTGAAGCCGGCGAGCTGCTGGATCGGCGTCTGCTGGCCGTAGTAGTCAGCGGTGATCTGGGCGAACATCGCCGGATGCGCACGGCCGGTACGGATCGCGGCGAATTCTTCGCGCGAGTGCTCGACGGCCTTGGCCATCTTGCTGTCGGCTTCGCGCAACGTTTCGTCAATCACAATTACTCCTTTGGGGTCCACGCTCAGGCGTGGACAAGCGTTCCGATCTTCTCACCACGAAGCACGCGGGCAATATTGCCCTCGCCTTCCATGCCGAAGACGATCATGGGCAGTTTGTTTTCCATGCACAGGGCGAATGCGGCCGCATCGACGACCTTGAGGCCGAGTCGGAGCGCATCGTCGAAGGACAGTTCCTCGAACTTGCGGGCACCGGGGTTGCGGCGCGGGTCGTCGTCATAGACGCCGTCGACACCGCTCTTGGACATGAGGACCGCGTCCGCCTTGATCTCGAGGGCGCGTTGGGCCGACACAGTGTCGGTCGAGAAGTACGGCATACCGGCGCCGGCACCGAAGATGACGACGCGCCCCTTTTCGAGGTGGCGGATAGCGCGGCGGGGTATGTAGGGCTCGGCGACCTGTCCCATCGTGATGGCCGACTGCACCCGTGTCTCGACGCCCTGCTTTTCGCAGAAGTCCTGAAGGGCGAGGCAGTTCATGACGGTGCCGAGCATCCCGATGTAGTCGGCTCGGGCGCGATCCATGCCGTGCTGGGCGAGCTCGGCGCCGCGGAAGAAGTTGCCGCCGCCGACCACGATGGCCACCTGCACGCCTTCGGCCGTGGCCTGGACGATCTGGCGGGCGATGTTGTTGACGACCTCGGGGTCGATACCGATCTTGCCGCCGCCGAAGACCTCGCCGGACAGCTTCAGCAAGACACGCTTGAGGGGAAGATCAAAGGCCGGAGCGTCGACTTCTGTTTCTGTGTCCACTGGCTCCGGCCTCCGTCTGATAGATGGTGCTGTTGAGTTAGGCGCCGATCTCGATGTGAGCGAAACGCTTGAGCGTCACACCCGCTTCATCGAGGAATGCCTTCACGGTCTTCTTATTGTCTTGGACGGAGGACTGCTCCAGCAAGACGACTTCCTTGAAGAAGCCATTGACGCGACCTTCGATGATCTTCGGCAAGGCCTGTTCGGGCTTGCCTTCTTCGCGAGCCGTGGCCTCGGCGATCTCACGTTCCTTGGCGACGATATCAGCGGGGACATCCTCGCGCGTCAGGTAACGCGGGCGCATCGCGGCGATCTGCATCGCAGCGCCGCGGGCGGCATCGGCATTGTCGCCCTCGAACTCGACGATGACGCCAACTGCCGGCGGCAGGTCGCTGGCACGACGGTGCATGTAGGTCGCAACCTGGCCGTCGAAACTGGCTACACGGCCGAGCTCGATCTTTTCGCCGATGACGGCGGCGAGATCGCTGATCGTCTGTGCGACGGTCTTGCCGCTCGGCAGTGTGCTGGCGGCGAACTCTTCGGCGCTGGCCGGCTTGGAAGCGTCGGCGGCAGCTGCGAGTTCCTCGGCAAGAGCGATGAACTGTTCGTTCTTGGCGACGAAGTCGGTCTCGGAGTTGAGCTCGACGATGGCGTTGCCGGAGTTGGCGACGAGACCGGCGGAGGCCTCACGTTCGGCGCCGCGCTTGGCAGCCTTGGCTGCACCGGTGATGCGCAGCAGCTCGCCGGCCTTTTCGAAGTCTCCATCGGCCTCGGTGAGCGCCTTCTTGGCGTCCATCATTCCGGCGCCAGTGGCGTCGCGAAGCTTCTTCACGTCTGCGGCAGTGATTGCCATGGGTTTCCCTCTCATTTAGGGGTAGAGCCAGTTCGGGGGTCGAACGTTCAAGGTTGAGGGGCGGGGCGCCATGGCACCCCGCCCATCGTCAATCTCAGGCTTCGGCGGGAGCGTCTTCTGCAGGCTCGGCGTCAGCCTTGGCAGCGGCCTTCTTGGCCGTCGCCTTCTTGGCGGGCTTGGCTTCGCTGTCGTCGGCTTCTGCCTTCTTGGCAGGAGCCTTCTTGGCGGGAGCCTCTTCGGTCTTGACCTCTTCAACAACCGGCGCCTCTTCGGCAACAGGTGCGTCAGCGACAGGCACTTCGGCGGCAGGCACTTCGGCGGCAGGCGCTTCAGCAGCAGGCGCTTCAGCAGCAGGAGCCTCGGCGGCAGCGGCTGCCTTGGCTTCGTCGGCCTTCTTGCCTTCGAGCAGTTCCTTTTCCCAGTCGGCGAGCGGCTCGTCGGCACCGAGCTCGGTGCCGGCAACTTCGTCACCGGTCTTGGCGCCACCACGGGCGATGAGGCCCTCGGCGACGGCGTCGGCGATGACGCGGGTCAGCAGGCCGACCGAGCGGATGGCGTCGTCGTTGCCCGGGATCGGGAAGTCGACGTCATCGGGATCGCAGTTGGTGTCGAGGATCGCGACGACCGGGATCTTGAGCTTCTTGGCTTCGTCGATCGCGAGGTGTTCCTTCTTGGTGTCGACGATCCAGACGGCCGCGGGGACCTTGCCCATGTCGCGGATACCGCCGAGGGTCTTCAACAGCTTGTCGTATTCACGACGCATCTGAAGGAGTTCCTTCTTGGTGCGGCCGGAAGCGGCAACATCGTCGAAGTCGATCTCTTCGAGTTCCTTCATACGCTGAAGGCGCTGGTGCATGGTCTGGAAGTTGGTGAGCATGCCGCCGAGCCAACGCTGGTTGACGTAGGGCATGCCGACGCGCTTGGCCTGTTCTTCGATCGGCTCCTGCGCCTGGCGCTTGGTGCCGACGAAGAGGATCGTGCCGCCGCGGGCGACGGTGTTCTTGACGAACTCGTAGCCGGCGTCGATGTAGGCCAGCGACTGCTGGAGATCGATGATGTAGATGCCGTTGCGTTCCGTAAAGATGAATCGCTTCATCTTGGGATTCCAACGACGGGTCTGGTGACCAAAGTGAACGCCGCTCTCGAGCAGCTGACGCATGGTGACGACGGCCATAGCCGTTCCTCCTTGAGGCACCGAGGTGCCGTTCCTGGTTTATGCACCGACGGTTGCCGATGCCCTGGCACTCGCATTGATCGTGAGATACGCGGCCCACCCCGAAGGGACCAGGACCACGCCCGTGTTCGACTTTCGTGTCACACGGCTACAAGCGCGCGAAGTCACTCCCGAAAGAGTGCCGGTTCATACTACGTCACCGATGGCGTCGAGAGCCAATCGAGCGAGCCGTCCACAGGCCGTCGGATTGCGGGTGTTTTCCCCAGCCCGCAGAAGGGCCCTCGCGTATGGCCTCGCGGAGCACTTCGCTGGTCCCATGACAAGGAAAACGGTGGTTCTGGCGTTGGTGTTCCTGACGGTGTTCGTCCCCTTGCGGGCGGTGGCCGGCGAGCACTGGGAATGGCCGTTGGACAGTCATGAGGTCGGCCGCGAATTCGATCTCCCCGACGACCGCTACGGAGCCGGCAACCGGGGCGTCGATCTCCGCGGCCAGACCGGCGACGAGGTGCGCTCGGTTGCCGCCGGCGAGGTCTCATTCGTCGGCATCATCGCCCATGTCCGGATAGTCGTGGTCAACCACGGTCGCGAGCGTTCGACCTATCAGCCTGTTGCGGCCACGGTCCGCGTCGGCGACGCCGTTACGGCCGGCCAGCCGATCGGGACACTTCTCGGCGCAGGCAGCCACTGCGATGGCGGTCCGTGCCTCCATCTGGGCCGCAAGGTCGGCGACGACTATCTCGACCCGTTGGCCCTGATGACGACGTCGGGCCGTTTTCAGCTCATCAACCCCGAGGGGCCTCCCCCACCGCCGCCGTTCGGCGCGGGCGGTTCGATGCGGCGACCGGTCGGCGGCCCGATCACGTCTCCGTTCGGCATGCGGGTGCATCCGATCACCGGTGCGCGCAAGCTCCACAACGGTACGGACTTCGGTGTGCCGTGCGGGACGCCCGTCCACGCCGCCGGTTCGGGCACGGTCGTGTCCCGCGGCTTCAGTGCCGCATACGGCAATCGGGTGATCCTCCGACACCAGGGCGGACTTAGGACTTCGTACAACCACCTCCGGTCCCGGTCCGTCGCCGCGGGCGAACGCGTCGGGGTCGGCGACGTCATCGGACGCTCGGGGACATCCGGACTCTCGACCGGTTGCCACTTGCACTTCATGGTCGAAAAGGGCGGCAAGCCCATCAACCCGATGGGGTTTGTCTAGGGTCTAAGCCCTGGTTCAGGCCCTGGGGTGTGCGAGCTTGAAGGCTTTGCGCAGGTGTTCGTTGCTCACGTGCGTGTAGATCTGTGTCGTCGCCAGGGAGGCGTGTCCTAGGATCTCCTGGACGCTGCGCAGATCGGCACCACCCTCGAGCAGGTGTGTGGCTGCCGTATGACGAAGTCCGTGCGGACCCATGTCGGGGGCGCCCTCCACTCCGGCGATCCGCTCATGCACGATCCTTCGAACGGCTCGCGGGTCGATGCGTCCGCCACGCGTGCCGAGGAACAAAGCGGCACCGCTTTCCGCCGTCAGGACTTCCGGTCGCCCGCGCGTCATCCAGAGCTCGACAGCATCGGCCGCCGGACCGCCGAACGGGACCGAGCGCTCCTTGCTGCCTTTGCCGAACACCCGTACGACGTTGCGACTGCGATCGATGTCGTCGATGTCGACGCCAACGAGCTCCCCTACCCGGATGCCGGTGGCGTAGAGCAATTCGAGGATTGCCAGATCGCGCAAGCCAGTCGGCCCCTCCTCGACGAGGGCGGCGATGGTGAGATCGAGAAGGTCGCGGACCTCGCCTTGCTTGAGGGCTACGGGGAGCTCACGATGCGGCTTCGGGCTGGCCAACAAGGCACCGGCATCGGTCGGCGCTCGGCCCGATCGCGCCTGCCACGCGGTGAACACCCGGGCCGACGTCGCGCGGCGGGCAAGGGTCGTACGCGCCTTGCCGAGCGTTTGCATCGTCGCCAGATAGCTTCTCAACGTACGGAGCGTCAGCTGCGCCGGGTCATCAACTCCGAGCTTCGAGGCGTGCCCGGCCAGGCCCCGCAAATCGGTGAGATAGGCACGCACGGAGTGCGCCGACAGGTCCCGCTCGGCCCGCAAATGGTGCTCGTAGTCGGCCAGTGCCTTCGACCACGACTCGCTGACGTCGTTCACCCTGTCCACTTTCCGCCGTTCGGCGGTTCAGGCCAAATCGGCGCGCCGCAGGAGGGTCCAGCCGGTGGGCAACCGCGCGACATACCCCAGCGCTTCGAGCCTGGTGAGCTGCTTTGATACCGACGCTCCCGAGATCCTGAGCTCGCCGGCGATGTCGTCGGTCGCGCGTGGCTTTCCCCAGGGGACAGCATCCAATGCCCGTCGTTCACCGACGCTCATGCCGTCGTAGGCGGTCTCGGCCGCTCGCGCCGGGGCCGACTCCGCCGCTCCGAAGCCGCCGAGAACCTCGACGATGTCCGCACCGCAGGTCACCAGCATCGCCTTCCCCGTGCGCATGGCTTCGTGGGCGCCGACTGACGCCTGCGAAGTCACCGGGCCGGGGATCGCCATCGTGGCGCGGCCGATCTGGTCGGCCCAGTTGAGCGTATTGAGAGAGCCGCTTCGGCGGGCCGCTTCGACAACCACCGTGCCTTGGGTCAGGCCGGCGATCAGTCGGTTGCGGGACAGGAATCGCGCCTTCATCGGCGTCTGCCCCGGCGCCTGCTCGCTGACGACCAACCCTTCCCCGGCTATCCGGGCGAGAAGGGCCATATGTGCTCGCGGATAATCGACATCCGCGCCGCCGGCCAACACGGCGATCGTGGGTTTGCCCATCGCCAAAGCCCCACGATGTGCGCAGGCATCGATGCCGTAGGCGGCACCACTCACCACCGTCATCCCCGAATCCGAAACGTCGGCGGCCAGATCGGCCGCGATCTCTGCGCCATAGGTCGTGGCATCGCGCGCTCCGACGATGGCGACCGACAACTCGGTGAGTTGCGCGAGATCGCCTTTGCCGCGCAACCAGAGCCCCATCGGCGCGCCGGTCGCGCCGTTGAGCGGTTCGACGTGATCGAGGTCGTCCAACTGATGTGGCCAGTCGCTGTCTGCCCGGCTGAGCCATCGCAAACCCGCGGCTTTTGCCTTGACCAGGGTCGTGGCGACAAGCGCATCGAGGCGTTCGGCGCGCTCGAGCCAGGGCTTTGGCGGCGCCACTCCCCCGACACGACGGCCCTTGGCCAAGGCCGCGATGACTCCGGCAGGTTCGACGTGGGCGAGCATCTCCACGAGCCGTGGATCACCCGGCTCGGCCAACAGGCTCAGTGCGAGATAGTCCTGGTGCGGTGACGTCATGAGCCCTGGACCAATTCGCGCAAATAGCCGTTGAGCGGCATGGACCTTCGCAAGGCAAGTGCCGCATCGACATCGTCGGCGTCAGGGAGGTCGTGGCCGACCACATCGGCGACCGTCCACGACAACCGGAGGATGCGGTCCGCTGAGCGCGCGCTCAGCTTCTGGGAACGCAATTGCTGATCGATCAGGACGCGGGCGCCATGTTCGATCGGCCACTGTTTGCGCAGTTCGACGCCGGGGACCTCGCTGTTGAGCAACCACGGCGTGTCGCGATAGCGCTCGGCCTGCCGCTTGCGGGCCGCGGCCACAAGCGGTGCGATCTCGGCCGTCGGGCGTGCCGTCGACAGCGCGTTGGCCAGTTCGGGCCGTGACAGCGACGTCAGATTGCGGTGGATGTCGATGCGGTCGCGGATCGGACCGGAGATCCGATCCTTGTAGCGCCTACGCATGAGCGGAGTGCACTCACATTGATTGGCCACCGCGCTGCTGAGACCGCACGGGCAGGGGTTGGACGCCACGACGAGCTGGAACCGCGCCGGATAGGCCACGGTCTGGGCGGCGCGTGACACGACCACGTGGCCGCTCTCCAGCGGTTGGCGCAATGCGTCGAGCACATTGGATGCGAATTCGGGCGCCTCGTCGAGGAACAGGACACCGTGGTGAGCGAGCGACATCGCCCCCGGCCTGATGGTGCGGCTCCCGCCGCCCACGATCGAGGCGGCGCTGGCCGTATGGTGCGGGTCGAGGAACGGCGGCCGGGTCAGGAGCGGCGAGTCCGCACTGAGCACACCGGCCACCGAATGCACCGCGCTCGTCGCGATCGACTGTGCATAGCCCAGATCCGGCAACAGTCCGGGAAGTCGCTGCGCCAGCATCGTCTTGCCGATTCCGGGTGGACCGGTCATCGCGAGGTGATGTCCCCCTGCGGCGGCGATGACGATCGACAAGCGTGCCTCGTCCTGACCGGCGATGTCGGACAGATCGAGGTTGGCGAGCCGTTCGCTGCCGGTCCAGGTCATGGTCTGGGGCTGATCAAGCGGCGGGACCGGCGGATCGATCGGCTCTTCCTCACCCAACAGCAACGCCACGGCCTGTCGAAGCGAGCGGAGGCCGATGACCGTCACTCCCTCGACGAGCTCGGCCTCCTGGACATTGACCTCGGGCACGAAGATCCGGCTGAACCCCGCTTCGACAGCGGCAAGCGTCGCCGGCAAGACGCCCCGTATGGCGCGCAACCGCCCGTCGAGCGCCAGCTCGCCGAGGAACACAGCCTCATGAAGCGGCGCAATCGGAATGAGCTGCTTGGCCGCGAAGACCGCAAGCGCGATGGCCAGGTCGTAGTGGGAACCCGACTTGGGCAGTGAGGATGGCGCAAGGTTGATGGTCACACGCTGATCGGGCCATGACGTCCCGGAATTCACGACCGCCGCACGGCAACGGTCGCGCGCCTCGTTGACGGTGGTGTCGGGCAGCCCGACGACGACCGTCGTCGGCAGGCCATTGGAGATGTCGACCTCGATCTCGATCGGGCGGCCGCTCAAGCCGTCGAGAGTCACCGAGCGCGTGTAGGCGGCCATCAGGCGACGCCCGAAACACGCTCGACGCAGGGTGCGCCCTTGCCGGGCACCAGCACCGACACGACATCGATGCGAACGCTCGGCGGGCTGACGTCGTGGTCATCGAGCCAGTGGGACGCCAACCGCCGCAGCCGGGCGGCTTTCTGCCCGGTGATCGCTTCGAACGGCGTGCCGTAGTGAACGCTGGTGCGGGTCTTGACCTCGCAAATGACCAGCGTGGATCCGTCGCGCGCGACGATGTCGATCTCGCCGAACTTGCAGCGGTAATTGCGTTGCAGCACCACCATGCCCATCGACTCGAGATGGGCGGCAGCGAGGTTTTCACCGTATTGCCCGAGGGCTTTGTTGCGCGCATACGTCATACGAGCACGATGCGGCGTGGGGGCCGTTGAGCGCAGCCCTCAGGCGGGGCGCTGTGGAGAAATCCGGGTCAGCTCTCGGTTGTGGGTAACTTGAACTCGGACTTGGAGAGCTCCTCGACGTTGACGTCCTTGAAGGTCAGCACCTTCACGTTTTTGGCGAACCGGGCCGGACGGTAGATGTCCCACACCCACGCATCGGTCATCGAGACCTCGAAGTAGGCATCGCCGGTCTCGGAGCGAACCTTCACGTCGACGGCGTTGCACAGGTAGAACCGGCGATCGGTCTCCACGACGTATTTGAAGATCTCGACCACGTCACGGTATTCGCGGTAAAGGGAGAGCTCCATCTCGGATTCGTAGCGTTCGAGATCTTCTGAACTCATCGTGCCTCCTGGGCTGCTCGGACGTTGACGTATCTATAGCGGTGCTCGACACACGGGCCATGGGCCCGCAGCGCCGCTTCGTGGAGGGCGGTGACGTAACCCTTGTGCGTGGCGAAATCGTACGCCGGAAACTCCTCGTGCAACTGCACCATGGCGCGGTCGCGTGTCACCTTGGCAATGATCGATGCGGCGGCGATCGACGCCGAGACCCGGTCGCCCTTCCACATCGCGAGGCCGGGTATGCCCAGGCCGTCGACGGGGAAACCGTCGGTCAGGGCGTATGCGGGTCGCACGCTCAACCGGGCGAGTGCCCGGCGCAAGGCCTCGATGTTGGCGCGGTGCAGGCCCCAGCGGTCGCAATCTCCCGGGGGGATCGACACGACGGACACATCGATGGCGTTGGCCATGATGAGGTCGAAGCACACTTCCCGGCGTTTTTCGCTCAGCAGCTTGGAGTCGGCGAGACCGGGAATGGGCCGGTCGAGGATGACGGCCGCCGCGACCAGCGGTCCGGCGCAGGCACCGCGACCGGCTTCGTCCACGCCGGCGATCGGGGTGAGGCCCCGCTTGATCAGGGCACGCTCATAGCCATACAGACCCGCATTCCTGCGAATCGTGGATCCCTTGGCGAGCTCGGTCATGGTTCGTTGTTGAGTGCTTTGAAAGTCTCAGGATATTTGACGAAACCGGCGCGGTTCCAGGGCCATACGCGCACCCACGCCTTGCCGACGACATTGTCGGTCGGCACGAAGCCGCCGCCGGGATCGCCGAGATGGGCGCGGGAGTCGGCCGAGTTGCCGCGGTTGTCGCCCATGACCCAGAGGTGATTGTTAGGGACCTTGACGGCGAAGTTGAGGTCGTGCGTGAGGGACTCGTCGAGGACGTATGGCTCCTTGAGCGACGTGCCGTTGACGGTCAGGTGTCCCGTCGTGTCGCAGCACTTGACCTCGTCGCCAGCGACGCCGATGACGCGTTTGATCAGGTGGCCGCCGGTCGGGAAGAGGCCGAAAACCTCGAGAGTGCGCTGCACCACATTGGTGGGATGACGCGACTCCTCAGCGGTGAGCCAATTGCCCGGATCGTCGAAAACCACGATGTCTCCACGCGAGACGTCGCCGCCCCAGTAGGAGACCTTCTGGACCAGGATGCGGTCGTTGACCAGCATCGTGGGTTCCATCGACCCCGAAGGGATGTAGAACGCCTGGACCAGGAACGCCTTGACGATGACCGCCATCACCATCGCGGTGGCGATCAGCAGAATCGACTCCTGCCACAAGGGAAGTTGTCGTTTGTCACTCACGCGGCGAGCCTAGCCTGAGCCGGGAAAAGTCCCTGGTCAGACCTCGCGCTTTTCCTTGATCTTCGCGGCCTTGCCACGGAGGTTGCGCAGGTAGTACAACTTGGCGCGACGGACATCACCACGGGTTGCGACTTCGATCTTCTCGATGATCGGGGTGTGCAGCGGGAAAGTACGCTCGACGCCGCAGCCGAAGCTCACCTTGCGGACGGTGAACGTGCGGCCGATTCCCGAACCCTGCACCTTGATGCAGATGCCCTGGAAGAGCTGGACGCGCGAGCGGTTGCCTTCAACGACCTTGACGTGAACCTTGAGCGTGTCTCCGGCGCGGAACTCCGGGATGTCATCGCGGAGCGATGCGCTTGCTACGTCGTCAATGATGTTGGCCATGATGGTCTCTTCCTCGCCAGTGCCACAGGTCACCCACGGTGATGTCAGTGTTGCGGGTAATAGGCGGCGTTTTCGTGACCTGAGCCCCTGTGGCAGCTGGTCAACGCCGACTATCAATCTTGCCACAGGTGTTCCCCCACCGTGAAATCGGGATGGGGGCCGGTGTGCAGCAATCCGCCGCGGATGGGCAGGTCAGCGCACCACCGAGTAGCGCGTGCAAGCGAAGTCGGCGCTCTGTGCCGCCTCTTTCAGCTTCAGCTCGAGTCGCCGCGGCAACAGCGGTGCACCCGCACCAAGGGTGACCGGAGCGATCGTCACGATGACCTCATCCAGCAACCCGGCGTCTGCGAACTGCCCGGCCAGGTCGCCTCCCCCGACGACCCATACGTTGCGGTCGCCGGCGGCCTCAACCATCGCGCCGTGCACAGCGCCGACCTCCCCGCTGGTGAACACGACCCCCGAGTCGGGAACCTTGGGCAGATCACGGTGCGTGAACACCCAGCACGGGATCTCGTACGGCCATTTCCAGTCGGCCTGGTCCTTGTCGGCGAACTCGTGGTCGATGATCCATTCGTATGTCGTCGCGCCCATGACCATTGCCCCGACCCCGGCGAAGAACTGCTCGTAGTTCAGCGGTCCGTTGTCCTCGCTCCTCCGCGTGAAGAGCCAGTCGAGCGAGTTGTCGGGGTCGGCGATGAATCCGTCGAGGGTGCTGGCGGTGTAGTACTGCGTGATCATGGTGTACTTCCTTCCTTGGCGGACTGCTGCTTCTCGCGGAGCCACATGATCGGATCGCCGTGGTCAGCGGCGACTCCGAGGCCGCGGAGCATCTGTCTGACCACCTGGCGGCGGTAGGCCGAGAACGTGACCACATGGCTGATCACGCTTCCGAGCACGAAGCTCTCGGGTGGATCACACAAGGCGTCGATGAGGACGTCACCCCACCGGCCCTCGTCGGCGATGCGCTGGACCGTCCGGATCCATTCGGGTGCAACCGCCTCATGACGGTCGACCAAGGTGCTCAGGTCGCGGCCGCTGCGGCGGGGAATGTCGGCACCGTCGATCGAGGCCAGCCACACTTCCTTCGTCCACACCAGGTGCTCGAGAACGGCCGCGATCGACTCTTCGGGACCGTCCCATCCGAGCACGACGTGTCGGGGCAGGAGTGGCTTGTCGAAGTCGGTCGGGTCGAGCTTGCCGGAGACTTCCAGGAGTGCCCTGGTGTCGTCGACGTCGTGGTGAATGAGTTGCGTTGTGGGGTCCATACCGTCCTCCGACGAATCGGTCGAGTCCACCCACAGCGACGTGGGCGGATGGAAATGTATGCCGTTGGGCGCGGCCAGCCAATGCGTGGCGTCCGCGGCTGCGCTCGGCGGCCGCCCGAAGGCCCTGGAGAAGGCGCGGGAGAATCCCTCGACGGATTCGTAGCCCTCGCTGAGCGCCACCTCGGTCACGCTCTCCCCGCCGCGCAGACGCCAGGCCGAGCGCTCGAGCGCTACGCGTCGCCGCAATGCCACCGGGGACTCGTGGGTGCCTTGCCGGAACTGCCGGCTGAAGTGGTGGGGGGAGCTGTATGCCCGCCGCGCCATCTCGTCACGCTTGCCCGACTGGTCGGCGAGCGCGGCATCCAACAGTTCGCGCAGCCGGTCGCGGGGCATCTCTGACATGTCATCCAGTCTGGATGATCACGTCAAGAGGCGCTTGACCGTTTGTGCTCAACCGTCGGTTTGTGCTCAACCGTCGGTTTGTGCTCAACCGTCGACGAATGAATCGACCTGAGGGTCCGTATGCGGGAATGAGGTCGATTCATTCGTCATGCACAGGCTCGGACGGGAGTCGAGTTGTCCACCTCTTGGCGACCGGCTTCGTCATTGTGGGGTATTCAGTTCGATAACAGTCTTGTGGACTCTGTCATGACCTTTGCTGATGCCGTGGAGGCCTTCGGTCGCTCCTTCGTGCGACGAATGATTGCCCAGGAACAATGGCAAAGACCGGCACCAAATGTGTACGTCTCTCACAATGGCGCCTTGTCGCCGCCCGAGCGAACCGCCGTAGCTCAACTGGCGTGCGGGCCGGGGGCTGTGCTCGGCGGGTTGACCGCCCTGACAGTCGATGGATTCACCGGAGTCGCGCACACCCGACCCATTGTGGTGATGCCGATGGGATCCAAGACTCCCCCGTACCACGATGTCATCCCGCATTGGTCGAAGTGGCTGGGCGAGGAGGATGTCCATCCGCTCAGGAGACCGCTGCGAACGCGGCCCGAACGCAGCCTGGTCGACGCCGCATCATGGGCGGTGTCACCGGCCCAAGCGCGGTTGATCATCATTGCCGGCGTCCAACAGGGCATGGCGACCACGCGAATGCTCCGGGAATCCCTCACCCGCCGTGGCACCTGTCATCGACGATCGATCATTGTTCAGTCGATTCTCGATGCGGCTGGAGGAATCCAGTCATTGCCCGAACGCGATCTCCGCGACTTGTGCCGACGCCCGCATCTTCCAAACCCTCGCGACAGCGAGCGATGAAAGGCAAAGGCGGGCGGTACTACCTCGATGTGGAATGGGAGGACTACGGCGTTGCGGTCGAGATCCACGGCATCCCCCACCTCGCAGTCGCCCAATGGGACGCAGATCTGGAGCGGTCGAACGAAGTCATCATCGGGCAACGACGACTGTTGGCGTTCAGCTCGTTCGGAATCAGGCACCGGGCCGACCGCGTGGGCGACCAACTCATACGGATGCTCATTTCCTCCGGATGGACGCAGGAATCGAGCTGAGGGTTGCCAGACGGGCATGAAGTCGATTCTTGCGGTCTCTCGATTGGATCAGAGCAAGTCCGGCCGGCGCTCCTTCGTCCGCTGGAGCGACTGCTCGCGGCGCCATTGGTCGATTCTGGCGTGGTTGCCCGAGAGGAGGACGTCGGGGACATCGAGTCCGCGCCAGCTCGACGGCTTGGTGTAGACCGGATATTCGAGCAGGCCCTCGTCGCCGTGGGACTCTTCGTCGAGCGAAGCGGGATTGCCCATGAAGCCGGGGATCAGGCGGACGACGGCCTCGATGATGGCGAGGGCGGCCACCTCTCCCCCGTTGAGCACGAAGTCGCCGAGCGAGATCTCCTCCACCGTATGAGTGCCGGCGGCGTTGTCGATGACGCGTTGGTCGATGCCTTCATAACGTCCGCAGGCGAACACGAGGTGGGAAGACTGTGCCAGGCGTGCGGCATCGGCCTGGACGAACGGTTTGCCCGCAGGAGTCGGTACGACGATGACTGCATCGGTCGGGGCCAGGGCGTCGAGAGCCTCGCCCCACGGTTCGGGCCGCATGACCATGCCGGCGCCACCTCCGTAGGGGGTGTCGTCGACGCTGCGGTGCTTGTCGCGGGTGTAGTCGCGCAGGTCGTGAGCCTGGATCTCGAGCAGGCCGGCCGCGCGGGCCTTGCCGGCGAGCGAGAGCTCGAGCGGCTTCAGATAGTCGGGGAAGATCGTGATGACGTCGATGCGCACAGCTAGCTCGGCCCGTCTGGTGCGGCGTTGTCGGCATCGTCGGGGTTGATGAGTCCGGGCATGTCGGCGATGCGCAGGAACCCCTCGCGCACATCGACTTCGGGCACGAGGTCGAGAACGAACGGAACGAGGATCTCGCCGGACTCGGACGCGATCGCGAGCGTGTCCTGCTCGGGCATGTGGATCACCTGAGTGACCTTGCCGATGACCCGGTCGCCGGCCCGCGCTTCGAGGCCGATCAGCTGGTGGTCATAGAACTCTTCGGGGTCCTCGGGGAGCTCGTCGGTGTCAACCTCGACCTCGAGGATCTTGCCGTGGAGGGTCTCGGCCGCGTTGCGGTCGTCGAAGCCCTTGAAACGGACCACCAGGCGCCCACTGTGATGGCGTGCGCTCGTGATCGTCAGCGTCCCGCCGTCATAAACGACAGACGAGCCCGGAGCGAATCTGCGCTCGGGCTCGTCTGTGCGTATGTCGACGTTCAATTCGCCTCGGATGCCATGGGCACGACCGATGCGGCCGATGACGACCTTCATGATTCTTTAGGAGCGGCGGTCCACATCGACAAAGTCGATGCGTGCCCCGTCCTTGCCGGCAACCGCGTTGACGACCTTGCGGATCGCCGTCGCGGTGCGGCCCTGACGGCCAATGACCTTGCCGAGGTCCTCGGGGTGCACGCGCACCTCGAAGAGCTCTCCACGGCGTCCTTGCTTGGCGCGGACATCGACATCCTCGGGATGTTCGACGATGCCGGCAACCAGGTGCTCGATGACGTCGTCAATGGGCGTAGCCAAGATCAGGCCTTTGCTTCTTCGGAAGCCTCGGCAGCAGGTGCTTCGGCTGCGGGAGCTTCTTCGGTGGCAGACTCTTCAGCCTTGGGCTCTTCGGCAGGCTTCTCTTCGGCCTTCTTGTCAGCCTTGGGCTCTTCAGCCTTGGCTGCTTCGGCAGGCTTCTCTTCGGCCTTCTTCTCGGCCTTGGGCTCTTCAGCCTTCTTGTCGGCCTTCTTGGCCGCGGCCTTCTTGGTCGTCGCGTCTGACTTGGACTCTCCGGCATGGAGGTCCTTCAGCGCTTCGTCGAAGATTTCGGCCTTGTCGCGCTTGGGAGCGGCAACCTCGAGGGTGCGCGTCTGCTTCTCGCCGGAGAAGGTTTCCCAGTCGCCGGTGAGCTTGAGCAGGGCGGTCACGGCTTCGGTCGGCTGTGCTCCGACGCCGAGCCAGTACTGCGCACGGTCGGACACGACGGTGATGACCGAAGGGTCAGCCTTGGGGTTGTAGGTGCCGATCTCTTCGATGACACGGCCGTCGCGCTTGGTGCGCGAGTCGGCGACAACGATGCGGTAGAACGGCGTACGGATCTTGCCCATACGCTTCAAACGAATTTTGACTGCCACTGTTGTGGTGTCTCCCTTAAGAACTTGATGGTTGGTGATCTGCCTACCCGTGTGGGGACGCGGACGCGGCGAAATCGATGGATCTGACACATCCCCGGATGAGAGGGTCCGTTGATGATTCAGACGCAATTGCTCATTCTGCCAGAATGCACCGCTGGGCTCCAATCGGCGGTCCTTCCGGCGCAGATCAGAGCAGCGGCCGTCCGGTACGGATCCGGCGCCGGATGTCCCACATCAGTGCGTTGTACGGGAACTCTCGGAGCGGCCGTGGCTGGAAACGGGTGTATCGGCCGACCAGCCGGAAAGAACGGTCGAACCACTTTTGCCGGCGCCCGCTCCACGGCATCTGCATCTTCGTCCGAAGCTCGGCCGGGAGGAAACCGATGGTGACGAACCGACTGAGCGGTGCCAGCGGCCAACGCAACCAGGCCGGCAGGTTCTCCATGTTCGTCAACTTCCACAAGTACGTCCGGGTGAGGTCGTCGACCTCGGTCAGCGCCATGCCCTCTTCCCAGTACGCCGCGAAGGCGGCGCGATCGGCCGGCCACAT
Organism: Actinomycetota bacterium; assembly: GCA_030856025.1. Classification (GTDB taxonomy): domain Bacteria; phylum Actinomycetota; class Actinomycetes; order Propionibacteriales; family Nocardioidaceae; genus JACMOZ01. The sequence continues at coordinate 34,456 of JALYQD010000041.1, forward strand.
CGCGCGCGGCATTTGCAGGGTGGTGCCGAAGGTCGAGGCGTCCTGGTAGATGGCTTCGGCAGCCTGATCGTCCAACGGACCGTGCATCGCCTCATGACCGAGCGCGAAGCCCTGGTAGATGCACGCGGCGACCCACAGCTGCAGATTCCGGTCGAACGCGTTGTAGGAAACGGCGGCACCGGGCTCGGACACGACATGTCGGTGAACGTTGTTGACGGCATCGCGATAGGCGGCCTTCTCCTCGTCGCTACCGAGCATCGCGACGGCCAGGTAGCTCAACGTCGTACGGAGCCGCTTCCACGGATGGATCATGATGTTGCCGCTGTCGACCTTGCTCTCGGCGACACCGTAACCGACCGGCATCCGGGCCAGCTGCATGATCACGTTGGCCGTCGCACCGGTGAGCAACAACGGATCGAAGGTGTCGCGCAGCTCGAAGGACGACTTCTCGTCGAGAACTGTCGGCATGGGGATCTCCATATCTGCGAACGATTGTTACCAGATAGTCAACCCTCTGCACACAGACGTGTCAAGATGATGCGTATGACCACGACCGGCAACTCCCGTGTTTACGGAGGCGTCGACGCGACCGCACGCGAGTCGGCCCGTCGGCGTGCTTTCCTCGACGCCGGACTGCAGCGCCTCGGGACAGGACAGGGTTCCTTGACAGTCCGCGGCGTCTGCTCCGAGGCCGGACTGGTGGCCCGCTACTTCTACGAGAGCTTCAGCGACGGGGATGACCTCGTCGTCGCGGTCTATGACGAGGTCATCGAGGGCGTCGTACTCGCCGCCCTCGCTGCGCTGTCAGAGGCGCCCGCCGACGAACGCGAACAGGTTCGAGCCGCACTCGGAGCGGTCGTCACCTTCATCGCCGATGATCCGCGCAAGGGCCGGCTGCTCTTCGACACGGCGGTGAGGCATCCCGCGCTGACCCGTAAACGCCTCGAGTCGATCCGACTCTTCAGCGCCCAGCTGGCCCAGCGGACCCGCGACTTCTATGGCATCGAGTCGAGCGTCGAGCTGGAGACCGTGTCACGGTTCCTGGTCGGGGGCTTCGGCGAAACACTCATCGCCTGGCAACACGGCGATCTCGATCTCAGCCAGGATGCCCTCGTCGAGCAGTGCACTCAGCTCTTCCAGGCATCGGCCGCTCCGCTGCTCGGCCGTTAGAACTTTCCGTGGCGGCCGGCACCGTCGGCGAACTGTTTCGCGCCGCGGGCTCCTTCGGCGTAGACGATCGGCACTCCGGCTGCCCCTTCGGCACGCAGCGCGTCGTCGAGCGGCAGGTCCCATTGGCCATACGCGGCGGCACGATCGGTGAGCATGCAGCGCTGTGGGAAGGCGGCGATCGATGCCGCGAGCTTCTGCGCGGCGGCCAGTGACTCCCCGATCGGGACCACGCGGTTGGCCAAGCCCATCTGCAACGCCTCGTGGGCCCCGACGGGTCGTCCGGTGAGTATGAGGTCGAGCGCGCGCCCCATGCCGACGATGCGCGGGAGCCTGACTGTGCCGCCGTCGATCAGCGGCACTCCCCAGCGGCGGCAGAACACGCCAAGAGTCGAGTCCTCCTCGAGGATCCGCAAGTCGGCCAGGAGCGCGAGCTCGAGCCCGCCGGCGACGGCATGACCCGGGACCGCGGCGATGAGCGGCTTCGACAACGCCATACGGCTCGGGCCCATCGGACCGCTGCCACCGCCCCCGGGATCGAGCTCATGGCGGCGTGCTGGGTCATTCACGGCGGTGAGGTCGGCGCCGGCACAGAACGTGCCGCCCGCACCGGTCAGGACGGCGACTTCAAGGTCGTCGTCGGATTCGAACGACTCGAACGCTTCCCTCAACTCGGTTGCCATCGGTCCGTCGACAGCATTGCGGCGATCCGGCCGGTTCATCGTGATGGTGAGGATCGGTCCATCGGTCTCGAGGAGTAGATCTGGCATGGACCGACACTACGTCAGGCGACTGGACCTCGGCCTTGATTGCGAGGCTCCCAACTCAATCGGCGGCGACGGTCGTCGGCTCTTTGGGCCTCCAGCCGGGCGGGCCAAGGACGTAGCCGAAGCGCTCGCGCCACGACCGGGCGCCACGAACGTCGCGCAGGATCGAGGCGAACTCCCCGAACTGCAGCCAGAACACGTTGTAGGACTCGACCGGCACGGTCAGCCCATACGTGGGACGGTGTTGCTCCTCCTCGAAGGACTTGAAGATCCGGTCCCAGATGATGAAGATGCCGCCGTAGTTGCGATCGAGGTAGATCGGGTCGCTTCCGTGGTGAACGCGGTGGTGCGAGGGCGTGTTGAACACGAATTCCCACCAGCGCGGGAACCTCTCGATCTTCTCGGTATGCAGGTGGAACTGCCAGATGAGGTTGATCGAGAAGACGAAGTAGACCATCCACGGAGGCACACCGAGCAGCGGCAAAGGGATCCAGATCAGGACCTCGAACCACTGATTCCACTTCTGCCGCAAGGCAGTGGAAAAGTTGAAGTAGACGCTCGAATGGTGCGCCTGATGGGCCGCCCAGCCGATCCGCACGCGGTGCGAGAAGCGGTGGTAGATGTACCAGAGCAGGTCGACGGCGAGAAGTACGCCGACCCAGGTCAGCGGGTTCTTCGCCGACAGCTCCCACGGCGCCAGGTAGACGAAGATCGCGGTGTACAGCAGGAAGGCCCCGGTGCGGAAGACGAGTGAGGCGAAGACCGACCCGAAGCCCATCAAAAGGCTGGTGCGGGTGTCGACCGGCAGGTAACCCTTGACCTGGTGGTCTGCGTCGGCGTTGCGGACGGCCACCATCTCGATCAGCATGAAGGCAAGGAAGAACGGCACCGCCGCACCGGCGGGGTCACGCAAATTGTGCGAAACCGCTTCCCACATGGAGACATGTTCTCACCGGAGCAGCTCTCAGGCGATGGATCCGGCGAACTGCGAGGCATACAGGCGCTCGTAGGCGCCGCCTGCTGCAAGCAGCCCGTCATGTGTGCCTTGCTCGACGATGTGGCCGTGCTCCATCACGACAATGCTGTCGGCGTCACGGATCGTCGACAACCGGTGCGCGATGACAAAGCTCGTCCGGCCGGTGCGAAGCTCCTCCATGGCCTTCTGCACGAGGGCTTCGGTACGGGTGTCGACCGAACTCGTCGCCTCGTCGAGCACCAGGATCGCTGGGTCGGCCAGGAAAGCCCGCGCAATGGTCAACAGCTGGCGCTGCCCGGCGCTGACATTGGTGCCTTCGTCGTCGATCACGGTGTCGTAGCCGTCGGGCAGCGTACGCACGAAGTGGTCGACATAGGCCGCCGTTGCGGCCGCGACGATCTCGTCTTCGCTCGCCCGGTGTGCGCCATACGCGATGTTCTCGCGGATCGTGCCCTTGAAGAGCCAGGTGTCCTGCAGGACGACGCCGAAGTTCTCGCGGAGCCTGCCGCGCGGGACGTCCTCGATGTCGACGCCGTCCAGGGAGATGCGACCGCCCTGGACGTCGTAGAACCGCAGGACGAGATTGGTCAGCGTGGTCTTGCCCGCACCGGTGGGGCCGACGATGGCGACGGTCTGCCCCGGCTCGGCGACCAGGTTGAGGTTCTCGATCAGGGGTTCGTCGGGCTTGTAGGAGAACGACACGTTTTCGAACGCCACCCGCCCGCGGATCGGGTCCGGGAACGGCGTGCGGGCTTCCTCGGCCGGCTCCTCGGCCTCGTCGAGGAAGTCGAAGACCCGCTCGGCCGAGGCGACGCCCGACTGGAGCAGGTTCAGCATCGACGCGAGCTGCGTCAACGGCTGGGTGAACTGGCGGGAGTACTGGATGAAGGCCTGCACGTCGCCGATGCTGATCGCGCCCGAACCGACCCGCAGCGCGCCGATCACGGCGACCGCGACGTAGTTGAGGTTGCCCACGAACATCATGACCGGCGCGATGATGCCGGAGATGAATTGGGCCCGAAAGCTTGCCTCGTAGACGGCGTCGTTGTGGCTGTCGAAGACCTCGCGGGACTCCTTCTGGCGGCCGAAGACCTTGACGATCTCGTGACCGGTGAACACCTCTTCGATGTGGCCGTTGAGACGACCCGTGCCCGACCATTGGGCGATGAACTGGGGCTGGGAGCGCTTCGCTATGACCCGGGTGATGTAAATGGCGGCCGGAATCGTCAGCAGTGCGACGAGAGCCAGGATCGGCGAGATGATCAGCATCATCACGAGCACGCCGATGACCGTCAGCAGGGACGTCAGCAGCTGGCTCATCGTCTGCTGCAACGACTGCGAGATGTTGTCGATGTCGTTGGTGGTGCGTGACATGATCTCGCCGCGCGGTTTGCTGTCGAAGTAGGCCAGCGGCAACCGGGCGAGCTTGGACTCGACCTGATCGCGCAGGTCGGCGACGGTGCGCTGGACCACGACCGTCGTCAGTCGACCCTGGGTCCACATGAGCAAGGAAGCGAAGACATACAGGGCGAGCGCCGCGACCAGAACCCAGCCGAGGCTGGTGAAGTCGACGCTCGATCCGGGCTGAAGGTCCATGGCCTGGACCATCGCGGCGACCTTGTCGTCGCCCTTGGTGCGCAGATCCGCGATGACTTCGGCCTTGCTGGCACCGTCGGGGAACTGGCTCGACATGAAGCCGGTGAACACGATGTCGGTCGCGTGGCCCAGGATCTTGGGCCCGATGACGGCCATCGCGGTGGCCACGACGCCGAAGCCGAAGATCGACCAGATGAGTATGCGGTTGTGGAACAGCAACCGGAGCAGGCGCCGCAGCGAACCGCGGAAGTCGCTGGCCCGGGCCGGGGCCACGCCCATGCTCAGGGGGTCGCGCCCGCTCATAAAGCCTCCTCCTCGCTGATCTGGGACAGGACGATCTCCCGGTAGGTCGGGCAGCCATCCATGAGCTCGGTATGCGTGCCGGTGCCGACCACCTTGCCCTCGTCGAGCACGACGATCCGGTCGGCGTGACGGATCGTGCTGATGCGCTGGGCAACGATGACGACGGCGGAGTTCTCCGTGACCGGGGCCATCGCCTGACGCAGTGCCGCGTCGGTCGCATAGTCCAGTGCCGAGAACGAGTCGTCGAACAGGTAGATCCGCGGCTTCTTGATGAGGGCGCGTGCGATGGCAAGGCGCTGGCGCTGGCCGCCCGAGACGTTGGTGCCGCCCTGGGCGATGGGCGCATCAAGCTGCTCGGGCATCTCCTCGACGAAGTCGCGCGCCTGCGCGGTCGTCAGGGCCTCCCAAAGCTCCTCATCGCTCGCATCGGGCCGACCATACCGGAGGTTGGAAGCGACGGTGCCGGTGAACAGGTACGGCTTCTGCGGCACCAGGCCGATCGAGCTCCATACGTCGTCGGGGACGAGTTCGCGCACGTCCTCGCCGTCGAGCTGGACCGATCCCGACGTGACGTCGAAGAAACGCGGTATGAGGTTGAGGAGCGTCGACTTGCCGCTGCCGGTCGAACCTATGATCGCCGTCGTCTCGCCGGGTCGCGCGATCAGGTTGACGCCGTCGAGGACGGGGTGCTCGGCGCCCGGGTAGACGAAACCGGCATCGACGATCTCGACCCGTCCTTCGACCACGCTGTGCCGTTTGGCGGTGTCCTTGGCCAGGACGCTGGGCTCTGTCTCGAGGACCTCGGTTATTCGCTCGGCAGACACCTCGGCGCGCGGCAACAGCATCAGCATGAACGTCGCCATCATGACCGACATGAGGATCTGGATCAGGTACTGCTGGAAGGCCGTGAGTGTGCCGACTCCGATGTCACCGTCGGCGATCCGGTAGC
>JALYQD010000014.1 GCA_030856025.1 Actinomycetota bacterium
GTATCCGATCGGAACAGAGCTCGTCGCTGCCGGAATCGGATTGAGCGACGAGCTACCGCCGACCTGGGCCGAGTCCTCTGCGATGTGCCCCAGCGAGTACGCCACCGCCTCGAGGTACCGGGCGCCAATGGCTTGCGCAATGACGACCTTGCGGGACGGCGTGACGTTGGTGGTGGCGATCGAAGCCACCGTGTTCAACTCCGTTCCGGCGTCTCCGATCAGGAAGAAAGGCTCGGCTGCGACGATGCCTGTGGCCGACGTAACCGGAATTACCGCAGCGTCACGGGCGAGCGCGGCCGTTGTCGTCGTATCGGCTGGGGACGTTGGCTGCGCCCTGTAAGCTGTGATCGAAGTGAGGGACTTGAAAACGTCGGACAGGTTTGCGGTCGATGGCATCGTGAGGCTCCTTGAGGATTACTACGCTGGAACTGGTGAAGGACGCGATACGCGGAGCGTCACGTCTAGGTCGGTGGTGCGTCGAACACGCCTGACCGGGAAAGCGTCGAGCGGTGAGGCGAGGGCGGCGAAAGCGGAGGCTGACACTATCCTTTCAAGTACTCCCAGCAGCTCCTGAACCGTGGCCTCTTTCTCGGCGGATGCCGTGAACTGGACTACTAGGTCGCGAGTGTCGCCGTCTGACGCCAGCTCGGTTCCGACCACGATGAGATAGGCGATGATCGGGCCGTTGGGGGCGTCGTCCAGGCTATTGAACGAGACGATGTTCCGGCTGAGCCGCCCCGTGAGCGCGAATATCTCGGGGTCGGTGTCCACGATCGACACAATCGCTTCTCTAACGAGCTGGAGTAAATCGCTAGCCATCAGCTTTTGCTCCTACCTCTACCGAACGTCGAGCGGCGGAGCGTCGTTTCGACCGCTTCCGTCATCATCGGCTCAACCGCCGCCATTGCGGGCCGCATGAAAGGGCGCGGCAGGATGACGGTCCTTCGGCCTCGCCCAGCGGTGACGGTTCCGAACTCCAGCGGCTCCGCGTACTCGACATTGGTGCCGACACGCACCGTGGTCGGCGACACGACTTCGTGCGTGATCGAGCGCAACAGGTTGCCTACATCCGGCGCCGGCGGATCTCCGGGAGCCGACGCCTGATGCGTCCCTTTCTTACCGCGCTTGTAGATGCGACCCCGCCCCGGAGTCAAGAGCAACCGCTTGATCTCACCCTCGAGGACGAGCGCGGCCCGCAGCAATGCGTCGGGAGCGCCGCCGCCCACATCGCCGAGAGCGAACGCTTCGGGGTTACGGAAGGCCATCGGGCACCTCGCCTTCGTAATCCAGCAGTCCCAGCGTGTATGAATCCGAGTACTGGTTCTCAATGACTGCGGTGACTTCGTAGTTGCGACCGGCGAAGTCGCCTGCCGTGATCTGAAAGACAAATCCCAACTGCACGAGCGTTGTTCGATCGGGCAAAGATCCTTGCATGGTCACGCGCACGTCGGTCCCGAATATCTCCTGCGCTTTTTCGGACGTGAGCATCGTCAAGCGAATCGGAACGCCAGTCGTTGGCATGCCGTCCAAAGACGAATAGCCGGCGGAGTCGTTGAGCCGCGGCGCAGTACTCCCGTCCGGTTGCCGTTTCGGCGTCAGGTTATAGACCGTAGCGAGCGAGCCCAGTTGCAGCGCGGCGTCTAGTACGACCGGTGCAAAGATCGAACGCATCTCGGTGGCGCTCGGGAAGATCGTCACGATGTGCGCACCGACGTTCCGGCACCCCACTCATTCGCCACCAGCACGCGGATGAGCGGCCTCAGCAGGCGCTGCACGATGCCGGGCAGCCAACTCAGGTCGTACTCGCTTGTATCCTCGCCGGGATCGAACCACGTCACGGACACGTCGCCGGCCGTCACGCTCTTCTTGTTGTTCCCGGTTACGGTGAGAACATCAATTGTCGAATTGACCGCGTAGCTGATCGCGAGCTCGATGGTTGCGGCCACCAGTGAAGCGGGCAGGACAGTCGAGAGATAGAGCCGTCCCGTCAGCGTCCGAGCATTCACGCGGGGCCACTCAAGGGCTTGTATCGTTGTTGCGCGCTCTCCGATGAACGGGAGGGCATCTATCTCCAGTGTCGCGGAAATCAAGGCCTGTGCCTTCTGGTCAGCAGACTTAAGCCCCCATGCCGCGGCCGACGGACCGACACTCGCGAGCGCGTGACTGTCCGCTGCGGCCTGCGTAGCGTATGAATTGCTCGCAGCACCGCCTACCGTCGCGTCGATGACCAGTGGCACGTATCAGATACCGAGGGCGATTACTTCTTGGCCGCTGCTTTCGGCATGCCCTGAGCGTCCACTGCTGCCAGCGACTCGAGCTCCACGCCGGCCGTGCCGGACCAGTCGCCCTGAAGAATCCCTTTGCCGATCAGTTCGTTGATCGCGGGCTGAGAGAGTGCTTCCGCAAGCTCCACTTCCTGGCCGGGCTTGTAGACTTTCTTGCCAGCCGCGACGGGCTGTGTCATTACTCGCGTGTCAGTCGCCATGTTGATGCTACTCCGGTGAACGTGAGACAGTCGAACGTGAGACCGTAAACGTGAAACGGGGGACGGCAGCGGTTTGACCCACTACCGCCCCCCGTGAATGTGCTTGTACTGCTATCTGCGCTTCGCTCCGCTCTTTGCCGCAGCCTTGCGAGCTTCGGCCTCTTCCTCGGTGTCGTGGTCCGTACCCTCGAACCCCTGACCGTCAGCTGACGGAACCGCGACCGAGATCACCGTCTCCTCATCCACCTTGCTGCCCTTCACCGGATGGCCGTTGGCGTCGACTTCAACGCCTGAAACTTCGTATAGTCCACCCGGCCGTTTTGCCATTCCCATGATTCAGATACTCCCGTGACTACCAGGTGAGGGTCGGAGCTGCGTACACCGCATTGTCGAATTTTAAAGCCGCGCCATTGAGCCGGCTCCAGACACCGAAGCCGTACTTGTGCTCCTGGTACTGCGCACGGAGCGGGAAGGTCTCGATCTCGGCCTCGAGGTGCAGGCCCTGACCTTCGCCCTCTTCGACGCGCTGAACGAGCGGCTTCTGGTCCGAGCCCACATCCGACACGAACAGGTAGTTCGCCGGCACCCAGGGCTTGGTCCAGACTTCGGCGTTCTCGAAGATTCCGATCGCGCGGTTGTCCATGCGGGTGATGTCAAGCCTCTGGAGCGCCTGGTTGGCGTTCATGTTGAGCGAGACGCGGGGGTCGAGGTACGCGGTGAACCCTGCCAGCGCCTTGAAGGCGGCCTCGTTCGCGACGTTGATGTTGATTCTCACCTGTCCGCCGAACCCATGCTCAACCACGTCCGTTACGGTCGCGGAGACTGCAGCAGCCGTGAGCGTCGCGTTCGCATTGTAGTGCGTGTGGGTCGCCCCGTCGAAGGTCTCGCCGTTCGGGCCGTTCGAGATGCTCGAAGAGTCGGCGTTCATGAGAGCCTTTACCGCTAGCGAAGCGTTGTCCACCAGCCGATCGACGAAGGTAAAGTTCGTCGGCGTGAAGATCGCCTTCTTGATCTCGTACAACGTCCGGCGGATATCCGCGCCCTGCGCGGCCTGCTGTGTAACAGCGTAGTCCCTCGGCGTCCGCTTCTTTTCCCACTCGCGGGTCCAACCGACCGCGTACTGCATCTTCCGGAGCGGAAAGCCCAGGAGCTGCCCGGGCGCATCCTTCTGCGTCGGGATGCGCGAGTACTCGTCGGCTTCCATCATGTCGCCGCCGATCGAGGTACCCTGCACGCGCTGGCGATCGGTGGTCGTCGCGGCGAGGTCAGAGAGAATGTCCTCGCGAATCGCGTTGTGGGCCTCGTTGTCGCGGCGAAGTACATCTTCCAGCGTGTCGAGCCCGAACTCCACCGCGGTCGCGTTCGTGACGGCGAGCAGTGAGGAGATGTCGTGTGTGCCTGTCTTGAGTGCCATTGTCGTCTATCTCCTTAACCGTTACGGATGACGCGGATGTCCGTCGAGTTGATGACACGAGCCACGGCGACGGTTCCGCCGACGGTCGCAGCGTCATCCAGACGGCCAGCGGTCGCGCTGATGAAGAGATTGCCGACCGCGAGCCCGGTACCGTACCGGAACCGCGCGCCAACCCCGAAGAGCGTCACCGCTTCGCCCGACGAACACGCGCGAGCAGTGAATCCGTCGAACGAAGCGGCCTCGTTGGCGGCTGTCCCGTTCGACATGTAGACCTTTCCGTCTGACGCCTTGATGTAGCAGGGAGCGGCCACGTCGAGCACTTCGCCAGCGTAAAGATTGCCTGTGACCTGCGGGGCGAACATACCAGTCGATGAATCCATACTGGCAGCCGCAACGCGCGTAAGAGTTGCCATGTCTGCTACCTCAAGTGAGATGAATCGTTAAAGCGCGGACAAGGCGTTTCATCCCTATGCCGCGTACCTGCCGCCAGCCCGTTTCCGTTCGGCGAGTTCCTGGATCGTGAACGTCTTGCCGCTGTTGCCGCCGCCTGAACCGCTGGAGCCAGACGCTCCGCTGCCACTCGCACCGCTTCCCTCGTAGTAGAACCCGTGCGACTCCTTGAACGTCTTTGCCACGAACTGCTCGATCTTCTCGCCGGTCAGGTTCCCGCTCTCATCTTTGACAATGAATCCATCGCCGTCTTCAGTAAGGTCGAGGTAATCCCTCGCGTCCTTCCACGCCGACTTTATTCGATCAGGCATCACCCCGGCTTTCAGGAGATGCTCCTTGCCCTTGTCCTCGAAGGTGATCTTCCGAAGCCTCGATTCGAGCTCTGCGATCTTCTCGTCCTTTGGCTTCAGCTTCGCCTCTACATCGTCCTGGATCTTCTTCAGCTGCTCGTCGGTGATGCCGTGTGTCTTTGCCTCGATCGTGCGCCGGAGCTCCACTAGATCGCCCTCGGCCTTCTTCCGCGCCTTCTCCTCATCCTTCGCTTTCTGTCGCTCCGAAGCTGCTGCCGCGACTGCGGCCGTCACATCCGGTACTTTCGCGTGCCACTTGCCGTCACGTTCCTCGTATTCAGAGCGGACAACTTCGGGTACGTCTTCCTGGGTGTCGAAGATGGGGAAGGGCATGGTCAGTTTTCTCCGGGGGCAGCGTCACGCTGCTGAGGCAGGACTGGCATCACGCCAGCGGTGCGGTTGACCGGCATCTCGCCGGCGGAACAGAAACGAGAGGCGTCACGCACTCTCGATTCGCGCAGTTGGGTCACGCACGTAAGCGTACCCGCGCAACACGCGCTCGCCTATAGCTATAGCATCACGAGATGTGCAATCCGTTGCACTCAAGAACCTGCACAGCGCGGGATCTCGGAGCCGTAAGGCGGAATGTTCGCGCCTTCCCCAGCTTCTTTCCTTCGGCCA
>JALYQD010000015.1 GCA_030856025.1 Actinomycetota bacterium
CTTTGACGAAGTTGGACTCGTCCTGATCCATGAGTGTCACGCCGGTGGTGCGGTGCGCTTCGTCGCAGACGATCAGGTCAAAATCGCCCAGGCCGAACCCCTGGGCTTCGGAGATGACTTGGATGGACTGGTAGGTCGAGAACACGACGGTGATCCGGTCACTGTCATCGCCGGTGGAGGCGCGTTCGACGAGTTTGGCGGCGTTGGTTGTTGCCGGGATCGCGAGGTCGTAGGGGCCGATGTCTTCGCCGAGTTTGCGTTTGCCGACTTTGATGTCTGAGCACACGGCGAACGTGCGCAGCGGCACGTCAGCTTCTGCGGTCCATTCGCTCAGTGATTGCGACATGAGCGAGATCGAGGGAACCAGGAACAGGACCGTGCCGCCTGGTTTGACGAGGTCTTCGACGATCTTCAATGAGGTGAACGTTTTACCGGTGCCGCAGGCCATGATCATTTTGCCGCGGTCGTGGGCTTCGAATCCTGCTCGTATGTTCTCGAGCGCGGTCAGCTGGTGCGGTCGCAGCGCTTTGTGGTCGGTGCGTTCCATGACTTCTGGCGTTTTGAGGCTGAAGTCTGCCCAGTCGATCGGAGCTTGATCCAGGTCCTGAACACGGAGCCGGGCGACCGGTGTGAGTTGCCCTTCGAGTGCTGCTTCGGCGTGGCTTGTCCAGTGATCTGTGGTCGAGACAATCAGGCGTTGGCTAAACGGTGCTTTGCCTGAGGCGGTGAAGAAGCTGTCGATGTCGGACTTCTGCAGATGATGGGTCTCGGCGTAGAACTTGCACTGAATGGCTGAGTGTTCGCCGGTGTATCGGTCTTTGGCGACGAGGTCGATGCCGGTGTCCGGGGCGCCGTTGCGGTCGGGCCAGTCGTTCCACATCCATACGTCGCTGAACTGGGCGGCGTACTTGGGATCCGTCCTGAGATATTGCGCGATGAGTCGTTCGAACAGGTCGCCCTTTTCGCGTTCGGACCGGGCGTTGCTGCGGAGGTCGTCGAGGACATCGTGGATCGTGACAGTCACCCTGCGAATCTTGCCTCATGCGCCGGGCACTTTCAGTAACTTGGCCTCCCGGCGACGTGGGATTCGCTCTGTACAGCCTCGGGCCTGATCCTCGTCAAGGGTTTGCCGATGTTGGCCAGCGGTCTGGCCTCGTCGTGAAGTCGACTGCGGTTGTGGTGGTGCTGCGTCGCCGTAGGCGTCTCCGCTCCCCCACTCTGGGGCGGCTGACGATGGCCGGCCGCCCCACGTTGGTTAAGGCCGCTGCGCCTTCTTCGTCACCTTCGAGGGCTTGGCTGAGGGTGTGGACTGCTCGCATGACGTTCTCGGCAGTTGCGCGGATCAGGTCCGTTTTTCCCTTTGACCATCCGGCGACGTAACCGACGCTGTAGGCGCTCGTATCGAGTCCGGCCAGGCCCGCCACCACGTAGGCCACCGACTCTGCTTCGGTCTCCTGGTTCCGACGTGACCATGTCCTGGGTCCCTTTGGGAACGACGGCAAGGACGTTGCGCATGACGTGGACCCGGCACCGTTGCCAGCCCGTGCCCTGCAGCACCGTCGTGATCGCGGCTTTCAGACCGCTGTGGGCGTCGGACATGACCAACTGGACACCGCCGAGGCCACGCGTCTTCAGAGAGCGGAGGAACTCGGTCCAGAACGTTTCGTTCTCGGTGTCGCCGACGTCGAAGCCGAGGACTTCGCGGCGACCGTCAGCGGCGACACCGACCGCGACGACGATGGCTTGGGACACGACCCGGTGGTTCACTCGGGCTTTGCAATATGTGGCGTCCAGGAACACGCAGGGGAAGCTCATGGCGGACAGGTCGCGGCCGGTGAACGCGCCGACTTCGAGGTCGAGGGCGGCACAGATCCGGGAGACCTCGGACTTGGAGATCCCGGTGTCAGCGCCGAGTGCTTTGACCAGGTCGTCGACCTTCCGGGTCGAGACACCATGCAATTAGGCCTCCATCACAACCGCGAACAACGCCTTGTCGACCCGACGCCGGCGTTCCAACAGCGACGGAAAGAAGCTGCCGCGTCGCAGTTTCGAGATCCTCAACTCCAGATCCCCGGCCGTGGTCGACAACGTCCGAGCCCGGGTCCCGTTGCGCATGGTTATCCGGTCGTCGGTGCGTTCATACTTGCCGGCACCGATCACTTCAGCGGCTTCGGCATCGATCAGCTCCTGATAGAGCGTTTCGGTCACCGAGCGGATCCGATCAGAGACATCGGTGAGTTTGAGTTGGGCCAACAGATCCAACAGGGCAGACTGGTCAAGAGCCATCGTGCGAAGTCCTTTCGTGAGATTCCTAGACAGTTCTCACTGACCATCGCACGATGGCTCTCCACGTCAACGACGTGACACTCAGAACCCGAGATCTACACCACTCCACGGGACGTCACCAGACCATGCGCGTTCGTCACCGTAGAACGCGTAGAGCCCCGCCCTTTTCGCAACGATCCCCACCGCGTCCATGGTGTCGGCGGCGCCGCAGAACTGAACAGTTCCGGCGGGGCGGTTTCTAGCGACGGTCGCAACACTTCCGAGATTCTGGAGGTTGTGTGGTCAACTCGTCCTGTCAAGAAGGGGCCGGGGGTCGTCCGCGGTCGGCCAAGTGTCAGCGGTTCATGGAGCTAAGTGAACGAGGGTGGAGCATCATGGCTGCTGCTCGTGAGGTCGGTGTCTCCCGCACGACTGGGAACAACTGGTCGCGTGGCTACAAGACCTACCGCAACGGTCATGTCATCGGCTTCGTTCCCGCCCTCGACCGGCTGGCCGTGCGTCAGATCAGCCCGAGATTCCTTTCGCAGGACGAGCGGATCGAGATCGCCGATCTGCGCCACGCCCGGTCGGAATCTGTCAAGTCAACTGAGACAGTTGCGGGGAGTGCCAGGTCACACCCGCGCGCGATCCTGAGGGCCGAGAGCGAACCGCTCGTCGGTTCAATCGACGGGCAGTTCAGACACCCGCATGTCGCCGCTACGCCGGGGGCGGTCGACGGCGACCACCTCGGGCGGTAGTCCCCACTCGTTGCGGCCGAGCCGCGACAGGGGCTGGAGGTGACACATCGCGGGGTGGCCGTCCTCCAGGACATCGGAGCGGACAGTGATCGCCACGACGTCGCCGAGAACGATCGTCGAGTCGCCGAGCTCGACCGTCGAGTGCAGGGTGCACTCCAGCGACGCTGGCGAGTCGGCCACCCGCGTGGGCGAAACGCGGTCACTGGGCTCCATCGTCACACCCAGCACAACTGCCTCGTCCACCCCGGGCGCGACTGCCGCGCTGGACGCGTTGATCTGGCCGAGCATCGGGAGGGTCGCAAAGCTGACCACGAACTCGCCGGTCGCCAGCACGTTGCGCAGAGTGTCCTTGGTGCCTACCGAAGTGAACTGGATGATCGGCGGTCGGGCGCACGCGACGGTGAAGAACGAGTGCGGCGCCAGGTTGCCGACGCCGTCCCTGGACACCGTCGACACCCAAGCGATCGGCCGCGGCACCACGAGTGCGGTAAGCAACCGGTAGGCATCCACGCCCTCGGCACCGGGCACGAATACGCTGCGGGAAGTTCCCAACGGGCTCACCCCGCGGCCGCCAGGATCCTTGAATCGCGCCGACCGAGCAGCCGCTCGGCGCTTGCCAGGTCGCCGTGGTCGAGGCACCGGCGCACCTCCGTCGAGGAGCACGCCGTGTCGCCCTCGCGCACCAGGCCGACCGCGTGCACACCGAAGTTCTGCGTCTCGCCGATACGACGGAGAAAGGCCACGTCGCCCTCGCCCCCGCGCCCACAGCGGAAGTTGTCGCCGACGACCAGGTCACGGACCCCGAGATGCCCCACGAGACCGTCGGACACGAAGTCCTGTGCCGGCACTGCGGCCAGCTCCGCGTCGAATGGGAGTACGACGACCGCGTCGACGCCGAGCGCGAGCGCGAGCTCGACCCGGTCCTCGATGCTCAGGAGCTGGCGAGGCGCCCGCTTGGGCGCGAGAACGGTCAAGGGATGCGGCGAGAACGTAACCAGGACTGTGGGCAGACCCCGACACCGACCCCGTTCGCGCGCGGCGTCGACCAGCGCCACGTGGCCGCGGTGGAAGCCATCGAACACTCCCATGGTGACCACGGACCCGCGCAGCGGGACCTCGGGCCAGCCGTGGAAGACCTGCCCGGACATCACGAGCCCAGCTTCGAGGGGTGCGTGGCCAGCGGTGTGACCCGGATAGTCATGAAGGGGAATAGAGGAAGGCTTGACAGCAGATCGTGCAGCTCGTCGTTCGACGCGGTTTCGAAGACGCTGATGTTGGCGTACTCCCCGACGACCCGCCACAGCTGCGGCCAGGCACCCGAGCGCTGGATCTCGAGCGCGCGCTCCCTCTCGCGGGCCACCAGGTCCGCACGCACCCCGGGGTCGAGGTCGTGCGGGATCGCGACGTCCATCCGTACGTGGAACAACATGGTCACTCCCCTCGGGTCAGGTGGGTACGTCGCAGCGCGGCCACCGCGTCGAGGTCAAGCTCGACGCCGAGTCCGGGTCCGTCTGGCAGGTGCAGCGCACCGCCGGCGTACCGCAGGGGCGTACGCAGGATCTCCTCGGCGAAGAGCAGGGGGCCGAAGAGCTCGCTGCCCCACGTCACTCCCGGAGCCGCGCAGGCCAGATGCAGGGACGCCGCCGTGCCGATACCCGTCTCGATGGACGTGCCTCCGTGGCACGGGATGTCCGCCGCGTTCGCGATCGCGACGATGTCGCGGGACCGGCGCAGACCGCCGACCTTAGTGGTCTTCATCGACCACACGTCGGCGGCGCGCAGCCGCACCAGCCGGAGAGCGTCGACCGGCGTGCGCAAGCTCTCGTCGGCCATCACCGGGATCGGCAGCAGTGCATTGATCTCGGCCAGTGCCTCGACCTGCTCGCCGGGCACCGGCTGCTCGATCAGCTCGACCCCCGCCGCGACCAGCCATGGCAGGTAGGTGCGCGAGGTGTTCAGGTCCCACCTGGCGTTGAGGTCGACCCGCACCCCGGCGGACCCGGCCAGCTTCTCCGCGATCGCGCAGACCCGGCGGGTGTCCTCCTCCGGCTCGAGCGCGCCCATCTTCAGCTTGAAGGAGCGGTGCTCCCCGGCGTGGAGCTTGGCCAGCGCTTCCTCGACGACGACCTCCTCCGGCTCGGCACCCAGCGCCCAGGTGACGTCTATGCTGGTCCGGGCCAGGCCGCCGAGAAGCGTGTGGACCGGGACACCGAGGCTCCGCGCCCAGGCGTCATGCAGGGCGACCTCGACGGCGGTCTTGGCGTGGAGGTTGGCGTTCACCCGATCGGAGACGTCGCGCCAGATTCCCTCGATGTCGTCGACCCGACGGCCGACGAGCAGCGGCGCTACGTAGGTGTCGAGGGTGACCTTCATGGACTCCACCGACTCACCGCCCCACCACGGACCGCCGGGCACCACTCCCTCGCCGACGCCGACGATGCCGGCCCGGGTGTGCACGAAGGCAAGCAGCACGGGCTGCGCCTCCATTGTGACGCGGGCGAACTTGTGTGGCCGCCGCAGCGGTACGTCGATGATGACGGTCTCGACCCGTTCGATGGTCAGGTCGTCGTGGGTGACGGGCACGGTGCTGCCTTTCGTGGAGGCCGCCTGCGGGACCGGGAGGTGCCGGTCCCGCAGGCGGAGTGTGGGTCTCTCAGGCGGACTCGAGCTCGAAGTCGTACTTCGAGCGGCGGGTGCCGGTGCCGTCGTCCTGCGGGTCGATCACCAGCTCGGGCTTGGTCGCCTCGGCGACGTCGGAGTCCAGCCACTCGCCACCGGCGAAGTAGAGCTGGGTCGTGATGGTCCGGTGTCCTGCGGCGCGCACCATGATGTGGAGGTGCGCGGGGCGCCACGGGTGCCAGCCGGCGGACTCGATCAGCTTGCCGGTCGGCCCGTCCGTGGGGATCTGGTACGGCGCCGGCTGCACCGTCGAGATCGCGAACCGGCCCTCACCGTCCGTGGTGACGACTCCGCGGAGGTTGCCGTCGGGCACGTGCGGCGCGAAGCCGGAGTAGTACCCGTCTGCGTCGGCGTGCCAGACGTCGACCACGGCGCCGCCCAGCGGCGTACCGTCAAGATCGCGGACCTGACCCTCGAGCACCAGCGGGGTGCCCTGTTCGTCGTCGCGGCGCGGCAGTGAACAGGTCGAGCTCAGCCCGATCTGGTCGGGGAGGTAGTAGGGCCCCTCGATGGTGCCCTTGGTTCCCTGCTGCGCCTTGGACACGACGTCCTCGACGACGTGCTCGATGAAGACGTCCATGAAGAGCGGCCACTCCCCCGTCTCGCCGACTTCCATCAACCAGCCCTTGGCGGCCTGGAACTCGGGGTAGGTGACGTCGTGCTCGCGGATTGCGTCGTGGACGCCCTTGAGCACGGCCGTCACGACGGGGCTGACGCGCTCGGGGCTTGTCTCGGCGGCGGCGCGTCGCTCGGCGCTGGCCTTGAAGTTCTCGCTCGCGTTGGCGCCGGAGCCGGCAGCCGTGGGTGAGTCCTGTGTGGTTGTCATGATGCTCTCCTTCGAGTTGCTGGATCAGCGGTTGAAGACGCGGTTGATGTCGGTGGGGTTGATGAGGTCGGGGACGGTCCAGCCGTCGAGGTCGTACTCGGCCATCATCGACTCGGCGAAACCCTTCATCGCGTCCGTTTCGCCCTGCGCCTCGGCGGCGAAGAGGATCTCGGCCTTCACGTTCTCGTGGTTGCCGGAGTAGTTGCGCTCGTAGAGCTCGTGGCGGCCGCCGAACTCCGACCCGACCGCGTCCCAGAGTGCCTTCATGACCTTGACCCGGTCGACGGCGTCGTACCCGTTGGAACCACGGACGTACTTGTCGAGGTAGGGCCGGATCTCCGGGGTCTTGAAGTCGACCGCGTTGGAGTTGAGATAGATCAGGCCGGACGCAACGTCCTGCATGATGATCTCCTTGACCCGGGGATAGGCCTCGATCATCAACTGGCGGTAGACCAGGCCGTAGTCCAGCTTGGGCAGCACGGTCCCGTTGGGTCCCTGGTCGGGGTTGAGGGCCATGGCGTCGGCAAGGGCGCGGAACGCATTGCGGTAGCCGATCACCTCACCGACGCGGGTCTGGACTCCGCGGAAGTCCTTGCTGCCCGTGCACTCCAGCGCCTTGAGCAGAAGACCGGCGATGAAGTCGAGCTTCACCGAGAGCCTGATGCAGCCATGGAAGGTGAACCGGGGGATGAAGCCAGACTGCGGGAAGAAGCCGTTGATCTTCTCGGGATCGCCGTAGGCGAAGACGTTCTCCCACGGCACCAGCACCTTGTCGAAGACGAAGATCGTGTCGTTCTCGTCCATGCGGCTCGAGAGCGGGTAGTCGAACGGACTGCCCATCACGTCGGCCGCCATGGTGTACGACGGGCGACAGATCAGCTTCACTCCGGGGGCGTCCATCGGCACGGTGCAGACGATCGCGTACTCCTTCTTCTTGATCGGGAGTCCGTAGTGCGCGATGAAGTTGTAGTTGGTGATGGCCGAGCCGGTGGCGACCACCTTGGCACCGGAGACGATGAGACCAGCGTCGGTCTCCTTCTCGACCCGCATGAAGACCTCGCCGGCCTCGTCGGGCGGCAGGTTGCGGTCGACCGGCGGGTTGATGATCGCGTGGTTCCAGTAGAGGACCTTCTCCTGCGACTCCTTATACCAGCGCTTCGCGTTCTCCTCGAAGGGCTGGTAGAACTCGGAGTTCCCGCCGAGGGTGCCGAGGAAGCTGGCCTTGTAGTCGGGGCTGCGGCCCATCCAGCCCCACGACTGGCGTGCCCAGTGCTCGATCGCGACCCGGTCCTGCTGGAGGTCTGCGGAGCTGTGCGGCGCACGGAAGAACGGATGCGTGAAGCCGCCGTTGCCGGTGTCGGTCGGGACGGTGATCATACCCTTGGTTGCATCGTCGTGGAGCGAGTCGTAGAGGCGGGCGGTCATCCGGACGGGGTTGCGGAAGGCGGGGTGCTCGGTGACGTCCTTCACCCGCTCGCCGTAGATCCAGATCTCGCGGTCGTCGCGGATTGACTCGATGTACTCGTCGCCGGTCATAGGACGGACATCGTTGAGTCCCTCCTTGATGGTGCTGAGCTTGCGGTCCTGAATGGTGGTCATGATGCTTCCCTTCGTTGCGAGAGGTAGGGCTCAGACACGGGTGGCGTCGCAGAGCGGGGTGAAGTGTGCGGTGGCGTCAAACCAGCCGTGGTCGGGGTTGTCGATGGACCCGTCCCAGGCCACGCCGGTCTCGAGCGGGCTGAGGTGGCGGAACTGGCCGCCGTGGAAGAGCAGCGGGTCCCGACCGTGGATCTCGACCTCCTCGACCTCGCCGATGACGATGAGGTGGTCCCCGCCGTCGTAGGTGCGCCAGGACCGACACGAGATCGTCGCGGCGGTTCCCTCCAGCACCGGGGACGTGGCGCCGACGCCCCAGGCCGGCGTGTCCTCCGCCGGGCGGCCGGCGAAGTGCCACGCCACATCGAGCTGGTTTCCGGCGAGCACGTTGATCGCGAACGGCCGCCCGTCAAGGAACTGGCAGGCCTTGGAGTCGCGGCCGAGGGTGACCTGGGCGAGCGGAGGGTCGAGCGAGACAGCGGTGAAGGCGTTGACGGTGGCGCCGTGCGGCTCGCCGTCCTCGTTGGTGCAGGTCACCACGGTGACTCCCGTGGCGAACTGACCGAATGCATCCCGGATCTCCCGTGTCTCCATGTCGCCCACCTCCTGGTGTACGCTGTGCGTACTTGTTGTACGTTGTGCGTTCATTTCGACAGTGGTCCATGTCACACGCCATTGTCAACGAGTAGAACTACCCCCATCGATACCCAATTGCGCCCCACTGAGAGGCCGTATGTATGAATGAGCCCGCTCAGGCGGCCAACGACCGCGACTTCGTCCAGAGCATTGAACGGGGCTTTGCCGTGCTCCTCGCCTTCGATGCCGAGCTGCCGAACCCGACCCCGGCCGAGCTCGCTGCTCGCACCGGTTTCTCGCGACCGGCGGTGCGACGGATCCTGCTGACCCTGCAACGGCTGGGCTACGTCATCGGCGCCGGACCACACTGGTCCCTGACGCCCCGGGTGCTCACCATCGGGCAGCACTATGCGGCGACCCACGGCATCGTCGAGATCGCCCAGCCGCACCTGCTGCACCTCGCCGAGGCCACCCAGGAGTCCGCCTCCCTGGCCCAGCTAGACGGGATCGAGGTCGTCTATGTAGCTCGGGTCCAGGTCCGGCGGATCCTCAGCGTCGCCGTCGACGTGGGCAGCCGCGTCCCGGCGCATGCGACCTCGATGGGCCAGGTGCTCACCGCCTGGGCGCCGCCGGACGTCGTCGAGGCGGTGATCGACGCGGGCCTTCCCCGGCGGGCCGAGCGCACGATCACCGACCCGTTGTGGTTCCGCGACGCGCTCCACGGCGTACGCCGTGCGGGCTACGCCGTCGTGGAGTCCGAACTCGAGGACGGGCTTCTGTCGGCCTCGGTCCCGGTTCGCGGCCCCCAGGGCGAGGTGCTGGCCGCCCTGGCCTACTCCAGCACGCTGGGGCGCACCACGGCGGACCGCATCATCGCCGAGGTGGTGCCGCTCATGCTGGAGGCCGCGGACGCGATCCGGCGCGACCTGGCCGCGCTCCGGACCACCCGCCAGCCGCACTCCCCGACCCATCGGGACGGGTTTTATTGAGCCGACTCCTGGCTGGTCCGGCCCGGCGCTACTCGCTGGTCAGGGCCGCCAGGATCGCCAGCGCGCGTGCCAGCACGGGTGTGTTGTCACCCGCACGGGTCGCCGCTGACAGCTCGACGTGGCCACTCCCGACGAGCGGCCGGTACGTCGCGCCCGCCACACCGAGCGCGGCAACCGGCTCCGGCACGACGGCGACGCCCAGGCCCGCCGCCACGAAGGTGACCAGGGTGGAGGTCTCCCCCACCTCCTGCCGGACGCGTGGCTCGAACCCCGCCTCGCGACACAGGGTGAAGACCAGCCCGCTCATCACGGACCGACCATGCCCCGGGTGCACGATCAAGTCCTCGTCGCGGAGGTCGGCCACGCGCAGCCGCTTGCGGCCGGCCAGGCGGTGGCCGTCGGGGAGCGCGACGATCAGTCGCTCGCGGCGCAGCGAGGTCAGCTCTAATCCGGGATGGTCGACGGGTGGACGGAGCAGGGCAAGGTCGATTTCGCCTGCGAGTAGCGCCGCCACCTGGTCCGGCACGAGCATCTCGCCGCGGAAGCTGAAGTCCACGGCCGGCAGCTCCTCGCGCAGTGTACGGGCCAGGCGCGGCAACAGGCTGTACGTCGCCGACCCCACGCAGCCGACCACGAGTCGCCCCTCGAGCCCGGCGCCAATCCGCTGCGCCTCAGCGGAGGCGGCGTCGACTGCGGCGAGGACCTCCCGGGCTCGTTGCAGGAAAGCCGTCCCCGCGTCCGTGAGGTCGACCCGGCGGGTGGTGCGGCGCAGAAGCTCGACCCCGAGCTCCGCCTCGAGTTGCCGCACCTGATGCGACAGTGGCGGCTGAGCCATGTGCAGTCGGGCCGCGGCCCGACCGAAGTGCCGTAGCTCGGCGACCGCGACGAAGTACCGCAGGTGACGGAGTTCCACCCAGCCATACTTGCACGGTATTAATCATCGAAGAGTTGCTGCACCCGCGAATCAACTGTCAAGGCCTCGTCAGGCCGACGAGGCATGCACCGTTGCCCAGGTTGCGACCTTTGCGCGCGGCGAGAACCGCAAAGCTGGACCACGGCAGTGCGATTGTCGTCGGTCACCGCAAAGCTGACCCGGTCCCTGGCGGACGCCGTCGCCTGACGACGCACCCAGGACCCATCTCCTGCGCTCGGGCGCCGGGGAGAGGTCCTCGTCGTTCGTGGACCCTTGAATCATTCAGAGTTTTTAACTCTTGATCGAAGCGATATAGATACTTCTCCATATCGCCAAACGGGCCTAGCGTGAAGTCATGACCGATGTTGTGATCTGCGAACCGATCCGGACCCCTGTGGGCCGGTTCGGAGGCGCGCTCTCCTCCCTGTCCGCGAGCGATCTGGCCGCGCAGACCCTTACCGAACTGGTGCGTCGCACGGGCCTTCGGGAGGGCGACGTCGACGACGTCGTGCTCGGGCAGTGCTATCCGAGCGGTGAGGCACCCGCGATCGGGCGCACCGCCGCCCTCGACGCGGGTCTCGGCACCGGAGTGCCTGGCGCCCAGGTAGATCGCCGCTGCGGCTCCGGACTGCAGGCCGTGCTGTACGCCGCCGGGATGGTCGCGACCGGGTCAGCCCGCCTTGTTGTCGCCGGTGGAGCCGAGTCGATGTCGCAGGTGGAGCACTACGCGACCGGGATCCGCACCGGCGTGCGCGGCGGCAGTGTCGAGCTGATGGACCGTTTGGTCAGGGCCCGCGAGACAGCCGGGGGTCGCCACCACCCCGTGCCCGGTGGAATGGTGGAGACGGCCGAGAACCTGCGCCGGGAGTACGGCATCTCGCGTCAGGATCAGGACGAGCTCTCGGTCCAGAGCCAGCAGCGCGCGTGTGCGGCCCATGACGAGGGCCGGTTCGCCAACGAGTTGGTGCCGGTCACGGTGCCCGGCCACCGCGGCAAGCCCGACGTGGTCGTCGACCGCGACGAGCACCCCCGGCCCGGGACGACGTTCGAGGACCTCGCCGCCCTTCGGCCCGTGCGGCTGAAGCTCGACCGCCACTCGACAGTGACGGCCGGGAACGCCAGCGGCCAGAACGACGGTGCGGCGATGTGCGTGGTCACGACGCGCGAGGAGGCTGAACGGCGCGGGCTGCATCCCCTGCTGGCGCTGCGGTCCTGGGC
>JALYQD010000043.1 GCA_030856025.1 Actinomycetota bacterium
CTTCCTGCTGTCCCCCGCGGCCAGCTATCTGACCGGCATTATGGTGCCGGTCGACGGCGGCATATCGCGCGGACTGTGACCGACGCGCCAATGAAAATCGCGGCGATGACGGCTGTCCACGCCGATAAAGTCGCGGCGATCTTCACCGAGGGCATCGCCACCGGCAACGCGACGTTCGAGGCCGAAGCCCCCGACTGGCCGGCATTCGACTCGGCCAAGCTCTCCGAGCACCGGCTGGTCGCGCTCGACGGCGATGAGGTCGTCGGGTGGGCCGCGCTCAGCCCGACGTCTTCGCGCCACGTCTACCGCGGCGTATGCGAGGTCGCCCTATACGTCACCGCCGGCGCCCGAGGCCGCGGCGTTGGCCGGTCGCTGCTCACGGCGCTCATCGAGTCGAGCGAGGCGGGTGGCATCTGGATGCTGCAGGCCGGAATCTTCCCCGAGAACACGGCGAGCCTCGGCCTCCACGAGTCGTGCGGCTTCCGACGGGTCGGCGTGCGCGAACGAATCGGCTTCATGCCCGGTGGTCCGTATGCCGGTCAGTGGCGAGACGTGGTGCTGCTGGAGCGGCGCAGTCAGTGATGTCCCAGCACATCCGAACGGTCGAACCTGTATTTGCGGGTTCGAAAGAGTGGGATCCACCCACCTCCCATAACGCCTAGTCTGAGGATGTGTACGACGAGCGCGACCAGCAGTCGCCCACAGGACGACGGCGTCGGGCGCAGGTTGCCCTCTGGACCCTTGGCGCTTTGTGGGCGGCCCGCTCGTTGCAGTCCTTCAGCAATCCCGACTTCGATTCGCCGGAAACGGTCGGGGACTGGTTCGCAGTGGTTTCACTCAGCATCGCGCTCGGATTGCTCCCGGTCGGCGTCGGGATCCTCTTGAAACACACCAATCTCGGTCCATTGTCTGTGCGATCGCTGAGTGTCGCATCGATCGCGACGGCGGGCACTGCCGCCATGTCGAATATTGTTGAGGATGGCTTCGGTGCCTCTTGGGCAGGAACGACCTACCTGGTAGGTGTTTTGGGGACGTTCCTCGTGCTGTTGGTGGCCGCGGCCGGGCTCGCTGTACGCGGTCCTCGCCTTCTTGCGCTGGTACCCCTTGCGACGGTGATCGGAATCGTCAATCTCGAGCGCGGAGGCGGGCTCGTCGTCCTGATCGCCTGGGGATGTCTCGCTCTGAGTCGCCATTCAGCCCCAGGGATGGCGACTCAGAAGATCCAGCGGTGAAGCGAGTGCGCCCGACAGCCGCTGTCAGCTGAACTGAGCCGTCTCGCGCGCCCGTTCGGCTTCGGCCCGCTTCTCACCCGGGTGCCAGCCCGGTGGCATGAAGACATACCCGAGCTTGTCGCGCCAGTTGGTGGCCCTGCGAACGTCGCGGAACAACTCGCCGAACGGACCGTACTGCAGACGCAGCACGTTGTAGGTGCCGACCGGCACCGTGAGCCCGTACGTCGGCCGCTGGATCTCCTCCTGGTAGCTGCGAAACATCCGATCCCAGATGATGAGGATCCCGGCGTAGTTCCTGTCGAGGTAGATCGGGTCGCTGCCGTGGTGCACGCGGTGATGCGACGGCGTGTTGAAGACGAACTCGATCGGCCGCCACATGCGGTCGATGCGCTCGGTGTGAACGAAGAACTGGAAGACCAGATTGATGCCGAAGGCGATGTAGAGCGTCCATGGTTCGAAGCCGAGGAGCGGGAACGGGAGCCAGAACAACGCTTCGGCCCAGGGGTTCCACTTCTGCCGCAAGGCGGTCGAGAAGTTGAAGTATTCGCTCGAGTGGTGGGCCTGATGCGCGGCCCAGCCGATGCGGACCCGGTGGACGAAGCGGTGCTGGAGGTAGAACGCGAGGTCCAGCCCGACGATGAGCAACACCCAGTACCACCAGGTGTCGGTGGGCAGATGCCATGGCGCGATCCAGACACTGACCGCGACGAACGCCACGAGCGTGCCCAGCTTGAAGGCCGCACTGGAGACGATCGAGCCGAGACCCATGAACAGGCTGGTCCGGGCGTCCTTCGCCTCGTACCCGCGCAGGTCCTCATCGCTCTCGAGCCATTTGAAGGCGGCGAGCTCGATGAGCAACGACAGGATGAAAAACGGCGCGGCGACCAGCGTGGGATTCTTCAGCGGATCGAAAAACTCCGACATCGACAAACTCCTCTATATGACTTCTGAGTAAGTTACCATAGAGTCATATGATCCCGCTAGAGTGAATGCGTGACCCGAAAGACTGCTGCACCCCATAAGGCTCAGCCGCGGAAAAACGCGGGCACCAAGGGTGTCCCCCGACTCGACCGCGAGATCCAGATCCTCGATGTGGCAGCGGCCGAGTTCGGAGCGATGGGTTATGCGGCCACCAACCTCGCCGTCATCGCCGACAAGGCGGGCATCTCCAAGCCGCTGATCTACAACTACTTCACCTCGAAGGAGGGACTTTTCACGGCGTGCCTCGACCGGGCCGGTGCCGTGCTCGCCGACGAGATCGAGCGCATCGCGCGCGAAGACACGACCGGCATCGAACGCGGCATGCGCACGCTCGACGGCATTTTTGCTGTCCTCGAGACCCACCCGCACTTCTGGAAGCTGTTCTTCGACGGCTCCGCCCCCACGACCGGTGCGATCGGCGAGTCCACGGCCCACTACAAGGACCGCATCACCAAGCTCGCCGAGGAAGGCGTCACCGAGCTCATGACGATGAACGGCAACAGCGAACCGCTGGACATCTCGGCCATGACATCGGTCTGGATGAGCACCGTCGACGCCCTGGTCAATTGGTGGCTCGACCACCCCGACCAGACCGCTGAGCAGATGATGCAGCGCTGCGTCCGCCTCCTCACTGCGCTCTTTGCCGAGGCCACCTCATGAAGCTCGCCGGACAGACCGTCGTCATCTCGGGTGCGTCCAGTGGGATCGGCGCGGACGCCGCCCGCAAGCTGGCCCGCCTCGGGGCGACCGTATGCCTGTTGGCACGGCGCGAGGACGACCTCCTCACGGTCAAGACCGACATCGAGAGGGCCGGCGGGGTCGCGCATACGTATGCCGTCGACCTGTCCGATGCCGACGAGGCCGAGGCCGTCGCCAAGCAGCTGCTCGACGAGCATCCCCGGATCGATGTCCTGGTCAACAACGCGGCCAGGTCGATCCGGCGACCCATCGCCGACTCGACCGACCGCCTGCACGACTACGAGCGCACGATGGCCATCAACTACTTCGGCGCCGTGAGGCTCACCCTCGCTCTCGTCCCGCGCTTCCTCGAGCAGGGTCACGGCCACGTCGTGTCGGTGTCGAGCATGTCGACGCAGATCCCCATACCGCTGTTCTCGGCCTATCTGGCCAGCAAGAGTGCGCTGGAGTCCTTCACCCGCTCACTGTCGGCCGAGCTCGGCTCCCAGGGCGTGACGACGACCGTCGTCTACTTCCCGATGGTCCGGACGCCGATGTCCTCGGCGACGGACATCTACAAGAAGATGCCGATGATGAGTGCGGACAAGGCCGCCAACTGGATCGTCAAGGCCGTGGTGGACAAGCCAACCCGCGTCACCAGCATTCCAGGTGCGTTGGGCGGACTCGGCATGGCGACGATTCCCGGTGTACTGACGAAGACGATGCGGCCACTTATGAGGCGCATGGACGCCACCCTCGCAAAACGCACGACGAAGGACTGAGACGCGGTCAGGCGTACACCCTGTCGTCTTCGGGTCCGGCGGTGGTCGCCAAGTGCATCCAGGTGCGGTAGCGCCATCGTTCGTATTCAGCGGGGCGCCATCGCAGAGTTCTCGTCATGTGCACGTATGTCTCGGCGCCCGCGAGCAGTCCGCTCGTGCCGATGACCCATTCGATGTCGGACTTTGTGTTCATCAGACCATCGGCCCGCAACTTCTCCCAGAACTGACGCACCTGACTCAACGTGTCTTCGCGCGCAGCCTGCGCCGCGCGTGCGATCACCGCCTCGTCGGCCTCCACTTGAATGGCCAAGGCGAGCAAGGGACCGACTCGTTCCATCACCTCTGTGGTGCCTGCGGCATCTGCCGCGATGCGCTCGTGCAAGGTCGGGGCATTCATCACGGTAACCACCCAGTCACGGTTCGCCAGGTTGATCGGCAGCGTGTCACCGACCACGGCCACGTCGATGACTCGTTTGAGCAGGTCCGCCTTGGTCCCGAAACGCACATAGACCGTGCGGTCACCCACGCCCGCGGCCGCGGCGACGTCGGCCAGCGTGGTGCCGCGGTAGCCGCGAGCCAGGAAGAGATCCGATGCCGTCGCGATGATCCGCTGTTCTGTCCGCTGTGCCCGCGTAGTGCCTGCAGAGGCGGAGGGCTTGACATCGGGATCCATGAGTTGCAGTCTAACTGTAATACCAATATGCAGTCAGACTGCAAGACCTGTTGGAGGACATCATGACGACGAGCGAAACACCCGCGCTGGCCGGAGTGCACCATCTGAAGCTGCCGGTCTCGGATCTGAAGCGCTCGCAGGCGTGGTACGAGTCGCGGCTGGGCTATCAACTCACCGAGGAATTCACTGAGCACGGCCAGCTCATGGGCCTCGGCATGAATCACGCGAACGGCGGGCCCGATCTCGCATTCCGCCTCGACCCCCACCGGGCCGAAGCCGCCGCCGGCTTCGACTACTTCTCGATCGGCGTTCCCGACAAGGAGACGATCCACGCGCTCGCACAGCGCCTGACGGACCTCGGCGAGTCACATGCGGGCGTGCATTTCGCCACCTTTGGCTGGATCCTGCCCATGCTGCACGACCCCGACGGTCACGAGGTCCGGTTCTACACCGTGCAGCACCACACGCAGGTCGACCCGGCCAACGTGCTGCGCGTCGACGACGCGATCAAGACCGCCAAGCAACGAGCCCGCGAGATGGGTGAGGAGGACTAGCCAGTCTCGAGAGACGTGCGGTAGCGCTGCATGCCGGCGATCCAGCGGTCGTAGTCCTGACCCTTGTGGCGGTACATGTCGAAGACCTCGGGGTGAGGCAGCACCAGGAAGCGTTCGTCGCCGATCGCCTCGATGACCATGTCGGCGACCTCGAGCGGTTCGAGGACCCGGCCCGAGGTCTTGACGGCGGCCGCGGCGATGCGCGAAGCCTCTTCGTCGGCGTCGTCGCCGGCGTTGAGGAGTGCCGTGTTGACGCCCATCGGGCACAGGCAGCTGACCCGCACGCCCTTGTCGCCGTATGTCACCCGAAGCCACTCGGCGAAACCGACGGCGGCGTGCTTGGACGTGGCGTAGGTCGGTGATCCGAGCTGTGTGAGAAGGCCGGCGGCCGAAGCCGTGGAGAAGAAGTAGCCTTCGCCCTTCTCGACCCAACCCGGGACGAGCAGGCGGGCGGCGCGGACGTGCGCCATGACGTTGACGTTCCAGGCAATTTCCCAGGCTTGATCCTCGGCGTCGAGCCCTGCACCGAGGCCGACACCGGCATTGGCGAAGTAGAACGCGACGGGACCGAAGGCCTCCTCGGTCTGGGCTATCAACGCGCGCAGCGCGGTCTCGTCGGCGGCATCCGAACCCACGCCGATCGCGGAGCCGGCCCGGATCTCGTTGAGCTGCGCTGCGCTCGACGAAGCCGTCTCGGCATTGATGTCAGAGACCGTGACGTTGGCGCCGTTCTCGACGAGGCGTTGAGCGATCGCGGCACCGATTCCGGCGCCGGCTCCCGTGACAATGGCGGCTTTTCCCTCAATCTGCATACGAGGACTAAACCATTTCGGGCGTAGCCGGCGCGGAGCCGGACCTACCGGCGGGCGGAGAGCTGTCTTGCCCGCACGAGCAGAGGTGTGAAACACACCAGGGGGCCGTGGGGGAGTAAAGTCACCTGTGATCCACACCACCTCGTGGTTCGCCAGATGGAGGGGCCCACCACCGCCTCTCCGACATCCAACAGAAAGCACTACCGTGACTGACCGCATATCCGTTTCCGCCTTCGGGCATGGCCACGAGCAAGTCGTCTACTGCCAGGACGCAGACTCCGGCCTCAAAGCCATCATCGCCATCTATTCGACCGCCCTCGGGCCGGCACTTGGCGGAACGCGCTTCTACCCCTACGCCAGCGAGCAGGATGCTCTCGCCGACGTCCTCAATCTTTCGCAGGGCATGGCCTACAAGGCCGCCCTCGCCGGTCTCGACCTCGGTGGCGGCAAGGCCGTCATCATCGGTGACCCCAAGGCCATCAAGACAGAGGCCCTGTTGCGCGCCTACGGCCGCATGGTCCAGTCGCTCAATGGCCGCTACTACACCGCGTGCGACGTCGGCACGTTCAGCCCCGACATGGACATCATCGCCAAGGAATCGGCTTACGTCACCGGCCGCACGGTCGAACACGGCGGAGCGGGCGACTCCTCGGTCCTGACCGCTTTCGGCGTCTTCCAGGGTATGCGCGCTGCCGCGACCCACTTGTGGGGCGCAGCCTCGCTCGAAGGCAAGACCGTCGGCGTTGCCGGCGTCGGCAAGGTCGGCAAGCACCTCGTTGGCCACCTGATCGAAGACGGCGCCAACCTCATCGTCACCGATGTCGATTCAGTCGCGGTTGCTGCTCTGCAGGCCGCATATCCGGCCATCAAGGTTGTCGAAGACACCGACGCGCTCGTGCGTGAACAGCTCGATGTCTACGCCCCGTGTGCTCTGGGTGGAGCACTCAGTGACGATGTCGTCGACGTGCTGAGCGCCAAGATCGTCTGCGGCGCCGCCAACAACCAGCTGGCACACGAAGGAATCGAGAAGCGTCTCGAAGAACGCGGCATCACCTATGCCCCCGACTACTGCGTCAACTCCGGCGGACTGATCCAGGTCGCCGACGAGCTCGAAGGATTTTCGTTCGACCGCGCCAAGGTGCGCGCCGAGAAGATCTACGACACGACGTTCGACGTGCTCGAGCGCGCCAAGACCGAAGGAGTGCCGCCGTCGATCGCGGCGGACCGCATCGCCGAACAGCGCATGCGCGACGTCGGACGGTTGCGTTCGACGTGGTTGCCTGCCCGCTGATCCTCAGCAGAAGACATGATGACCGAGCGGACCCGGCACTGTACTAACGCGGTGCCGGGTTCCCGGAGTCATCGAGCAAGTCGGCATATTGCTCAGGTATTGGTGCACCTGATTCGCCATGGAGTTCACGCTGCAAGTCACTGAAGTCGGTATCAAGAGTACGGTACTTCAGGTCGCGCGCGACCTTCGTCTGTTTTGCTTTCGCTCGGCCGCGACCCATAAGGTTCGACCCCCTCGCACAGATATAGATAGTCAATATGTCGTGCCATAAAGATTACCCGTAAGCCCAACGTTTCGCCGCATCGACCCTCCCCGGTTTGCCACGGTCACCGGGAAAACCCTCTCTCCACACGGCAAATTTGCCCGGTGGAGTTCTCATTTGCCCGGTTGAGTCGGTGTGAACTCAGTAGCCGCGGCAGACCGCCCGCGGTCAGACGTAGTCGTTTTCGAGGGTGACGGACCCACCTGCACCGTGTATGCCCGCTTCGGCGACATCGCCGGCGATCCAGGATGGAACGCCCTTGTCACCGAGAAGCCGGACTGCGTCGTCGGCGTGTTCGGGTGCCACGAGGGCGACCATGCCGACGCCCATGTTGAGGGCTTGCTCGAGGTCGGCCCGGGCCACTCCGCCGAGCTCGCCGACGAGCTTGAAGACCGCATGCTGCGACCAGGTCGAGCGGTCGACACGGACCGAGACGGATTCGGGGACCACCCGGGCGAGGTTGGCAGCCAGTCCGCCGCCGGTGATGTGCGACATCGCGTGGACCTCGACGGCCGCGGCCAGGTCGAGGCACGGCTTGGCATAGAGCTTGGTCGGGATCAGCAACTGCTCGCCGAGGGTTGAGGCGAACTCGGGGACTTCGCGGTCGAGCTTCCAGCCCGCTTTGTCGAAGAATACGTGCCGCACGAGGGAATAGCCGTTGGCGTGCAGCCCTGACGAGGCCATCGCGATGACGACGTCACCGGGCTTGACGAGCTCGGCGCCCAGCAACTTGTCGGCCTCGACGACACCGGTGGTCGAACCGGCGACGTCATACTCATCGGGCTTGAGGAGTCCGGGGTGTTCTGCGGTTTCGCCGCCGAGGAGCGCGGTGCCGGTCTCGGCGCAGGCCTGGGCGATGCCCTTGACGATGTCGGCGATGCGTTCGGGGACGACGGAGCCGCAGGCGATGTAGTCGGTGAGGAAGAGGGGTTCGGCGCCGCAGACGACGAGGTCGTCGACCAGCATGCCGACGAGGTCGAAGCCGATCGTGTCGTGTTTGTCCATGGCCTGGGCGATCGCGACCTTGGTGCCGACGCCGTCAGCCGAGGTGGCCAGCAACGGGCGCTTGTAGGCCTTGAGGGCCGAGGCGTCGAAGAGCCCGGCGAATCCGCCGATGCCACCCACGACTTCGGGGCGACGGGCCTTCTCGACCCATTCCTTCATGAGTTCGACGGCGCGGTCGCCCGCCTCGATCGAGACGCCGGCGCTGGCGTAGGACGTCACTGGATGACCTTGAGCGTCGTGGCGTTGGGGTCTTCGAGCAAGTGCTTGCCGATCAGGTCGTCGTCGGGCAACGCGATGGGGTAGATGCCGTCGAAGCAGGCGCGGCACAGATTGTCCTTGGGCACCTGCGTGGCTTCGATCAGCTCGTCGAGTTCGACGTAGTGCAACGAGTCGGCGCCGATGGAGCGGCAGATCTCATCGACCGAGATGCCGTTGGCGATGAGCTCGGCGGGGCTGGCGAAGTCGATGCCGTAGAAGCATGGCCACTTGACCGGCGGGCTGGAGATGCGGACGTGGACCTCCGCGGCACCGAACTCGCGCAACATGCGCACGAGGGCGCGCTGGGTGTTGCCGCGCACGATCGAGTCATCGACGACCACGAGCCGTTTGCCGGCGATGACATCGCGCAGCGGGTTGAGCTTGAGCCGGATGCCGAGCTGTCGGATCGTCTGGCTGGGCTGGATGAAGGTGCGGCCCACGTAGGAGTTCTTGACCAGGCCGTGGCCGAACGGGATGCCACTCTCCTCGGCGTAGCCGATGGCCGCCGGCGTGCCCGACTCCGGGACCGGGATGACGAGGTCGGCCTCGACCGGGGCGGTGCGGGCGAGGCGCCGGCCGATCTCGGCGCGGACCGAGAAGATCCGCTGATCGGAGATCGTGGTGTCCGGGCGGGCGAGGTAGACGAACTCGAAAAGGCAACCCTTGGGGGCGGCCGGCGCGAAGCGTTCGGTACGCAAGCCGTTTTCGTCGACGGCGATGAACTCGCCGGGTTCGATTTCACGGATGTAGGAGGCGCCGACGATGTCGAGGGCGGCGGTCTCGCTCGCGACAACCCAGCCGCGATCGAGTCGGCCGAGCACCAGCGGCCGGATGCCTTGGGGATCGCGGGCGGCATACAGGGTGTTCTCGTCCATGAAGACGAGGGAGAAGGCGCCGCGGAGCTTGGGCAGCACCTCGAGGGCGGCTTCCTCGACCGAGCGGTCGGGGTAGGACGACAAGAGGCTCGCCATGACGCCGGTGTCGCTGGTGGCTAGCTCGCCGCCGCGGCCGTTGCCGTTGGTCTCACCGGTGCGTTCGCGGACGAGGGAGACGAGGTCGTGGGTGTTGGTCAGGTTGCCGTTGTGGGCCAGCGCCACCGAACCGGTTGCCGTGGGGCGGAAGGTCGGCTGGGCGTTCTGCCAGACGCTGGCGCCGGTGGTCGAGTAGCGGGAGTGGCCGATCGCGAGTCCGCCCTTGAGCGACTCCAGCGTGGCTTCGTCGAACACCTGCGACACGAGGCCCATGTCTTTGTAGACGAGGATCTGGCGGCCGTTGCTGACCGCGATACCGGCTGATTCCTGGCCACGGTGCTGCAATGCATACAGACCGAAGTAGGTGAGCTTGGCGACTTCCTCGCCTGGGGCCCACACACCGAAGACTCCACAGGCATCCTGGGGTCCGAGGTCGTGTGGATCGATGTCGTGATTGAGTCGACCGTCTCCGCGAGGCACGCCACAAGTGTAGGGGACGTATGCCCGCGCCGAAGAACTGATTCGGACAACCCCTGTCGGCTGCACACGGGGCTTGCGTACCCTGTTGTGACCGGACTCACACTCGCGAAGGAACATCATGGTCGCCGAAATCCCCGATGCCACATTCCTGCCCGATTTTCTGGCCTTTCAGGCACAGCAACAGCCCGACGCCAAAGCATGGATCTATCTCGACCGGGGCTGGACGTGGGCGGAGGCTTGGGAGTCGGTGCGGCGCTTCGCCGGCGGGCTGAAGGCCGAAGGGATCGAGCGCGGCGACCGCGTCGCCTTCCTCGACAAGAACAACCCGGCGATCTTGCAGGCCACCCTCGGCGGTTGCCTTGTCGGCTCGGCCACCGCGATCATCAACTGGCGCCTGGCCGGCGACGAGCTGGACTACGTCATCAACGACTCCGGCGCTCGCATCCTCTTCGTCGGCGACGAGCTCGCCGACGCCATCGAGCTCGTGCGCGACAAGCTCACTTCCGTGGAGAAGGTCATCCTCGTCGGCGGGGAGCATGACGAATACGAGGCGTGGCTCGCCGCTGCCGAGCCGATCGACCGCGATCCCGCAGCGACTCCCGATGACGTGTGCCTGGTGATGTACAGCTCCGGCACCACCGGCCGGCCCAAGGGCGTGACTCTCACGCAGCACAACCTCGTCACGCATACGCTCAACGCCGGCGGTGACATCGATTACAGCGACGGCGACATGATGCTCATCGCGATGCCGATGTTCCACGTCGGCGGGACGTCGTACTCGATGTTCGGCCCGGCGACCGGCACGCCGGGCTACATCATCCGCGAGGTCGATGCGGGACTCCTCGCCGGCGCAATCATGGCCGGCGCGACCCATGCGTTCCTGGTGCCGGCCGTCGTTGCCGCTCTCGTGCAGGCCGGACCGCAGGCCATGGGGCTTTTCAGCAGGCTCAAGGTCTTTTCGTATGGCGCCGCCCCGATGCCGCTGCCGATTCTCCGTGCCGCCCTCGAGGCATGGCCCACCACGACTTTCATGCAGGTCTACGGCATGACCGAGATGGCCGGGGTCGCGACGATCCTCGACGACGCGGCGCACCGCGATGAGGCGCACCCTGAGCGACTGGTGTCGGCCGGCAAGGTCATACCGGGTGCCGAAGTCCGGGTCGTCGACCAGGTGACGCATGAGGATGTTGCACCGGGCGACTCGGGCGAGTTGTGGTTCCGCACCGAGCAGACGACGCCGGGCTATCTCGGCAACCCCGCGGCGACCGCCGAGCTCCTCACCGACGACGGCTGGATCCGCACCGGCGACGTCGGCCGCCTCGATGATGAGGGCTTCGTCTTCATCGAGGACCGGGTCAAGGACATGATCATCTCCGGCGGCGAGAACATCTACTCCCCCGAGATCGAGCGTGTCCTGGCCGAGCATCCGGCCATCGCCGAGCTGGCTGTGATCGGCGTCCCCGACGACAAGTGGGGCGAGACGGTCAAGGCGGTCGTGGCCTTCAAGCCCGGCGAGAGTGCTACGCCGGAGGAGCTCATCGCGTTCACCCGCGAGCGGCTCTCCCCCTACAAGTGCCCCAAGTCGATCGACATCGTCGAGGCCCTCCCCCGGAACCCTTCGGGCAAGATCCTCAAGCGCGATCTGCGCAAGCCCTACTGGGCCGACCGCGAGCGCCAGGTGTGACCGAAACCCTTGTGACTCATGTGATTTTTGTGACAGAAGTGACGTAGACACCTATGCTTGGGCAATGCGTAAGGTGACTTCCCCCACCGCGCGAGCAGTCGTCATCGGTCTCGCGACATTTCTGACGTCCACCATGATGTCCGCTGCCCCGGCTTCGGCCGCCGCGCCGCCGGCTCCGGGCGACTTCACCGGTTTCGGTTTCGACGCCTGCGTCGCGCCCACCCAGAAGGTCATGGACGCGTGGAACCTCACCTCGCCATACAGCGCCATCGGCATCTACATCTCGGGCAACTCGCGCTATTGCGGCGACAAGTACCAGCCCAACCTGAGCAAGGACTGGGTGCAGAAGAACGCCGACAACGGCTGGCGGTTCATGCCGATCCACGTGGGTTATCAGGCACCGTGCTTCAAGAACAACCCCAACAGCCGGGTCCAGAAGAAGCGTATGTCGACAACCACGGCGACCGCTCGGAGCCAGGCCACTGCAGACGGCAAGGAAGTAGTGGCCGCGGCCAAGAAGTACGGCTTCGGCGCCAACAGCGTCTTGTACCTCGACATGGAGTACTACAACCGGGGCGACTCCAAATGTGATGCCGCGGTGCGCCAGTTCATCGACGCGTGGAACAAGGAAGTCGTCAAGTCCGGCTATCTGCCGGGCCTCTACTCGAGCGGATCGGCCGCGATCAAGAGCATCGACCTCCTGCGCGCCAAGCCGCCGGCGGGCTACACGTTCCCTGAACACATGTGGATCGCCTGGACCAACAAGGTGGCCAACACCGATGGCGGGCCCTACCTGAGCGATTCGGGCTGGAAGAACCACCAGCGGATCCACCAGTACTGGAACGGCGTCGACGTGAAGCACGGCGGCTACACGATCAACATCGACAAGAACTACCTCGATGTCGGCAAGGGATCCGCGGCGACCTCGGACACCAAGAAGTGTGGCGTCTCGCTGACCTACAAGGCCTACCCGAGCCTCTACCCCGGTGCGAGCCGGTCCGAGGTCAAGGCGGCCCAGTGTCTGCTCGGCGCGCTCGACTACACGGCGCCGGTCAACGGCACGATGGACGCCGCGACGACCGCCGCAGTCAACAAGTTCAAGAAGGCCCGCGGCTTCCCCCAGGACGGCAAGATCACCCGACGCGAATGGGTGATCCTCCTGTCGAACGGCAGCAAGCCGCGCGTCCTCAAGTTCGGGTCGGTCGGCGAGCCGGTATGGCGTTTGCAGCGCGCTCTCGTCGCTGACGGCCAGAAGATCACCATTAACGGAGTGTTCGGCAAGTCGACCGAGACCGCGGTCCAGGCCCTCCGCAAGTTCAACAAGGTGGCCGCCGCCCCGACCGCCGAGTCGTCCGTCTGGGCGTTGCTCTTCAAGGGCGCGCGGACCCTCTGACTTCCGTCACCGACCCGGCTGCGTCACGATAAGGCCATGGCCCTCGTCTCGGCTCATCGCGGCGGTGCCGGCGATGACAACCTGATGGAGAACAGTCTCGCCGCGTGCGAGCAGTCGATCGCGCTGGGCTGCGACTACATCGAGTTCGATGTGCGGCGGTCGGCCGATGGTAATTACGTGATCTTCCACGACGACCTCTTGACCATCGACGGGATCGAGCAGTCCATCGCGGCCAGCGCCTACGCTCTCCTTCACGGCATCGACCTGCTCAGTCTCGACGACCTCCTGGAACTCCTGCGCGGCCGCGCCAAGGCCCATGTCGATCTCAAGCTGCCCGGCGACGAGATCGACGTGGTCGCCCGGATCGTCGAGGTCCTCGGTCAGGACAACGTCGTCATCACCACAGCCGAGGACTCCTCGGTGCGGGCCATCCTCGGCTGGTCGCATGCATACGCCCCGGGGCTGCTGGTCGGCTTGTCGTCGAGTGCGCGCGGCGGCGGCGCGCGGTGGCGGGACCGGTTTGCCTCGTGGTTCCCGCGCACGCGACTGCGGCGATCGGGTGCCAACCTCGTCGTCGCCCACCGGCTGGTCGCGCGCTTCTGGCTTCGCGCGTATGCGAGGCGCCGCCGGCTGCCGCTGCTGGTCTGGACCGTCGACTCCCCAGGTGAGCTCGCGCGCTGGATCAACGATCCACAGACCTGGATGGTGGCGACGAACTACCCGGAACGGGCAATCGCCGCGCGTCGCTGAGGGCCGATCGTCTACTGTAGGGGTTTCACATACCGAAGGAATCTGAAATGGCCCCGACGCTGAGCGACGCGCTGACCCTCCCGTGTGGGCAGGTCCTGCCCAACCGCTTCATGAAGTCGGCGCTCAGTGAAGCGCTCGGCGACCCGACGCAGGCGCCCACCGAGAAGCTCGAACGACTCTTCAGCACGTGGAGCTCCGGAGGCTACGGACTCATCGTCACCGGCAATGTGATGGTCGACCGGCGGCACCTCGGCGAACCCGGCAACGTCGCGATCGAGGACGACCGTCATCTCGACGGGTTCACGCGGTGGGCCAAGGCAACCCAGGACGGCGGCGTCCCGATCTGGATGCAGATCAACCATCCCGGCCGCCAATCCAATCCCTTCGGTCGCAACCAGCCGATCGCGCCCAGCCCCGTCGCCCTCAAGGTCCCCGGCGCCAAGACGCCTCGCGAGCTCACCGGCGGCGAGATCGAGGAGATCATCGACCGCTTCGCCACAGCGGCACTCGTCGCGGAGACCGCAGGGTTCGACGGCGTCCAGATCCACGGTGCCCACGGCTATCTCGTCGCCCAGTTCCTCTCGCCATTGACCAATGTGCGCACCGACGAATGGGGAGGGTCGCCGGACAACCGGATGCGCTTCGTCCTCGAGGTGGTTCGACGGATTCGCGCCACGGTCTCGCCCGGCTTCGCCGTCGGCATCAAGCTCAACTCCGCCGATTTCCAGCGCGGCGGATTCACCGAGGAGGAGTCGAAGGACGTCGTCGCCCGGCTCGCCGGGGAGTCGATGGACCTGATCGAGATCAGCGGCGGCAGCTATGAGGCTCCAGCCATGATGGGCCCGAAGAAGGCCAGCACGGTCGCTCGCGAAGCCTATTTCCTGGAGTATGCCAAGACGGTTCGCGAAGTCGCGGGCAACGTACCTCTTGCGGTGACCGGCGGCTTCCGCACGCGTACGGCGATGGAGTCGGCATTGTCTTCGGGCGACTGCGACATGATCGGCCTCGGCCGGCCGGCAGCGACAACGCCCGCTGCAGCCGGGAGCATCCTCGAGGGTGCGGACAAGCTCGAGTCGCACCGTCGGGGCATAACCGGCGGCGCCGTCCTGGGCAAGGTCGCCAACACGAAGACACTCGACGGACTCATCGACCTCCAGTGGCACACCGATCAGCTCCACCGCATCGGCGCGGGCAAGCAACCCGACCTCAACCGGCCGTCGTGGAAGACCACAGTCGCCATGATGCGGCGCAACGGTCGCGACGTCCTTCGCCGCAAGCGGGCTTAGACCAGCGGCAGCAGCGGCGAGAGGTCGGAGCGTTCACCGGAGGCGCTGATCTTCGCGTCCTTCCAGGCAAGCCTGCCGCGGGCGACGGCGATCCACGTCGCGGCATCCATCTCGACGACGGCGGGCGGAGTCCCGCGTGTATGCCGTGCGCCGGCGAGGCACTGCACGGCGGCGAACGGCAGGATCCGCACCTCGACGCTGTTGCCGGGAGCCTTGTCGGTCAGCAGGGCGAGGAGGTGTTTGGTGGCGGCTTTCAGGTCGTCGCGGCTCGGGTCGCCGGCATCGATCCGCTGGCAGATCGCCGCGAACTCCTCGGCCGCCAGTGGTTTGAGCCGGTGTGCCATGAGGTCAGGCTAACCCGCCCGGCAGACAGGGTTAGCGTCCGAGGACGGCCGGGAGGGTGGCGGTCCATACGGTGCGCAGCTCGGTGACGGGCACCCGGAACTGGCCGCTGACCTCGACGAAGTCGCCGCCGGTGCGACCGAGCGAGGAAAGCTCTACGCCGTGCTTCTCGGCGAGCTCGACGAGGGCTTCATGGTCGTCGCCGGACACGACGACCATGGCACGGGCCACGGATTCGCTGAAGAGCTCGACGAACGGGTCTTCGAGCTCGACCCGGACGCCGACATCATTGCGAAGCGCGGCTTCGACGAGGGCCACGGCGAGACCGCCGTCGGACAAGTCGTGGGCGGCTTCGACGATGCCGGCGTTGATCGCGTCGAGCATGAGGCCGGCGAGGGCGCGTTCGGCGGCGAGGTCGACCGCGGGCGGCAGCCCGCCGAGGTGCCCGTGGATGACGTCGGCCCAGGTCGAGCCGGAAAGCTCATCGGAAGCGGCGCCGAGGACGATGACGTGGTCGCCGTTGCGGGTGAAGCCCTGGCTGACCCGCCTGGTGACGTCGTCGATGACGCCGAGAACGCCGACCACAGGTGTGGGGAGGATCGCCGTCTCACCGGTCTGGTTGTAGAACGACACGTTGCCGCCGGTGACGGGAATGCCGAGCTCGGCGCAGGCGTCCTTGAGGCCGTGCGTGGCTTGTTCGAACTGCCACATCACATCGGGGTCTTCGGGCGAACCGAAGTTGAGGCAATCGGTCACGGCGAGCGGCAGGGCACCGGTCACGGCGACGTTGCGGTATGACTCCGACAACGCCAGCTGCGCCCCGGCATAGGGATCGAGCTTGGCGAAGCGGCCGTTGCAGTCGGTGGAGACGGCGACACCGAGGTTGGTCACGTCGTCGATCCGGACGACACCGGCGTCCTCGGGCTGCGCGAGGACGGTGTTGCCCTGCACGTAACGGTCGTACTGGTCGGTCACCCACGACTTGTCGGCCTGATTGGGCGAGGCCACGATCTTCAACAGGGCGTCGCGCAGGGCATCGCCTGTCTTGGGGCGCTCGAGCCTTTCGGCACCGTCGGCCTGCAGCGCGTCCTGCCAGGACGGGCGGGCATAGGGACGGTCGTATGTCGGTCCGTCGTGGGCGACCGATCGCGGCGGCACATCGACGATGCGCCGGCCGTGCCAGTCGATGAGGAGACGATCGCCGTCGGTGACTTCGCCGACGACAACGGCTTCGACCTCCCACTTGGCGCAGATCTCCATGAAGCCGTCGAGGTGTTCGGGTTCGACGACGGCCATCATGCGTTCCTGCGACTCGCTCATGAGGATTTCCTCCGGCGACAGGGTCGAATCCCGCAACGGCACGACATCGAGCTCGACGTGCATACCGCCGTCGCCGGCACTGGCCAGCTCGCTCGTGGCGCAGGACAGCCCGGCTCCGCCGAGGTCCTGGATGCCGGCAACAACGCCGGCCTTGAAGAGTTCGAGGGTGCACTCGATCAGGAGCTTCTCCATGAACGGATCGCCGACCTGGACCGCGGGGCGCTTGGTCGGTCCGGTCGATTCGAACGTCTCGGACGCGAGGACGGACACGCCGCCGATGCCGTCGCCGCCGGTGCGGGCTCCATACAGAACGACTTTGTTGCCGACGCCGCTGGCGTGGGCCAGGTGGAGGTCTTCGTGCCGGAGCACGCCGACGCACAGCGCGTTGACCAGCGGGTTGCCGAGGTAGGACTCGTCGAAGACGACTTCGCCGCCGATGTTGGGCAGGCCGAGCATGTTGCCGTAGCCGCCGACGCCGGCCACGATGCCGGGCATGACGCGCTTGGTGTCTTCGGCGTCGAGCGGGCCGAAGCGGAGCGGATCCATGATGGCGACCGGACGGGCGCCCATCGCGAGGATGTCGCGGACAATGCCGCCGACACCGGTGGCCGCACCCTGATAGGGCTCGACGTAGCTGGGGTGGTTGTGTGACTCGACCTTGAAGGTGACGGCGTAGCCCTGGCCGATGTCGATGACGCCGGCGTTCTCGCCGATGCCTGCCAGGGTCTTGCCCAACGGCGTCTCCTGCGGAAGGTCGCCGAACTTCTTGAGGTGCACCTTGGAGGACTTGTAGGAGCAGTGCTCGCTCCACATGACCGAATACATCGCGAGCTCGGCACCGGTCGGGCGGCGGCCGAGGATGTCGCGGATCTGCGCGTACTCGTCCTCTTTGAGGCCGAGCTCAGCCCAGGGCTGCTCACGATCGGTTGAACTGGCGGCGTACTCGACAGTGTCGAGACCGCCTGGAATTGCGGCGGGGCGGGCGTCGGTCACGGGCCGAG
The DNA here is from genome assembly GCA_030856025.1 of Actinomycetota bacterium. Lineage (GTDB taxonomy): Bacteria > Actinomycetota > Actinomycetes > Propionibacteriales > Nocardioidaceae > JACMOZ01. The sequence continues at coordinate 17,756 of JALYQD010000043.1, forward strand.
TCTATCGGTCAGTTCCTCGGCCCCTGACTCCCGTGGCGGTGGGTATGCACCCATCCCACTTCGCCGGCGGTGGGAATGCACCCAGGCGACGGCCTGACGTGGGTGCTGGGGCACCGCCGAACGGGATGAGCGGGTGCTGAGGCACCGCCGACGTCAGGGCAGTGCGTAGCGGATCAGGAAGTCGGTGTCAGGGTTGCGACCGCCGTCGGGATCGGGAACCGGGCGCATGTCCACCTCGGCAACAGTGTCCTCGAGCCGGATCGGCTTGGGGAGCTCCTTGAAACGGTCGCTGGCCATGACTCAGTCTAGCTCCGCGAGCGGAATCTCCGGATCGGCGAGACGAGCGGGGTCGATGGTCTTGCCGATGAGGGCCCGTATGTCGTCATTGACGTCCCAGATGTTGACGTTCATACCTGCTGTGAGGACGCCGTCCCTGAGCCAGAACGCGATGAACTCGCCCGAGGACTTGTCACCACGGATGACGACATCGTCGTCGGCCGAACCGTAGCCGACGTACTCCATGCCGAGGTCGTACTGGTCGGTGTAGAAGTAGGGCTGCCAGTCGTAGGCGACGGACTCCCCGAGCATCGACTTGCCGGCCAGCTGACCCTGCCGGATCGCGTTGTCCCAGTGCTCGACCCGGATGTTGGCATCGAGCGCGGTGTTGCGGGCATTCGCGACGTCGCCGGCGGCGAAGATCGTGGGATCGGAGGTGCGCAGCCTCTCGTCGACCCTGATGCCGTTGTCGACGGTGAGACCCGCTTCGCCGGCGAGCTCGGTGTTGGGCGAGATGCCGACGCCGACGATCACCATGTCTGCTGCGATCTCCTCGTCGCCGATACGGACCGCTGAGACCCGGCCTTCGGTGCCCACGAGCTCTGTGACCGAGACCGAAGTGCGGAGCTCGACCCCGTTCTTGCGATGGAGGTCGGCGAAGTACTGAGCGAGTTCGTCGCCGAGCACCCGTTGCAGGGGCAGAGCGGCGTACTCGAGGATCGTGACGTCGAGCCCGGCCGCGCGGGCAGCGGCCGCCGTTTCCAGTCCGATCCAGCCGGCGCCGATGACGACGAGCTTCTTGGAGATGGTGAACGCCGCGCGGATCTGATCGCTGTCAGAAAGGCGACGGAGCGAAAACACCCCGCCCAGGTCAGCTCCCGGGATCTTGAGCGTGTTCGGCCGGGAACCCGTGGCGAGGAGCAGGTGGTCATAACCGACGCTGTCGCCCGACGCGAGGGTGACCGTTCGCTGTTCGCGGTCGATCGAGACGGCCGCGTCGCCGAAGCGGGAGTCGACGTCATGCTCTTCGTACCAGCCTTCGCCGTGGACGAAGAGGTCGTCCGACGTCGACTTGCCCTGGAGATAGTCCTTCGACAGCGGGGGCCGCTCGTACGGACGTTCGGCCTCTTCGCCGATCAGCGTGATGGCGCCGTCGAAACCTTCTTCGCGCAATGTCTCGATGGCTTTGGCCGCGGCCAGGCCGCCGCCGATGACGACGATTGGTGGTGTGGCATTCATGTCGTTGGGTCTCCTTGGTCGGCTCTTACTTGAATCATGACTCACATCCGCAGACATGCGAAGAACTCAGCGCGCGATTGCGGACTTTCCCTCGACGCGGAAGAAGGGCTCTCGTCAGTCGCGATAGGTCACTTCGACTGCCTCGCGGGGACGATTTAGTCGATCGGAGACGAGTCCGCGGCGGCTACCGAAATGGGACGGCGGCGACCGCCGGGGAGGCGTCCGGCCAGTGAACCGAGCGGCTCGACCGCCATGTTGAGGGCTGAGACCGCCTGATTGAGGCCGGGTATGGCCGAACCCAGCGCTGCGAGCTTGGGCTCGAGAGACTCGAACACCCCGCCGAGCGCAATGAGCTGATCGAGAGTGCCACCGGGCTGGAGGAGCTTTTCGAGCAAGCCGTCCTCGGCGAGCAACTGCTCGAGCAGGCCGCCCGGCGCGGTCACCCGGTCGAGCGCGCCTTCCTCGGCGAGCAACCGGTCGAGCGCGCCGCCGGGCGCCAGGAATCGGTAGAGCGGACCGTCCTCGGCGAGGATCCGGTCAACAGGGCCATGGGGTTCGAGCAGCCGGTACAGCGG
>JALYQD010000068.1 GCA_030856025.1 Actinomycetota bacterium
AACTGGTACTCCTCACAGAGAACAACCTGTGATCAGTACCGGTCTTCGGGGACCTCCTGGGAAACTTGTTACGAGAGGCCGCGGGCAAGGGCTGCGGCGGCTCTCCGCATGGCTTTGGGGGCAGCCGAACCCAGGGCCACCATGTTGGCGAAGCCGTGGATCAAGCCCTCCTCGCATCGGTAGTCAACCCGCACACCTGCGTCGCGGAGCTTGTCGGCGTAGTCCTTGCCCTCATCGAGGAGCGGGTCGAATCCGGCGGTGACCACATAGACCGGCGCGACGCCCGCGACGTCGTTGCGGACCGGCGAGAGACGCGGGTCGTCGAGGTCCTCGTCGCCGAGGAGATAGTTCTCGTTGGCCAGGTCCATGAACGCCTTGGTGAGGTAGTAGCCCTTGGCATACGTGGCGCGGCTGGCGCTCTCGGTGACGAAGTCCGTCGCCGGATAGATCAGCAGCTGGAAGGTCGGAGGATGGAAACCCTCGCGAACGGCCTGCTGGGCGATGATCGCGGCCAGGTTGCCACCGGCGCTGTCGCCGCCGACCGCCAGGCGATCGATGTCCACGCCGATGCCCTGCGCGTTGTTGACGATCCACTGATAGGCCGCCCACGTGTCGTCGAATGCCGCCGGAAACGGCGCCTCGGGGGCGAGCCGGTAGTCGACGGCGATGACCCGGACCTGCGCCTCCTCGGCAAGGAACCGGCACGTCGCATCGTGGCTCTCGAGGTCGCCGTAGATCCAGCCACCGCCATGGATGAAGAACAGTGCCGGGGCGGCACCCCGCATACCGCTCGGCGTGTAGAAGCGCAGATTGAGCTTGCCGGCCGGACCGTCGATGGTGCGGTCGGTCACCGCGCCGATGGACGGCGAGCCGCCCGCGAGCCGCGCGCTGGACACGACCTGTTTGCGCCCGCGGGTGATCGGCAGCGTTTCGACCGCCGGCCCCTCGAGCTTCTCGAGCCGCAGCACCAGCTGCATCTCGGGGTGGAGGGTCTTGCCGTCGATGACGACGGGCTTGCCGGCGAGCTTGCGGATGACTGGCTTCGGCAACCTCATCAGCGAACGCATGACGGTGCCCTTGGCGGCGGCGGCTTTCGTCGTGGGAGCCATGCGCGCAAAGGTAGCGCACCGTCCGCTCGCCTCACGGTCCACTCCCAGGGGTTCACCACCCGTTCACCTTGACCTGCCATCCTCGAAGTATGGACACTCACGACATCGACGTTGTCGACCTCGAGGCACCCGCCTCGCCCGACTCCTTTGACGTGGATCCACCCTTCGACTCGACCGAGAGCCAGCTCCCGGCCAACAGGTTCCTCGACCGTGAATTGTCCTGGCTCGCGTTCAACGCGCGGGTCCTCGAACTCTCCGAGATCGACACGCTGCCGTTGCTCGAGCGGGTCCGGTTCATGGCCATCTTCGCCAGCAACCTCGACGAGTTCTTCATGGTGCGTATCGCAGGCCTGAAGCGTCGTATCGCCGCCGGTGTCGCGGTGCCCTCGGCGAGCGGGCTCAACCCGCGTGACGTCCTCGCCCGGAGCCTCGCCGAGAGCCAGTCGCTGATGGTGCGGCACGGCCAGTACCTCAACGAGCACATCATTCCCGAGCTCGCCGCGGCCGGCATCGAGCTCCTGCACTGGTCGGACCTCAGTCCCGAAGAACAGAAGTCGATCAGCGAGGTCTATCGCGAGCGCGTGTTCCCGGTCCTGACCCCGCTCGCCGTCGACCCGGCCCACCCCTTCCCCTACATATCGGGGTTGTCCCTCAACCTCGCCCTGGTCATGCGCAATCCCGAGACCGGCAAGGAGCACTTCGCCCGCGTCAAGGTGCCGCCGATCATCAATCGCTGGATGGCCGCGACCGAGGGCCGTTACATCCCGCTCGAAGAGGTCATTGCCGCCCACCTCGACCTGCTTTTCCCCGGTATGGATGTCATCGCGCACCACGCGTTCCGGGTGACCCGCAACGAAGACCTCGAAGTCGAAGAAGATGACGCCGAAAACCTGCTCAAGGCCCTGGAGCAAGAGCTCCTGCGCCGCAAGTTCGGTCCTCCCGTGCGTCTCGAGGTCGAGCCGACGATGGACCCCGACGTCCTGGACCTGCTGGTCTCCGAACTCGGCATCAAGGCCGATCAGGTGTTCCACCTGCAGGGTCCGCTCGACCTGCGCAGCCTCAACGAGATCGCCGACCTCGACATCCCCGAGCTCAAGTACGAGCCGTTCGTCCCGGGCACCCATACGCACATCGCCGAGGTCGAGACGTCCAGTCCGGCCGACTTGTTCGGTGCCCTGCGCAAACGCGATGTGCTGTTGCACCACCCCTACGACTCCTTCGGGACCAGCGTCCAGCGGTTCATCGAACAGGCCGCCGCCGACCCGCACGTGCTCGCGATCAAGCAGACGCTCTATCGCACGTCCGGCGACTCGCCGATCATCGATTCGCTCGTCGACGCCGCCCGCGCGGGCAAGCAGGTCCTGGTCCTCGTCGAGATCAAGGCCCGCTTCGACGAGCAGGCCAACATCCGGTGGGCGCGCAAGCTCGAACGCGCCGGTTGCCATGTCGTCTACGGCCTCGTCGGCCTCAAGACCCATTGCAAGCTAGCCCTCGTGGTCCGCGACGAACCCGACGGCCTGCGCCGCTACGCCCACATCGGCACCGGCAACTACAACCCCAAGACCGCCCGACTGTATGAGGACTTCGGCCTGCTGACGGCCAACCTCGACATCGCCAAAGACCTCACCGACCTCTTCAACAACCTGTCCGGCCACGCCCAGCAGATGTCCTACCGGCGGCTCATGGTTGCTCCCGCGGGGCTGCGCAACGGCCTGATCGAAAGCATCGACCGCGAGATAGAGCACCACCAGTCGGGCCAGGAAGCCCTCATCCGGTTCAAGCTCAACTCACTCGTCGACGAGGCGATCATCGACCGTTTGTATGCGGCGTCGATGGCCGGTGTCCCGGTCGACCTGATAATCCGCGGCATCTGCGGACTTCGTCCCGGCGTGCCCGGCCTCAGCGAGAACATCCGCGTGCGCAGCGTTCTCGGGCGGTTCCTCGAGCACAGCCGGGTCTTCTGGTTCGCCAACGGCGGCCATCCCGAGACCTGGATCGGATCGGCCGACCTCATGCACCGCAACCTGGACCGTCGGGTCGAGGCACTCGTCCGCATACCCAGCGACGCCCACAGCGAAGAACTCGGCGCCCTGCTCGCCAAGATCATGGACGACGGCACCACGAGCTGGCATCTGGAGAGCAACGGCGACTGGATCCGCCGCGAGGGCGAGATCGACATCCAGCAAACCCTGATCAACAAGGCGAAGGCCCGAAGGGCGCGGATTCAGGCCTAAGACGAGCAGGCGGCGAACAGCAGCGGACCGTTGCCGCTCATGAACGCACCCCTGGTGGCGTCGAGCCCGAAGTCGAGCGTCGTGTTCGGACCGCTGGTGTGTCCGCCGGTCAGCGTGAGCACGTCGCCGATCTGCCCGTTGCGCCCCACGAACGGCCCGGTGCTCAGCGCCCGCCGCAGCTCCAGCTGGCGCGTGGCCTGAACAGCGGAGTCGAAGGTCAGCGAAAAACGCAACCACTGATCTCCATCGTTGTCGAACATCGCCCGGGCCCCATAGGCGACCGGTTCGAGCTTGCCGAGCGGCTTCACCGTGTTGCGGCCCTGCGCCTGGACAGTGGCAGGCATGCCGGCAAGACCGGTGGCCTCGCAGGCATCCTTCCCGACCTGGATCACCGCCGTCAACGCTCCCACCAGCGGCGTTGCCGTTTGGCGTACGGCGGCCACTCCGGCAAGGCTGGCGGCATGGTCACGGTGCATCGTGAGCGCCCGGTCGAGATAGCGCGCCTGGTCGCTCAGCAGGATGAGCCGCTCGTCTTCGAGGAAGGCGATGTTGGCAAACGTCGTGGGAAGACCGGGCACCTTGACTGCCAGGTCGGCCGAATCGATGGTCCAGGTGTCGCCGTTCTGCACGTAGCCGAGATCGCGCAGTCCTGATGTCACGGTGCCGGCCTCGAGGCTGTCGTTCAAGCCGGCCGCAAGCAGGGCGCCGTTTGAGGCCTGCCCATACGCCTCCCATCGCAGATCGGCGATGGTCCAGCCGAATTTGGCGTTCATGTCGTCGGTGGAGGCTTCGAAGACCGATCGGCTCGACAAGTCGCGTTCGGAGGCGTTGTTGACGAGGGTCTTGCGGTCGATGGCGCTGGTGACTTCGTCAAATCCGAGTGTCGTGCGGATCTGGGCCCAGTCGGTGAACCCTGCGGCGCGGGTGTCGACCGGGAGCACGTCGAGGGCCTGGCTCAACGGTGCGCGCGCGTCGGACTGGGTCCGTGACACCGCCCAGCCACCCACAGAGGCCAGGATCATGACAATAATGGCAATGACACCGACACGAAGACGCATTCTGGCCATGTCTCCTTTACCGGGGTTTCATCTTTGACAGGGACAATACGCAATATGGCAAGCGAACGGATCATTAACGCCGCGGGCGGCGTCGTCTGGCGGAAGCGCACGAGTTCGAGCACCAATGGCCCGGCGATCGAGGTCCTGCTCGTCCATCGGCCCAAGTATGACGACTGGACGCTGCCCAAGGGGAAGTCGGACCCCGGTGAGTCCCTCGCCGAGACGGCGGTCCGCGAGATCCACGAAGAAACCGGACTGCGGGTGCGCCTCGGCGTGCCCCTCCACCAGCTGGAATACACCGTCGCCGGTGGCACCAAGCGGGTGAGCTATTGGTGTGCGCGCATCGTGGGACCGACCGGCACCGAGGGGTTCATCCCCAACAGCGAGGTCGACGAAGTGCGCTGGGCCCGGCTCGGCAAGGCCTCCGAGCTGTTGACCTACGTGCACGATCGGGACGTCCTCGAACGGTTCCGCGCCGTCCGCGAAGAGAGGCAGCACAAGACCAGGACGCTGGTCATCCTGCGGCACGCGAAGGCCAACCCCCGCAACGGCTTCGAGGGCGACGACCTTGAACGACCACTCGACGACTCGGGATCGGTGCAGGCCAAGGACCTGATCGGCCTGCTCGCCGCATACGGCATACGAAACATCGTCAGCAGTCCGGCACATCGGTGTGTGCAAACGGTCGAGCCCTATGCGCACAACATCAGCACCTTCCTCGAGATCGACGACCGCATGTTCGAGGAGGCCAAGCCGTCCCTGGTACGCCGTTCGGTCGCTGCCCTCCTCGAACGCAAGAAGCCCACCGTCGTATGCACTCATCGGCCGAATCTCCCGACGATCTTCGATGAACTCGGGCTGAAGTTCACCGATCTGAAACCCGGCGAAGCGGTCGCGATCCACCACCGCAAAGGCACAGTGTGTGCGGTGGAACACATTCCCGCCTGAGCCTGTTTGGGCATCGTTCACCCCGCGTTCACTTAGCCCCACACTTCGGTACACCTGTGCGATTTAGCGTCGCTGTTGAAGATGAATTACAGCGTCCAAAAACCCCCTAGAGAGGGAACGCCTAGTGAACCGCACGTCTTTGAAACGAAAGAGCTTGCGCACTGCAGCTCCGCTGGCAGTAGCAGTCACACTCGCACTGGGCCTCAGCGCCTGCGGTGCGGCGAATGAAGAACCGGCCAACGGCTCAACGTCAGGCCTCTCCGGAACACTCAACACCGGCGGCGCCAGCTCGCAGGAATCTGCTGTTGCCACCTGGAAGAAGGCCTTCCAGACCGAGAACCCCGAAACCACGATCAACTACGACCCGGTAGGTTCGGGCGGCGGCCGCGAGCAGTTCATCGCGGGCGGCCTCAACCTCGCCGGCTCGGACGCATACCTCGATGATGAAGAACTTGCCAAGGCCAAGACCCAGTGCAAGAGCGACGTCGTCGAAGTTCCCGTCTACGTCAGCCCCATCGCCGTCATCTTCAACCTTCCCGGTGTCGACGACCTCAACCTCACTCCCGAGGTCCTCGGTGGCATCTTCGGAGGCAAGATCAAGACGTGGGACGACGCGGCCATCAAGGCCGACAACCCCGACGCGAAGCTGCCCAGCAGCGCAATCGCGCCGGTACACCGCTCCGACGACTCGGGCACGACCGAGAACTTCACCGACTACCTCGATCAGGCTTCAGGCGGATCGTGGACCGGTGGCTCCGACAAGGTCTGGCCCATCAAGAGCGGCGAAGCTGCTGAAGGCACTTCCGGTGTCGTCTCGGCCGTGAGCAACGGCGAAGGCACCATCGGTTATGCCGATGCCAGCCAGGCCGGCGACCTGTCGGTCGCGAAGATCAAGGTCGGCGACAAGTTCGCGGCATACACGCCCGAAGCGGCCTCGAAGGTCCTCGACGCTTCGAAGCCGGTCGAAGGCCGCGATGCGACCGATATCGCGATCGACGTCGATCGCAAACTAACCGATGATGGTGTCTACCCGATCGTCCTCGTCTCGTACCAGATCGCTTGCGAGAAGTACGCCGACAAGGCCCAGGCAGAACTCGTCAAGTCCTGGCTGACCTACGTGGCCAGCGAAGAAGGTCAGGCCGCTGCCGCCAAGGACGCCGGAGCTGCACCCATCTCCGCCGACCTCAGCGAAAAGGTAAACGCCGCGATCGAAAAGATCTCGGCTTCCTGACCGGCCCGGTGGCCGCCCGCGCACGGCCTTGACAGGGCAGGCGGGCGGCCACCGAACCTCTTTCGAAAGGCACACCAAGTGACCAGAACCCTCACCCCGCGAAACGACGAACGTGTTGTTCGTCGTCGTGGCGACCGGGTTTTCGCCGGGCTCTCCACGGGTGCCGGCATTCTGATCCTCGCGATCCTCGCGGGCGTCGCTCTCTTCCTGACCATCGAGGGTATCCCGGGCATCCTCGCCAGTCCCAGTGAAGTCAAGAGCGGCGAAAACTTCATCCCGTACGTCTGGCCGCTGGTCTTCGGCACGCTCCTCGCTGCCACCCTCGCGCTCCTCATCGCGGTGCCGGTCGCCATCGGCGTCGCCCTCTTCATCTCCCACTACGCCCCGCGTCGGCTGGGCCACGCCCTCGGCTACCTGATCGACCTGCTGGCCGCAGTCCCCAGCGTCGTTTACGGCCTCTGGGGCATCCAGTTCCTCTCCGGCCAGATGGTGCCCTTCTACCAGTGGGCCGAAAAGCACCTGAGCTTCATACCCTTCTTCGCCGGACCGGCCTCCTCGACCGGGCGCACGATCCTGACGGTCAGCATCGTGCTCGCCGTGATGATCCTGCCGATCATGACCGCAATCTGCCGCGAAATCTTCCTCCAGACCCCGCGCCTGCACGAGGAAGCCGCGCTGGCCCTCGGAGCCACTCGCTGGGAAATGGTCCGTATGGCCGTCTTCCCGTATGCGCGGTCCGGAATCGTCTCGGCCGCGATGCTCGGTCTCGGCCGGGCACTCGGCGAGACGATGGCCGTCGCCATGGTGCTGTCGGCCTCCGGAGTCGTCACCTTCAACCTGATCAGCAGCACCAACCCCAGCACCATTGCCGCCAGCATCGCGCTCGGCTTCAAGGAAGCCAGTGGGCTCAGCGTCAACGCACTGATCGCCAGCGGCCTCGTGCTGTTCGTCATCACCTTCGCAGTCAACTTCGCGGCTCGCGCCGTCGTCGACCGCCGCAAAGAATTCTCTGGGGCCAACTGATGAGCACCTTGACCACTCCGCCGACCTCCACCGACGACTTCGAGTCGTCGCTGCGAGGCGCACAGTTGCCGACCTGGGCAGGACGCGCAGTCCTCGCCGCCGGAAGCATCGTCGGCATCCTCTGCCTCGTCGTCGGCCTGGGCAACTTCAAGTCCCTCCTCATCGCCTGGGCCGTCGTGGTCATCGGCCTCCCCGGCTGGTCGCGCGTCGTCGAAGGCAGCCGCAAATCCACCGACCGACTCGTCACGGTGCTGGTCTCCAGCGCCTTCGGCGTCGCCTTGTTCCCGTTGTTCAGCATCCTGTGGACCGTGGTCAGCAAGGGCGCGCCCGTCCTCTCGCCGGCATTCTTCAACAACTCGATGCGCAACGTGGTCGGCGAAGGCGGCGGCATTTACCACGCCATCATCGGAACCCTGCTCATCACGCTTGCCGCGACGATAATCTCGGTGCCGATCGGTCTGTTCACCTCCATCTACCTGGTCGAATACGGCAACAACGGCAGGCTGGCCCGATGGATCACCTTCCTGGTCGACGTCATGACCGGCATCCCCTCGATCGTCGCCGGCCTCTTCGCCTACGCCCTGTTCGTCGTGTTCTTCGGCGAAGGCGTCCGTATGGGCTTCGGTGGCTCGGTGGCGCTCTCGGTCCTGATGATCCCGGTCGTCGTCCGGTCCTGCGAAGAAATGCTCAAGCTCGTCCCCAATGAGCTGCGCGAGGCGTCATACGCGCTCGGCGTACCGAAGTGGCGCACCGTGCTGAAGGTGGTCCTCCCGACCGCCCTCGCCGGCATTGTCACGGGCATCACTCTCGCGATCGCCCGCGTCATCGGCGAGACGGCACCACTGCTGGTCATCGCCGGCTTCAGCGATTCGGTCAACTTCGACATGTTCCACGAACGTATGCAGACCCTGCCGGTCTTCACCTACTCGGCCATCAGCAACCCCGGCGTGCCGCCCGGACCCAGCATCGACCGCGCCTGGGGCGCAGCGCTCGTGCTGCTGCTCATCGTGATGCTGCTGAATCTTGTGGCGCGGCTCGTTTCCTACTACTTTTCACCCAAGGGCGAGCGGTAACCCGCTCGAGAAGGACAGATCATGGCTAAAAGCATTGATGTCTCGGACCTGAACATCTACTACGGCGACTTCCTCGCAGTCGAAGGTGTGACCATCCCGATCGCGGCCCGCTCGGTCACCGCGTTCATCGGCCCCTCGGGCTGCGGCAAGTCGACCTTCCTGCGTTCGCTCAACCGTATGCACGAGGTCATCCCCGGCGCCCGCGTCGAGGGCAAGGTCCTCATCGACGGCCAGGACCTCTACGGCCGCGACATGGACCCGGTCAACGTGCGTCGCAGCATCGGCATGGTCTTCCAGCGGCCCAACCCGTTCCCGACCATGTCGATCTACGACAACGTCCTCGCCGGCCAGAAGCTCAACAGCAAGCGTATGAAGAAGGCCGACGCCGACGAGATCGTCGAGCGTTCGCTGCGCAGTGCCGGCCTGTGGGGTGAGGTCAAGGATCGCCTCGATCGTCCCGGTTCGGGATTGTCCGGCGGCCAGCAGCAGCGCCTCTGCATCGCCCGCGCCATCTCGGTCGAGCCCCAGGTGCTGCTCATGGACGAGCCCTGCTCGGCCCTCGACCCGATCTCGACAAGCATCATCGAGGACCTGATCCAGGAGCTCAAGGAGAGCTACACGATCGTCATCGTCACGCACAACATGCAGCAGGCCGCCCGTGTTTCGGAAGAGACGGCTTTCTTCAACCTGTCCGGTGTGGGCAAGCCCGGTCGACTGGTCGAATCCGGTCGCACCGAGAAGATCTTCTCCAACCCCGACGACCCCGCGACAGAGGCCTACATCCAGGGCCGGTTCGGCTAAGCCGTCACCCCTTCCCCAGTCCCCGGTCCCGGGTTTACCACGGTCACTGGGTTTCCCTCGTCTCCCCTAGGCATATTTGCCTCGGGGAGTTCGTGTTTGCCGAGGGCAGTGCAGGTGCCCCCGCTCATACGAGATTTCTGTATGACGTCCGGGAGTTCTTCCGTACACGGCGCCGACTCCACCGGGCAAGCCCAAACTCCCCACGGCAAATATGCCCGGCCCAGTCGGAGGAAACCCAGTGACCGTGGTAAACCCGAGACGGGTGGGATGGAAGGGTCAGGAGAAAGCGGACTGACCGGTCAGGGCCTGGCCCAGGATCAACGTATGCATCTCGACGGTGCCCTCATAGGTCAAAACCGACTCCAGGTTGTTCATGTGCCGGATGACGGGGTATTCGAGCGAGATGCCGTTGGCGCCGAGGATCGTGCGGGCTGTGCGGCAGATTTCCAGCGCTTCCCGGACATTGTTGAGCTTCCCGAGGCTGACCTGCTCGGGCAGCAACTGGCCACGGTCTTTCGCCCGCCCCAGGTGGAGGGCGAGCAGCGTGCCCTTGGTGAGCTCGACCGCCATGTCGGCGAGCTTCTGCTGAGTTAGCTGGAAACCCGAGATCGGGCGGCCGAACTGTTGGCGGTTGTTGGCGTATTCGAGCGCGGACTGGAATGACGACCGGGCGGCGCCCATGGCGCCCCACACGATCCCGTAACGGGCTTCGTTGAGGCAGGACAACGGTCCCTTCAGGCCGGTGGCCTCGGGCAACACCGCATCGGCCGGCAGCCGGACTCCGTCCAGGACGAGCTCGCTGGTGACCGAGGCCCGCAACGACATCTTGTGCTTGATCAGCGGCGCGCTGAATCCGGGTGCATCGGTGGGGACGACGAACCCGCGTATGCCCTCATCGGTCCTGGCCCAGACGACGGCCACGTCGGCGACGGCGCCGTTGGTGATCCACATCTTCCGGGCATCGAGGATCCAGTCCGAACCATCCCGGCGGGCCCGGCTCTTCATGTTGCCGGGGTCCGAACCGGCATCGGGCTCGGTCAGCCCGAAACAGCCGATCGCCTCGCCGGTCGCCATCCGCGGGAGCCACGTCTGCTTCTGGTCCTCGCTCCCCCATTTCCAGATCGCGTACATCGCCAGCGAACCCTGGACCGACACGAGCGAGCGGATGCCCGAGTCGGTTGCTTCGAGCTCGAGACACGCGAGTCCGTACTCGGTCGCCGTCATGCCGGCGCAGCCATAACCCTCGAGGTGCATACCCAGGAGGCCCAAGGCGCCGAGCTCCTTCGCGAGGCCGCGGATGTCGGGGATCTCACCCGCTTCGAACCACTCGGCGACAAACGGGTCGACACGTGAGGCGCACAGCCGGCGTACGGAGGACCGGACGGCGCGCTCCTCGTCGGTCAGTATGAGGTCGATCCCGGCCGGGTCGAGTGGATCGAAGGCATACGGCTTGTTCATTGGGGTGTCTCCTCGGGTGGGTCGATGAGGGTGATTGCCGGGATGTCGAACATGACAAGCGCCGCCGCGACGATGTCTGCTTCGGAGAGAAGCACGGTGTCGGCGGCCGGGCCGAGCGGGATCACACTGTCTTCGCTGGTCACGCGTCGTACGACTCCGTCGTAGCCGGCATCGACCAGGGAGGTGACCACGCCCTCGGAGACGCCGCCGCTCCGACGGGTCTCGTCGGCCACGAGGACGCGGGAAAACTGCCGCGCGTGGCGGAGAAGCTCGGCCACCGGCAGCGGGCTGAGCCACCGCAAGTCAAGGACCGTGCAGGCGATCCCCGATCGTGCCAGGGTTGCGGCGGCCCGGAGGCTCATGGCGACACCGTTGCCGAACGTGACGATCAGGAGATCCTGGCCGTCGAGGTACGTCGCCACCTGCCCGAGGACCGTCGGTGTTTCGGTCCAGCTGCCCGGACCCTCATGGGATGCGGTCCACTTGTCGTCGCCCACGGCATACAGGTCACGACGGTGGTACAGCGCGATCGGCTCGAGAAACACGCAGACGCGCCCCTCCTCCTTCGCCAACGCGACGCACGTCCGCAGCAGGGCCGGCGCGTCGGCTGGGTGGCTCGGCACCGCGAGCACGAGACCGGGTATGTCCCTCAGGACCGCCACCGAGTTGTCGTTGTGGAAATGGCCGCCGAAACCCTTTTGGTAGGCGAGACCGGCGATCCGCACGACCATGCCGTTGACGTATTGACCGTTGGAGAAGAAACCCAGGGTCGCGCCTTCGCCCCGCAGCTGGTCCTCGGCGTTGTGCAGGTAGGCGAGGTACTGGATCTCCGGGATG
>JALYQD010000069.1 GCA_030856025.1 Actinomycetota bacterium
CCATCGAACCGCAGACACTATAAAAAAAAGACCCAGCCGGTGATGGGCACCTTGCCGAGGTGTTTGGCGATCAGGCCGCCGACAGAGTCGACGTCCTCGTCTTCGATCGGGATGCCGAACAGGTCGACCAGGTCGTCGACTTCATACCGTGAACTGATGCGGAATGAGCCGTCGGTCAGCTCTTCGACGCCGTCGGGTTCGATGTCGTATTCGTCGGTGATCTCGCCGACGATCTCCTCGAGGATGTCCTCGATGGTGACCATGCCGGCGGTGCCGCCGAACTCGTCGACGACGATCGCGACGTGCATACGTTTGGCCTGCATCTCGCGGAGCAGGGCGTCGGCGTGCTGGGTGTCGGGCACGAAAAGGCAACCGCGGGCGACGGTCGAGACCCGCTCGGTGGATTCGGCATCATGGTTGTCGAAGACGCGTTTGGTGACGTCCTTGAGGTAGGCCATGCCGAGGATGTCGTCGAGGTTTTCGCCGATGATCGGGATACGCGAATAGCCGCTGCGCAGGCTCAGCGACATCGCCTTGCGAAGGGTCTTGGTGCCTTCGACGAACACGATGTCTGTGCGGGGCACCATCACTTCGCGGGCGATGGTGTCACCGAGCTCAAAGACCGAATGGATCATCTTGGACTCGCCCGATTCGATCACCGAGCTGGCGGCGGCGAGGTCGACGAGCTCGCGGACCTCGACCTCGGAGGCGAACGGGCCCTCGCTGAAACCCTTGCCGGGAGTCAGCATGTTGCCGAGCACGATGAGAACGTGGGGTATGGGTCCGAGCAGGCTCGTCACGAGGCTGACCGGTCCGGCCGACACCAGCGCGATGCGCTCGGAATGCTGGCGGCCAAGCGTTCGAGGTCCGACACCGATCAGGACGTAGGAGACGATCACCATGACGGCGACGGCGACGCTGATCTGCTTCCACAGCTCCTCGATGTGCGAGGCCGTGATCAGGGCAGCGAGGACGATGGCGGCGGTTTCGGCGAGCACGCGGAGCAGCAGCATGCTGTTGATGGCCGGGGCCGGGTCTTCGAGTATGCGGACGAGGCGCCTGGCCCCGCTGCGACCCTCACTTGCCAGCTCCTCGGCTCGCGCCTTGGAGAATGCGGACAGGGCAGCGTCGATGCTCGCAAAAAGGCCGGCAACAACGGCGAGCACCGCGGCAACGACGACGTGGGTCAGGTTCACGACGTTTCGGGATCCAGTCCGAGCGCGGCGCGCTGCCATTCGACGAGAAGCCGGCCCTGCAGGCCGAACATCTCCTTGTGCTCCTCGGGCTCGGCGTGGTCATAGCCGAGAAGGTGCAGGATGCCGTGGACGGTCAACAGGTCGACCTCGTCCTTGGCGGTATGGCCGGCAGCGGGCGCCTGCTGCTGGGCGACCTGGGGACACAAGGCGATGTCGCCGAGATAGCCCTCGGGCGCTTCGTCGCCTTCGCGGCCGGGGCTGAGCTCATCCATCGGGAAGGACAAGACGTCGGTCGGGCCCTTCTTTTCCATCCACTGCTCGTTGAGCACGGCAATCGTGTCGGGGTCGACGAGACGCACACACAACTCGGTGGCCGGGTGCAGACGCATACGGCGCATGACGAAACGGCACAGTTTGGTCAGGTCGACGATGTCGACGTCGACCCCGGACTCATTGAGTACGTCGACGTTCATGTGCCACCTCGAACTCTTCGTAGGCGGCCACGATGCGGCCGACGAGCTTGTGCCGGACCACGGCGTGTGAAGTCAGTTGGGTGAACTGCAGGTCATTGACGTCTTCCAGGATGTCGCGGACGACCTTGAGGCCGCTCTTCTGGCCGCTCGGCAGGTCGATCTGCGTCACGTCGCCGGTCACGACCATCTTGGAGCCGAAGCCGAGGCGGGTCAGGAACATCTTCATCTGTTCCTGCGAGGTGTTCTGCGCCTCGTCGAGGATGATGAACGCGTCGTTGAGGGTGCGGCCACGCATGTAGGCCAGCGGTGCGACCTCGATCGTGCCGCTCATCAGGAGCTTGGGGATCGTTTCGGGGTCGATCATGTCGTGCAGCGCGTCATACAGCGGGCGCAGGTACGGGTCGATCTTCTCGCTGAGCGTGCCGGGCAGGAAGCCCAGCTTTTCGCCCGCTTCCACCGCCGGGCGGGTCAGGATGATGCGATTGACCCGCTTGGCCTGCAGGGCCTGCACGGCCTTGGCCATCGCGAGATAGGTCTTGCCGGTGCCGGCCGGTCCGATGCCGAAGACGATCGTATGTTTGTCGATCGCGTCGACATAACGCTTCTGGTTGAGCGTCTTGGGCCGGATGGTGCGACCGCGGTTGGACAGGATGTTGAGGCTGAGGACCTCGGCCGGCCGCTCCTGCGTCTCGGTGCGGAGCATCGTGAGGCTGCGCTCGACCGTCTCGGCCGAGATGCCCTGGCCGGTCCGGATGATCGTGACGAGCTCGTCCAGGAGTCGCTCGATGAGCGCTGCTTCGCTGGGCGAACCGGTCACGGTGATGGTGTTGCCGCGCGCGTGGATGCCCGCTTCGAAGGAGTCCTCGATCAACCGGAGGTACTCGTCATTCGGACCGAACAGAGCGACCGTCGGGACGCTCGCCGGGATCGAAAACGTATGGGGCAAATGTTCGTCTGTCATATGTCATCCAGTGTATTGATGCGGCCGGACAAATGCACACATCACGTTCGGGGACCTCGAAGGTGAATCAGCCGGGAGGCCAGCCGAACTCTCGACCGGCCAACACATGAGCGTGGCAGTGGAACACCACCTGCTGGGCATCGGCGCCGGTGTTGAAGACGAGCCGGAAATTGTCCTCGGAGCCTTCTGCCTTGGCGACGGCCCGCACATCGGTCAGCAATGCCGTCGCGGCGATCGGGTCGGCCGCGGCCAGGCTGCCGATGTCGGGTTCGTGGAGTCGCGGGATCACCAGCACATGTGTGGGGGCCTGCGGGTTGATGTCACGGAACGCCACACTGTGCTCGGTCTCGGCAACGATGTCGGCCGGGATGTCACCGGCGATGATCTTGCAGAACAGGCAATCGTCAGAAGCGCTCACTTACTAGCCCTTCGGTTCAGTTCGCTGGCGCTCACTTACCAGCCCTTCGGTTCAGTTCGCTGGCGCTCACTTACTAGCCCCTCGGTTCAGTTCGCTGGCGCTCACTTGAACGCATCCTTGATCCGCCCGAAGACGCCCTTGTGGTTGGAGCTGAACTGGCCTTCGACCTTGTCCTCGTCACGAAGTTCGGCGAGCCTGGTGAGGAGTTCGCGCTGTTCGTCGTCGAGCTTGGAAGGCGTGTCGACGATCACCTGGACGTTCAGGTCGCCGCGACCCCCGCCACGCAGTCGCGGGACTCCATAGCCGCGGACCACGAGCGTGTCGCCGGACTGGGTGCCGGGCTGGACGTCGAGCGGGACGGTCTTCTCGATCTCGCTGGACGCCGAAGCCACGTCCGCTTCGAGCGTCGGCAGGTCAAGGCGCGTGCCCAATGCAGCCGAGGTCATCGGGATCGTGACGTTGCAGAACAGGTTGTCGCCCTTGCGGGTGAACAACGGGTGACGGGTGACGTTGATCTCGACATACAGGTCGCCGGCAGGTCCGCCGCCGGGGCCGACTTCGCCTTCACCGGCGAGCTGGACGCGGGTGCCCTGGTCGACGCCGGCGGGGATGTTGACCGTCATCGAGCGGCGCGAACGCACCCGGCCATCCCCCGCGCATTCGGCGCAGGGATTGGGGATGACGGTGCCGAAGCCGTGGCAGGTCGGGCAGGGACGCGATGTACGGATGTCGCCGAGGAGCGAACGCTGCACGTGCTGGACGTCGCCGTGACCGTGGCAAGTGCCGCACGTGACAGGTTGTGAGCCCTCCGACGCACCGCTCCCGCCACAAGTCGTACAGCGGATCGCGGTGTCGACCTTGATCTCGTGGGACACACCGAAGGCTGCATCGGCGAGGTCGACCTTGATGCGGAGGAGTGCGTCCTGGCCCCGACCGGCGCGCGAACGTGGTCCGCGGCCGCCGTTCTGGCCGAAGAACGCGTCCATGATGTCGTCGAATGAGAAGCCTTGGCCGAAGCCGCTGCCGCCGGCCCCGAGCGGATTGCCGCCACGGTCATACGTCTCGCGCTTGTTGGGATCGGACAGCACTTCGTAGGCCACCGTGATGTGCTTGAACTGCTCGGAGGCGTCCGGCCCGGAATTGACGTCGGGGTGCAATTGGCGCGCGAGCTTGCGGTAAGCCTTCTTGATCTCGTCGGCCGTGGCGTCGCGCCCGACACCGAGAGTCTCGTAGTAGTCCTGTGACATGGAGTTCAATATTAACTTTCTGCCAGCGTATGGCCGACATAGCGGGCGACGGCGCTGACCGCGGCCATCGTCCCTGGGTAGTCCATCCGCAACGGCCCAACCGTGCCGAGGGTGGCGAGTGCTTGCTCGTCGGCGCCGTATGCCGTGGAGACGACAGACGTGCCGGGAAGTCCTTCGTATCCGGTCTCCTGGCCGATGCGGACCATCAGGGAGTTGGGGCTGGTGGCCTCGCCGAGGAGCTTGAGCAGCACGACGTGCTCCTCGATCGCCTCGAGCATCGGTTTGATGGAGACGTCGAAGTCCGAACCGAAGCGCACGAGGTTGGCGGTGCCGCCCACCGCGATCCGCTCGTCGGAACGTTCGTTGGAGAAGGTCTGCGACAGCGTCGTCACGATCGACGTGACGATCGGCCGGTCCTGATGGGCGAAGGTGTCGATCAGGTCGGCGAGGCGGAGCGAGGCTTCCGGCAGGCGTTCGCCGATCGTCGACGACGTGATGCGCGACCGCAAATCGGCCACAAGCGTCTCGGAGGGCGTCGATTCGAGCTCGATGATGCGCTGCTCGACCCGGCCGCTGCTGGTGATGACCACGAGGAGGACCCGCGCGGTCTCCAACGGCACGATCTCGATGTGGCGGACCGTCGAGCGGGTCAGCGACGGGTATTGCACGATCGCGATCTGATTGGTCAGTTGCGCGAGGACCTTGACGCTCCTCTGGACGACGTCGTCGACATCGACGGCGCCGGTCAGGAACGTCTCGATCGCGCGCCGTTCGGCCGCCGTAAGGTTCTTGACCGTCGCCAACTTGTCGACGAACAGCCTGTAGCCCTTGTCAGTGGGGATGCGGCCGGCACTCGTATGAGGCTGGGCGATGAAGCCCTCTTCCTCGAGCGCGGCCATGTCGTTGCGGATCGTCGCCGGTGAGACTCCGAGGTTGTGGCGCTCCACCAGCGCGCGGGAACCGACCGGCTCCTGGGTCGCCACATAGTCCTCGACGATCGCGCGCAGCACTTCCAGCTTGCGGTCATCCGCCATGGGTCCCCCTCTCGTCAATTGCTTCGCATCGGTCGCGCTTCTTGCAGAGCGCGTCACATTGGCACTCTCGCCCCACAAGTGCCAGTCTAACGGGGTGGACCATGTGAAGATCGATCGAGACGGCGTTGTCATCGAGGGAAGCGAATCTTCCCTCACCTACAGCCCCCGGGCGGTGACCCTGGCCGACGGAACGACGATCACCCACGAATCCCGGGGCGGCACGCTTTCCTCGGTATGGGCGACCGATCTGGGCGACTGTTATGTCGAGGTCGTGTATGTCGGCGACGGGCCGCACGGCGGCGAGCTCGTGGTGGTCGTTCCCGCCGATGACGTCATCATCGTGGGTGACCTCTACCCAGGCGCTCCGCCTTCTGAAGCGGGCCTCGAGAATGTGCCTCCGACCTGGCCCGGAGCAGTCGACCTGGCCATGGGACTCACCACAACCACCACAACGGTCCTGACTTCGCACGGCCAGATCACCCGCGAGGAATTCGACGCCTCACACCAGCGACTTCTCGGCGCCGTCAATGGGTGACCGTTACGGCGACGACGTCCTGTCCGGCGACTGGCGCAAACCCTCCCGCGGTCGTTCGGTCGAGACGCCGGCCCAACGCGGTCTGGTCGTCGAAGAAGTCACCACAGGTTTTTGCGGCGAGATCATGAGGATCGACCGCAACCTGCATACGGTCGATCTCGAGGATCGCCACCTCAGGCGCCGCACGTTCGAGCTCGGTCCCGGTTTCCTGCTCGAGGGCAAGCCCGTCATCCTCGTCCCGCCCATGAAGAAGGGGCCTGTGGCACCGACCCGCACCGCCTCGGGATCGCGGGCCGTGGCAGGGGCCAAGGCGCGCGTGGCCTTGCCGAGCCGCATCTATGTCGAGGGCCGCCACGATGCCGAGCTGGTCGAGAAGGTCTGGGGTGAGGACTTGCGCATCGAAGGCGTGGCTGTCGAGTACCTCGGCGGCATCGACGACCTCGCTTCGATCGTCGACGAATTCGATCCCAGTCCGGGTCGCAAGCTCGGCGTCCTCGTCGACCACCTGGTGCCGGGCTCCAAGGAGACCCGGATCGCCCAGCAGGTGAGCGACCGGCCACACGTTCTCGTCGTCGGGCATCCGTATGTCGACGTCTGGCAGTCGGTGAAACCGGCACGGCTCGGTATGACCGAATGGCCGGTCATACCCCGCACCGTCGAGTGGAAACACGGCATCTGCGAGGCCCTGGGCTGGCCGCACGACGACCAGGCCGACATCGCCCGGGCCTGGAAGCGCATCCTCGGCACGGTGAATTCCTTCGCCGACCTCGAGCCCGCGCTCCTCGGCCGGGTCGAGCAGCTCATCGACTTCGTGACGGCGCCGCCGTCAGGGGACTGATACGCCCGCTGTTGCCAACACCTGGCTCCACAGTACGTGGCTCGTCTCGGTATGCGGATCGCTGGCAGCGACGAGGGCAACGAGCGTCGCGCGCCGCTCACTCCGGGTGAGTTCGTCGCCGAAGCGATCCAGGATCAGCACCCGACGAGGACGGGCCAGTCCGCCGAGAACATCGCGCACACCGTCGAGGAGTTCGCGCGTGACATGGGCCGGTTCAAGACCGTTGGTGAGCTCGCGGTCGAGGACGACTGCGGCGACGACTGCAGCATCGCCTCTGGCCTGACGTACTTCGAAGACGTCCGCCCGGACAACGAAGGGCTGGTCCTCGATGACGTCGCGGATCTCGGTGAGCGACACGAGCTGACCGGTCACTGACACCACCTCGTCACGTCGACCGATGAACTCGATCGCTCCGGCATCGTCGTAACGTGCCAGGTCTCCGGTCGCGTAAACGCCGGGATAACGGTGCCAGTGCACGTCGACGACGTCGGCGGCCGCAGGTCCCCGCACGTCCAGAGCCATACCGGCCCAGGGCCGGCCGAGAACCACTTCCCCGACGTCCTGCCCGGTCACCTTCTGCCCGGTCTCGTCGACCAGGAACATCCCGGCATCCGGCATGCGCTCGGGATCGACGGGAGCGTCGTAGTGGACAACGCCGCCCAGTTGCACCTGGCCCCAGCCGTCGGCGACCTCAATACGCCCGCGACCCACCACGTCGGTGAACCAGTCCAGCGTCGAACGGTCCACGCGTTCACCGAGCGTGGCGATGCGACGCAATGACGCGACGTTGTGCTCCGGAGGCGGGGACGGCGTACGGTCGCGCAGCATCCGCGCGGCCGACGGGGTCAGGAGGATCGTGGAAACCTTGTAGCGCTCGATGATCTCCCAGGCACGCGCATAGGTCGGCGTATCCAGGGCACCTTCGTACATCACAGTGGTGTCGCCCCAGAACAACGGTGCGTAGATGCCCGAGGCCTGATTCACGATCCACGAGGCGTCCCCCACCACCCACGGAATGCCGGGCTCGCAACTGCCGTAGCGGTGCACGACGGCGGCCGACAAGAGCATCCGTCCGCCGGCGTGAGTGACCGAAACGGGCTGTCCACGGCGATTGGCGAGCGATTCGACGACAAGCGGATGGTCCGATGACAACTCGGCGGGACTGTCGTCGCCGGGTTCTGTTCCGGGCCGGACCTCGGTCAGCAGATCGTGATACCAACGGTCACCCTCGTACCACGGGACGTCGAGACCAGTGCGACGCACGATCACGGTGAGCTCGACTCCCGGCACGGCCGATAGCGCCTCGTCGACCCGGGCCTTGAGCGGGAGGATCGCTCCGCGACGCCAGGCTCCGTCCTGAGTGAAAACGACCTTGGGTGCGAAGTTCTCAATCCTCTGGGCCAGCGCCTCGATCGGCAACGGGGTCGGGAGCATCGTGTAAACCGCACCGATCCGGGCGCAGGCGAGCATCGCCGTGACGGCTTCGGGAATCCAGCCCAGGTGCAGAGCCACCCGGTCGCCGATTTGGAGGCCGGAAGCGCGCAATGAACGCGCCAGGCTGATGACGTCGTCGTGCAATTCCCGGTAGGTGATGGCAAGCCGTTCGCCGGGTTCGCCCTCCCACAACAGTGCGGTCTGGTGACCACGGTCGGCAAGATGCCGGTCGAGGCAGTTGACTGAGACGTTGAGGGAGCCATCGGCATACCAGCGGTCAAAGGGCGCATCGGCCTCATGAAGTAATGTCCACGGCTGGAACCACACGGCACGGTCGGCGATGTCTTTCCACGCGCCCAATTCCTCCGGACCGAACGACTCAGCCATGGCCGAGGGTCCTTCCGGCAGCGCTCGCGGCATGCGTCAGATGGCCCACGATGTCGTCGATGCGGGACTGGTCGGCCCCGGCCGGGAGGCTCGCGGCGAGTGCGGCAGCGGCCTGGCCGGCACCGTCAAACACCGGGACCGCCACTTCCCGCGGAATCATCGACAACGTTCCCGTCATCGTGAGGAAGGGAGCGGCCGCCCAGGAGTCTCGCTCGGCCTCGGCCTCTTTGCCGAGAACGTCATCGGCTCGATCGAGCGCGAGATTCCACTCTTCCTTGTCGGCACGTGACACGAGCACGCGCCCGGCTGGGGTCGCAAACGCAGGCTCGGTGCGACGGGAGCCGCGGTAAAGGCCACTGTCGTCACTGTCGACGCGGTCGATGTAGACGACCGCGCCTCGCACGAGGATCGCCACGTGCACGGTGGCGGAGACGTGATCCCGGAGGGGCACGAGGTAAGGAGACAAAGCGCCGAGAATAGGCAAACGGGCCAGATAGCGCTGCGAAAGCCTCGTCAACTCGGGACCAAGCCCGTAGCGCGAGGTGCGTGCCTCCTGTTCGACGAGCTGGGCCAGCACGAGAGACCTCAGCAGGCGGTGCACGGTCGGCAGGGTGAGTCCCGACGCTTGTGCAAGATCACTCAGCGGTCGGTAAGCCGGGCCTTCACTCATCAACTCCAGAAGAAGCATGGCGTTGCGCACCGTGCCGAGAGTCCCCCGAGCCCCGCTCTCTTCGTTCGTTGTCACCTGGCGACTCCTCATTGCGTTCCATTTGAGACTAACGCGTTCACTATAACGGTATTGAGGTTTCTGTAAATAACCCTTGCATTTCACATAGTGGAAAGCTAAGGTCAGTTTTGTGAGCCAAGACACAGACCATGGAAGTGCGCCGTGCTGACCCGTGCTTATCTGCACGAACTCAATTCGAGTCGCGTGCCGGCCGGCGAACCTCTGCTCGAAGTTCGTGATCTCTCATTGCGATTCGGTGGCGTCGCCGCCCTCTCCGAGGTGTCCCTGACCGTCCGCCAGGGCACCATTCACGCGATCATCGGCCCCAACGGTGCCGGCAAGTCGAGCCTGCTCAACTGCATCAGCGGCCTCTATCGCTCCAGCGAGGGCACGATCGTCATGCATACGGCCGACGAGCACGGAGTCACCCTGTCGCACCAGCTGACCGGACAGCCACCGCATAGGATCGCGCGTCTTGGCGTCGCACGCTCCTTTCAGAACATCGAGCTCTTCACCCACCTGACCGTGCTCGACAACCTCATGCTGGGCCGACACATCCACATGAAGCACCGGTTGCTCCCCTCGATGGTCTGGTTCGGTCCGGCCCGCAAACAGGAAATCGAACACCGCGCCCTCGTCGAAGAAGTCATCCACCTGCTGCGGCTCCAGGCCCACCGACATCAGCCCGTCGGTTCCCTCGCCTACGGAATCCAAAAGCGGGTCGAACTCGGACGTGCCCTGTGCCTCCAGCCGTCCGTTCTCCTTCTCGATGAACCGATGGCCGGAATGAACAGCGAAGAAAAGGAGGACATGGCGCGCTACATCCTCGACGTGCACGAGCTCGCCGGCGTCACTGTCGTCCTGATCGAGCACGACATGAACGTCGTGATGGACATCTCGGCCCATGTCAGCGTGCTCGACTTCGGCAAGTTGATTGCCGACGACACCCCTAAGAACGTCGAGTCCAATCCGGCGGTCATCGAGGCCTACCTGGGCGCGGAGGACAACTGATGAGCGCGGACACCACCTTCCCGGCACTGCTGCGTAAGTGTGCGACAGAGCGCGCCGACGATGTCGCGATGCAGGAAAAGCGCTACGGAATCTGGCAACCGATCACGTGGCGCGAATACCAGGAGCGCGTCAACGACTTCGCCCACGGGCTCGCCTCGCTCGGCGTCGACCGCGGTGATGTCGTCGCCGTCCTGGGCGACAACCGTCCCGAGTGGCTCATCGCTGAACTCGCTGTCCAGTCGATCGGAGCCGCCGTCGTCGGCATATATCCGACGAGCATCAACGAGGAGATCGCCCACATCGTCGAGACGGCCGACATCCGTGTTGTGATCGCCGAAGATCAGGAACAAGTCGACAAGCTCATCCGCCTCAAAGCGACGTCGTCACAGCTCGACACCGTCATCTTCTACGATCCGCACGGTCTCGAAAAGTACGACCTCCCCTACCTCCGCGAGTTCACCGACATCGAGACAGACGGTCGCGAGTGGGGCGCTTCGCACCCTGGTTGGCTCGAGGAGCGAATCCAGTCGGCGGGCGCCGACGACCTCGCAGTCATCTGCACGACCTCGGGAACGACCTCGCGACCCAAGCTGGGTCGGCTCACCCACCGCAACCTCCTGTCGATGGCCGAGCACCTCGCCCAGGTGGACCCGATCACAGCCAAAGACCGTTATGTGTCATTCCTGCCGTTCGCCTGGATCGGCGAACAGATGCTCGCCGTCGCCTGCGGCATGTCCTTCGGCCTGACGATCTCCTTCCCCGAGAGCTCCGCCACCCAACGAAGTGACCTGCGTGAGATCGGGCCGGACATAATGTTCAGCCCGCCGCGTATCTGGGAGTCGATGCTTTCAGAAGTCCAGGTCCGCATAGACGAAGCTGGCTGGCTCAAACGTAAGGTTTTCGGCTGGGGCTACGACGTCGGCGACAAAGCTGCCAATCTCCGGGTGACAGGCAAGAAGCCCGGAATCTGGACCCGCTCCCTTCAGGCGGTCGCCAATCAGGTTGCCCTGCGACCGGTGCGTGACCAACTGGGACTCGCCCGGATCAAACGTGGTTACACCGGTGGCGCTCCCCTCGGCCCCGATGTCTTCCGCTTCTTCCACGCGATCGGCGTGAACCTCAAGCAGATCTATGGCCAGACCGAGATCTGCGGCATCGCCGTGCTGCACCGCGACGACGCGATCGACTTCAACTCGGTCGGACAACCGATCCCCGGCACCGAGCTGAGGTTCGGCGAGGGCGGCGAAATCCAGTTGCGTTCGTCCTCCGTTTTCGCCGGCTACCTCAACAATCCCGAGGCGACGGCAAAAGCGGTCGACCACGAGGGCTGGCTCAACACCGGAGACGCCGGTTATCTCGACGACAACGACCAACTCGTCGTGATCGACAGGGCGCAGGACGTCCTCCGCTCTGCCGACGGGACTCAGTTTTCCAGCGCATTCCTCGAGAACAAGCTCAAGTTCTCTCCCTACGTCGAGGAAGCCGTCGTCTTCGGCGGAACACCCGACGAGTCGGGGTTCAGCGGCGAATTGACCGCCCTGGTCACACTCGACCTCGCGACGGTTGGTTCCTGGGCCGAGCACGAACACCTCAGCTACACGACCTACACCGACCTGGCATCCAAGAGCGAGGTGTACGACCTCATCGCCGAGGAGTTCGACCGGGCGAATGCTGACTTGCGCGAAAGCATCCGGATCCACCGCTTCGTCCTCCTGCACAAACAGTTCGATCCCGATGACGACGAAATCACCCGTACCCGAAAAGTGCGCCGCTCAGTGATCGACGAACGCTACAGCGACATCATCGCTGCCCTCGCCCGCGGCGACGAATCCGTCGATGTCAGCAGCGTCATCGCCTATCAGGACGGCACGACCGTGAAACGCGAGCTCAATCTGAGAATTTTCGACCTGATGCGATACGAGGCGCCCGCGGGATTGAACCGCAGGCCGGTTTGGAGTGGACGCCGATGAGCACCTTCATTAATCTCCTCATCTACGGCCTGGCCGACGGGGCCATCCTCGCGCTCGCCGCTCTGGGCTTCGTCCTCATCTACAAGGCCACCGGAGTCATCAACTTCGCTCAGGGAGAGTTCCTCCTGATCGGCGCCTACACGTTCTACGCTGCGTTCGTACTGCTCGGCCTCCCGTTCAGCATTGCCGTTGTCGTCGGGGCCGTCGTGGCCGTCGCGCTCGGCCTGATTGTCGAACGTTTCGTCCTCCGGCCACTGATCGGCGAGAATCCGATCAGCGTGATCATGGTGACAATCGGACTCTCGCTCTTCCTCAAGGCCGTCGTGCAGATGTTTTTCGGCACTTCGGTCCGCGAAATGCCGGCCATACTTCCGACCCGCTCGATTTCGTTTCTCGGCGGCCAGGTTCCGCTGAACCGGCTCCTCGTCATCGTCATCGCGGCCGTCGTTCTCACCGCATTCACCGTGTTCTTCCGCCGGTCGCGCCACGGCATCGCGATGAGAGCTGTGGCCGACGACCAGCAGGCCGCCATGACTGTGGGCATCTCCGTCCGCCGGATCTTCGCCATGGCATGGGCACTGGCAGCCCTCAGCGCCCTCATTGGCGGTGTCCTGTTGGCCGACATTGCGGCGGTGGATCGCAACATCGCGGCCTTCGGCCTTCTCGTCTTTCCGGTCGTGATCCTCGGTGGACTCGATTCGGTGCCCGGCACGATCGTCGGTGGATTGACGATCGGCATCCTCAAACAGATGGTCTCTGGCTACGGCGATCCCGGCCTGGCAGAAGTGGTTCCCTACGTGATTCTGGTGGCGATTCTGATGATCAAGCCCTATGGACTGTTCGGCGAAGTCCGGATCGAGAGGGTCTGAGCGATGGCTACTTCCACCGGTCTCTACCACCGCACCTACAAGTCCGAGCTTGCCTTGCGCCAGACCAAAGCCGAGCAAGCCCGCATCGCGCTGATGATCATCGGCCTGATCGCGCTGCCCTATGTCATCAGCGGCTACTGGCTCGGCATCGTCAACACCATCCTCATCGCCGTGATCGGCGCCGTCGGCCTCAACATCCTGACCGGATTCACCGGCCAGATCTCGCTCGGCCAGGGAGGGTTCCTGGCAGTCGGCGCCTACTCGTCAGCTATCTTCAGCTCCCGCGGCGGCATACCCGTCGTGCTGAGCATCGTCCTCGCCGTTCTGCTCACCGCTGCGATCGGCGCTTTCTTCGGGCTTCCCGCACTCCGGCTCAAGGGCCTCTACCTGGCGATCGCGACTCTCGCCTCCCAGGAAATCATCGTTTTCGTCGCTCGACGCTGGACCTGGCTGACCGAAGGGCAGGGGTTCATCGCGGTTCCACGACTCGAAGTCGGCGGCTTCAAGATCGACCGCATCGCCTTCGAATGGCAGTGGTACTGGATCCTCCTGATCATCGCGGCCCTGAGCGCCATCGCGGCTCGTAATCTCTTCCGCACCGGGCTCGGGCGAGCCTTCATGGCCGTACGCGATCAGGACATCGCCGCAGAAGCGATCGGCGTCAACCTCACCCGTACCAAGGTCACCGCTTTCGCATTGTCGAGCGGCTTCGTCGGACTGGCCGGCGCACTCACAGCCCACTACACCGAAACGGTGACCTGGGAACGCTTCACCCTGACGGTGTCCATCACCTATCTCGCGATGATTCTCGTCGGTGGACTCGGCAGCATCGCCGGGGCGGTGTATGGCGCCACTTTCATCAGCTTGTTGCCACCGCTCCTGACCGAGTTCAGCGATGCGGTCAAGGGCAGTGTGCCCTTCATCGCCGACCAGTTGCCGGCGATCAAGAATGCGGCGTTCGGTCTCGTCATCATCGTGTTCCTCATTTTCGAGCCACGCGGACTCGACCGCATCTGGCAACGCATGAAGGACTACATCCGCTTCTGGCCTTTCCGATATTGATGTCCCGCTCCGAACAACAACCCATGCTCTCGAACCCGATGCACACCCCGAAGGAGAAGTTCACATGTCAACGAAGATGTCATTCAAAGTTGCCGCCCTGTGCGGCGTCGCTGCCCTCGCCATAACGGCTTGCGGCGGTCCAGGCGGCGGCACCGACGGCGACGGCCCCATCAAGGTCGGCATCATCGCCGACTTGACCGGCGCCACCGGCGACGTCGGTACGCCCTACAACGAGGGCATGCTCGGCTATATCGACTGGCGCAACAAGGAGGGCGGCATCGAAGGTCGCATCCTCAAGGCCGACTCCAACGACTACGCGTACGAAGTCCCCAAAGCCGAACAGCTCTACAAGAAGTACGTCTCCGACGGCGCGGTCGTCATCCAGGGCTGGGGTACCGGCGACAGCGAAGCCCTCAGCGCGAAGGTCGCGGCCGACGAGCTTCCGTTCATGTCGGGTTCGCTGGCCGAACCACTCACTGACCCCAAGAAGTCCCCGTACAACTTCGTCAATGTGTCGACCTACTCCGATCAGATGCGTGTCGCGCTGAACTGGATCAACGAGGATTCCGACGGCAAAGGCCAGGTTGCGGTGTTCCACAGTGACTCCCCCTTCGGCACCGCTCCGGTCGGCGACGGCGCGGACTGGATCAAGGAGAAGGGCTACGACCTCGGTTACAAGCCCTATCCGATGCCGGCGACCGCCAACTTCGCCGGCCTGCTTTCGCAGGCGAAGTCGCAGGGCGCGAAATACATCGTGATCCAGAATGTCTCCAGCCCGGCCGCGCAGGTCGCCAAGGACATCAAGGCGCAGGGGCTCGACATGAAGATCGTCTGCCTCAACTGGTGCTCGGACGAACTGTTCATCAAGACAGCCGGCGCCGAAGCGGCTGAAGGCAGCATCATGGTCACCCCGATCGCACCGCCGTCGGCCGACAAGCCGGGCAACGCCGACCCCGAGGCATACCTGAAGAGCAAGGGAAGCTCGCTCGAAGAGAAGGGCCTGCACTACCTCCAGGGCTGGTACACGATGCATGCCATGGCCGAAGGCATCGAAGCCGCCACAAAGGAGGGCGGTGACGTCGACGGCGCGGCCATCCGCAAGGCGCTCGAAGAGATGGGCCCGATCGATACCGGCGAGGTGATGGGCACTATCGAGTATTCGAAGGACTCCCACCGGGGTTCGACGTCTTCAGGTGTCTACCAGGTCACGGACGGCGTGATGAAGTCGCTAGAGGAAAACGTCAAGCCGTAACGACACAGTGCGGTGGGGCGGTCATCGACCGGCCGCCCCACCCGTTACCCCACCAGGAAGGCGAGGACATGGCAGCAACCGAGACTCAGGGCACCGTGCCCGCATCACCACCGACAGAATCGATGCTGACGCTCAACAACGTCGAAGTGATCTATGACGAAGTCATCCTCGTGCTTCGCGGGCTATCCCTGAACGTCCCGCAGGGCGCGATCGTCGCCTTGCTCGGCTCGAACGGGGCCGGCAAGTCGACAACGCTCAAATCCATCTCCGGCCTGCTTCCGTCCGAGCGTGGCGAGGTGACCGACGGGACCATCGTCTTCGATGGCGAAGACATCACCCGTATGGATCCGCCGGACCGGGTCAAGGCCGGAATGAGCCTGTGTATGGAAGGACGCCACGTCTTCGAGCACCTCACCGTGGCCGAGAACCTCACCGCCGGCGCGTACTCCCGTTCGCGCACCCAGGTCGCGGAGAACTTCGACCTGGTCTATTCGTTCTTCCCCAAACTCGCAGACCTGCAGTCCCGCGTGGCCGGCTACCTCTCAGGCGGAGAGCAACAAATGCTTGCCATCGGCCGCGCACTGATGGCGAACCCCCGCCTCCTCATGCTCGACGAGCCGTCACTCGGCCTTGCGCCAATCCTGGTCAAGGACATCTTCGACCACATCAAACGCCTCAACGCCGAACTCGGACTCACGGTGCTGGTCATCGAGCAGAATGCACGCCGGGCACTCGACATCGCCGATCACGGATACATCATGGAGCAGGGCCGGATCGTCCTTGAAGGGGCAGCCGCCGACCTGAAGGAGAACCCCGACGTCAAGGAGTTCTACCTGGGTCTTGGCGACGAAGGAGCCCGTAAGAGTTTCCGGGATGTCAAACACTACAAGCGCCGCAAGCGCTGGTTGTAGGAGTCCTGATGACAACGTCCGAAGCCCGTCGCCTGGCCTACGTCGAGGCGTTCGACGACCGTGTTGCCGAGGTGGTGAACGCGTCGGTCGAACTTCCCGCCTTCGCCCGCCGCCTCGAACAAGCCGGCATAAAGGCCGATCGGATCGGTAGCGCCCGTAACCTGTCGCAGTTGCCGATCCAGACGAAGGACGACCTGTTGGAAGCGCAACGGCAGGATCCTCCGTTCGGCGGGATGCTGGCCGAGGACGCCGACGTCAGCCGGATCTTTCAGTCTCCGGGTCCTTTGTACGAGCCGCAGATCGCCGGCCCCGATCCGTGGCGCTGGGCCCCCGCCCTGAAGGCGGCCGGCTTCGGTCCGGATGACACGGTCCTGAACTGTTTCGGTTACCATCTCTCGCCTGCAGGCATCATGTTCGACGAGGGATGCCGGGCACTCGGTGCGCGGGTCGTTCCCGGGGGCATCGGTTCGGGAGAACTCCAGGCACGCGCTATCAGCGACCTGCCGATCAGCGGATACACCGGGCTCCCCAGTTATCTCAAATCCCTGACCGGTCATTTCGAGTCCCTCGGACTGGACCGCGGTCGTTGGACGATCGAGCGGGCCGTCGTCACGGCCGAACCGCTTCCGGACACGTTGCGTCGCGAGTTGAACGAGTTCGTCCCCTGCGTCCTCATGGCATACGGCACCGCCGAAACCGGACTCCTGGGTTTCGAGGAGTCACCGGGTAACGGTCTCGTCGTTGCCGACGACGTGCTGGTCGAGGTCTGCGATCTCACCACCGGCGAGCCCCTCACCGAGGGTGAGGGACAGATCGTCATCACCCTATTCCGCCCCGAATATCCGCTGATCAGGTTCGGTACCGGCGATCTGTCGGCGTGGATCGAGGGGCCGGACGGCAGGCCGCGCCTCGCCGGGATCCTCGGGCGTATCGGTCAGGCCGTCAAGGTCCGTGGGATGTTTCTTCACCCGGCGCAGGCCACCCGCACCGTCGGCGCAACACCGGGTGTTGGGGGCTTCCGCCTCGTCGTCGATCGTGCGGAGCACCGGGACTCGCTGCGCTGCGAAGTCGTCGTCGAACCCGGACACCCGGCGGAGCCCGTCGTCGCCGAGGTACGCGAGCGCATCCGGCAGGGATTGCGTTTCACCTGTGACGTCATACCGGTCGATGTCCTGCCGGAGGGCACGGACGTGATAGTCGACAACCGCGACTGGTCCTGACCGACGGGAGAACCGCGGGCATTGGATGCGACCCGGCGTAGGAATCGACCTGAGGGTCGAAGTACGGGCATAGAGTCGGTTCCTTCGTGAGGATCGAGGCTAAGGCACGAGGCGGCGGACTACCGCGTCGGCCAGAAGACGGCCTTTGAGGGTCAGTACCAACCTGGCCCCGGCATCAATGAGGCCCTCATCGACGAGTTCGGCAACGGCGGGCCGTGCCGAAGGATCGAGGATCGTGGGGTCGAGCCCCGCACACAACCGTGATTCGAGAAGCACCCGCTCGGTGAGCTTGGTCGCCTCGTCGAGGGTCTCGAAATCCATGACAGGTGATTCGCCGGCGTTGAGCCGGTTGGCATAGGCGGCCGGGTGCTTTACGTTCCACCAGCGGTTGCCGTCGATGTGCGAATGCGCGCCGGGCCCGACCCCCCACCAGTTGGCGCCTTCCCAGTACAACTCGTTGTGGCGGCACCGCGAGGCCTCGTCACGGGCCCAGTTGGAGAGCTCATACCAGCCGAAGCCGGCCGTTTCGAGAAGACTGTCGGCGAGGATGTATTTGTCGGCCATCTCGTCGTCGTCGGGCACGGCGATCTCGCCGCGGGCAACTCGGCGCGCAAGAGCGGTGCCCTGCTCGACGATGAGCGCGTAGGCACTCACGTGGTCGGGTTCGAGGGAGATCGCGTGGTCGAGGCTGCGCCGCCAGTCGTCCATCGACTCCCCCGGCGTGCCGTAGATCAGGTCGACGCTGAGCTGGTCGAAACCAGCGGCGCGGGCCCAGCGGACGGCGTCAGGCACGCCTTCGGG
Source organism: Actinomycetota bacterium (assembly GCA_030856025.1). Lineage (GTDB taxonomy): Bacteria > Actinomycetota > Actinomycetes > Propionibacteriales > Nocardioidaceae > JACMOZ01. The sequence goes on from JALYQD010000069.1 coordinate 18,347, forward strand.
GCGGTGCGTCCGGTCGAGGGTCGCCAACACGTGGGGTACGGCAGACTGGACGCCGAAGGAGATCCGGTTGATGCCGCCTTCGCGGAGAGTTGCGAGGGATTGTGGTGTGACGCTGTCCGGATTGGCTTCGGTCGTGACCTCGATCGCGGGTATGAACCCGAACGACTCGCGCAAAGCCGAGACGATCCGTACCAGATCACCGGGTGGCAACTGGGTCGGTGTGCCGCCGCCGAAGAAGACCGTCTCGAGCGGAGGCGTTCCGGCCAACAGGTTGGCCGCCTGATGGATTTCGGCGATCGCGGTGTCCGCATACGAAGCGCGCGTGGCGCCTTCACCCAGCTCGTCGGCGGTGTAGGTGTTGAAGTCGCAGTAGCCGCACCGCACCGAGCAGAACGGCACGTGGACATACACACCGAAGGGCCGCTCGCCCAGAGAGGCGAGCGACCCTTCGGTGAGAAATTCTCTAGGCGTAGAAACTGTCAAGGAGTGCCTTGTTGTTGGTCTCGACGACGTTGCGCTTGACCTTCATGCTCGGAGTGATCTCGCCGGACTCGATCGAAAGATCGTGGTCGAGGATCGCGAACTTCTTGATCGTCTCCCACTTGTTGATCTTGGAGTTGAGCTCGTCGATCTGGCCCTGGATGAGGGCATTGATCTCCGGAGAAGCCACGACCTCGGCGTAGGACTTGCCTGCCATCCCGTTGGCACTCGCCCATTCGGCGACCGCGTCGGGGTCGAGCGTGATCAGCGCCGAGCAGAAGTTGCGCTCGTTGCCGTGCACCAGGATCTGGCTGGTGATCGCGCTGACGCCCTTGAAGATGCCCTCGATGTGCGGGGGCGCGACGTATTTGCCGCCCGAGGTCTTGAAGAGTTCCTTCTTGCGACCGGTGATGTAGAGGAACCCGTCGCTGTCAATCCGGCCCTCGTCGCCCGTATGCAACCAGCCGTCGGCCGTCTTGGACGAAGCGCTCTCGCTGTCCAGGTTGTGATAACCCTGCATGATGTGCGGGCCCTTGATGAGGACTTCGCCGTCGGCGGCGATCTTGACCTCGCTCGTCGGGAACGGCAGTCCGACCGAGCCGAGCTTGAAGTCGGTCGGGTGGTTGACGAAGGCACCGGCCGACGTCTCGGTCAGTCCATAGCCCTCGAGGATCAGGATGCCCGCGGCATGGAACCACTCGGCGATGTCGGGCGAGAGCGCCGCGGCGCCGGAGATGAAGAACCGGACCCGGCCGCCGAAGCGTTCGCGCACTTTGGAGAACACGAGCTTGTCGGCGACGGCGTACTTCGCCTTGAGCACCGGCGAGACCGTCTTGCCGGCGCGGACAGCACGCGAGTGCTCGAGGCCGACGCCTTCGGCCCACTTGAAGATCTTGAGTTTGGCGCCGCCTTCGGCTTCGGTCATGCCGACGATGCGTCCGTAGGCCTTCTCGAAGATCCGGGGCGCGGCGCCCATGAACGTGGGCTTCACGATCGCGAGGTTGTCGACGATCTTGGGGACGCGGCCGTCGATCGCGGTCGGGTAGCCGATCTCCAACTGCGTCGTGAGGAGCACCTTGCCGAATGAATGGGCCATCGGCAGCCACAGGAACTGCAGGTCGTCCTGGGTCAGGAATCCGCCGGCGGCAATCGAGGCGCCTTCATAGGTCCAGCCGTCATGCAGGAGGCGTACGCCCTTGGGGCGGCCGGTGGTGCCCGAGGTGTAGATGAGTGTCGCCAGATCGCTCGGCTTGAGGGCTTCGACACGGTCTTCGACGGCAGTGGGGTTGTCGGCGAGGTAGGCCTTGCCGAGCTCCTCGACCTCGTCGAAGCTCATGACCCAGTCGCCGTCTGTGGTGCCGTCTATGACGATCACCTTCATGACCGAGGGGAGCTCGGCGTGCTTTTCGCGCAGCTTGGCGACCTGGTCGTCGTCCTCGGCGAACACGATTCGGCTGTCGGAGTCGGCGAGGATGTAGGCGACGTCGTCGGCCATCGTGGTGGGGTAGACAGTCGTCGTGGCCGCACCGGCGGCGACGATCGCGAGGTCGGCCAGGATCCATTCGATGCGCGTGCCCGCCGCGATGGCGACACGCTCTTCGGGCTTGATGCCCAGCGAGATGAGGCCCGCGGCGATGTTGGTCACCCGTTCGCCGGTTTGAGCCCAGGTCAGCGACTGCCAGACTTCGTTTTCGTCCGGGTAGCGATAGGCCTCACGGTTACCCGATTCCTTGACGCGATCGAAGAACATGTGTCCCAGGCTCTTCGCGCGATTGTCAACCACAGCGATTTGTTCGGCTGTCGGCGTATACGTCATTGGTCCCTCGTCGGTTTGGTGGGGTTGTGGTGCGGATCACCATAGCCCAGCCTAAGGCGAACGTGGGTCACTATGGCCGAGTTTGTGGCCGAGTTTGCGCAGTTCACACGTTATGACGTCGCTGCCGACCGCTCCTGCACCGTTCGGACTCAGTCGAGCCTCGAGCGTGGATAAATTGTATGCGGTTTGGTCAGCCCGACCACCCAGCCTCCCGACCGTGGTCGGCCCCATACCGTGAACTCCAGCCCCTCCTCGATATCGACTGATCCATAAGTGTGGACGTCCCACACATGGAACCTGCCGTCGAGCTCTACGACAAGGGTGGCGCCGGATGTCGAGACGGTGAGGTCATCCCACCACTTCCCGGGCCGGAGCTCAACGACTCGAACGGTCGCCGTTTGTGGGCGCCACAAGAAGTGTGGAACCGCCCGAACTTTGAATGGGATCGTCCAGTCATTGCGCCAGAGGAAGAGTTTCCACATGCCGGTGACGAATCCCCAGATGAACAAGATGAACGTGATGTGAGACCAGGGTGAGAGATCGCGTCGATCGCGCACGTCCCAGGCACGATCAGGGTTGTTCGCGTCGAGAACGATCGTCACCTCGTCGCCACGCTCGTACGGAAAGGCGGAGGAAATCTCGCCGAGCACCTCGCTCCAGGAAAACGCCGAACGATTGTTGATCCCGACGGATCGTCCGTCGATCTCGACGACCGCAGTCATCTCGCCAAGCTCGTCGTCGGTCGTCTCACGGACCGTTTCGATGGTCGCTACGACTCTCGGCTGTGAGTCGACCATCTCGTTGAGCCGATCCTGCCCGCGGACATCACGGAGGTACCACGACGTGGTGAATCCTGCCGTCACGAGCGTGACGGCGACGATCAACAAGGACACCGCCAGAACCCGCATTCGGATTGAGCGGATCTCAAACCCGAGGTTCGCCGGGTGCGCGGCGACGACTCGCCGCCGGGCGCCGTCTCCCATACCTACTTCTTGTCCGGGTCCCCGGTCGACAAAGCGGCGATGAAGGCTTCCTGCGGTACTTCGACGCGGCCCACCATCTTCATCCGCTTCTTGCCTTCCTTCTGCTTCTCGAGCAGCTTGCGCTTGCGGGAGATGTCGCCGCCGTAGCACTTGGCGAGTACGTCCTTGCGGATCGCGCGGATGTTCTCGCGGGCGATCACCCGGGCGCCGATCGCGGCCTGGATCGGGACCTCGAACTGCTGGCGCGGGATGAGCTCCTTGAGCTTGGAGGCGAGCGAGACGCCATAGGAGTAGGAGTTGTCGCGGTGGACGATCGCACTGAACGCATCGACGATCTCACCCTGGAGCATCACGTCGACCTTGACGAGATCGGAGGCCTGCTCCCCCGTCGGCTCGTAGTCGAGTGAGGCATAGCCCTTGGTGCGGCTCTTCAGTGCGTCGAAGAAGTCGAACATGATCTCGCCCATGGGCAAGGTGTAACGGATCTCGACCCGGTCCTCGGAGAGGTAGTCCATGCCGATGAGTACGCCGCGGCGCGCCTGGCAGAGCTCCATGATCGCGCCAATGTATTCGGACGGGCTGAGCACCGTGGCCCGAACGACCGGCTCAAACACCTTGGCGATCTTGCCTGTCGGGTATTCGCTCGGGTTGGTGACGATGTGCTCGGTCTTGTCTTCCATTTCGACCCGGTAGACCACGTTGGGGGCGGTCGAGATCAGCTCGAGGTTGAATTCGCGTTCGAGCCGCTCGCGTACGATCTCGAGGTGCAGGAGGCCGAGGAATCCGATGCGGAAACCGAAGCCGAGAGCGCCGGAGGACTCCGGCTCATACGTGAGCGCGGCGTCATTGAGCTGAAGCTTCTCGAGGGCGTCCCGGAGCGTGCCGAAGTCGTCGCCGTCCATCGGGTAGAGACCGGCGAAAACCATGGGATTGGGGTGGCGGTAGCCGCCCAGTGCCTCGGTGGCGCCGCGGATGGCCGAGGTCACGGTGTCGCCGACGCGGGACTGGCGGACTTCCTTTACACCGGTGATGAGGTAGCCGACTTCGCCCACGCCGAGGTCGCTGGACTTGACCGGGTCGGGTGAGATCACACCGACCTCGAGCATTTCGTGGACCGCGCCGGTCGACATCATCTTGATCTTGTCGCGGTGCGAAAGCTTGCCGTCGAAGACGCGTACGTAGGTCACGACGCCGCGATAGGTGTCGTAGACGGAGTCGAAGATGAGGGCGCGCGGCGGCGCATCGGGATCACCCTTCGGCGGCGGGATCTCTTCGACGATCTTGTTGAGCAACTCCTCCACGCCTTGACCTGTCTTGGCCGAGACGCGCAGGACCTCGTCGGGGTCACCGCCGATGATGTGGGCGATCTCGGCCGCATACTTCTCCGGCTGTGCGCCGGGCAGATCGATCTTGTTGAGCACCGGGATGATGTCGAGATCTGCGTCGATCGCGAGGTAGAGGTTGGCAAGGGTCTGCGCCTCGATGCCCTGGGCAGCATCGACGAGGAGGACGGCTCCTTCACACGCTTCCAGGCTGCGGCTGACTTCATACGTGAAGTCGACGTGGCCGGGTGTGTCGATCATGTTGAGGACGAACTTCTTGCCTTCGTCTTCGCCGCCGGACTTGGTGAACGGCATCCGCACGGCCTGGCTCTTGATCGTGATGCCGCGCTCGCGCTCGATGTCCATCCGGTCGAGATACTGGGCGCGCATGTCACGACCGTCGACGACGCCGGTGACCTGCAGCATGCGGTCGGCGAGGGTCGATTTGCCGTGGTCGATGTGCGCGATGATGCAGAAGTTGCGGATGATGGCGGGATCCGTTGCCCCGGGCTGGGGTGCTGCGCTGGGGCTGTTACTCATGGTTCCCCCATTCTTCCACGCGGCATGCCCATTCACCGATTTGAGGCTGCGGGCATTGCACTGGTAAAGTGAGCGATCGCGTGCCTTGGCCCGTGATCACCATCCACATACTTTCGAAAGAACAGGCTTGCCTCGTGGCAAATATCAAGTCGCAGATCAAGCGCAACCGGCAGAACGATCTTGCCAAAGAGCGCAACAAGTCCGTGCGTTCAGCGCTGAAGACTTCGGTTCGTCGTTTCAACGAAGCGATCGACGCCGGCAAGTCCGACGAGGCCAAGGCCCTGGCTGCCGAAGCAACCAAGAAGCTCGACAAGGCCGCATCGAAGAAGGTCATCCACAAGAACCAGGCGGCGAACCGCAAGTCGGCCATCGCCAAGAAGGCTGCTTCGCTCTAAGCGACACCCACTTCTGAAACAGGGCGCCCCCCGGGGTGCCCTGTTTTTTGCGTCCCCATCCCCGGACCCTGCTCGGCCCCGAGATTTGGCCGATTCTGCACGTGAAATCGGGTCGATCGGGGATTTCGAGGTGCTTTGGCGGCCAAATCTTGGTGCGTCAGCGGGCCGAGCGTGCGGCCGCGACCTGCAACACCATACGTTCGAGCGCGTATGCCGGGTCGGCTCCGCCGCCCTTGACCTCGACATCGGCCCGGGCGACCGCTGTCAGCGCCTTGGCGAGGCCGGCCTGGTCCCAGTCGCGCAACTGCGCGCGTAGCGACTTGATCTTGAACGGCGGCGCCCCGATGCGAGCCGCCAGATCGGCGTCGCGCAACCCGGCCGGAGCGCTCGCCAGCTTGGCCAGTGAACGGATGCCGGAGGCGAAGGCACTGGTGACGAGCACGGCGGCGACCTTGTTGGCCTCGGCCCAGCGGAGCTGCTCGAGGGCCACCGAGATGCGGCCGGCGATCGCCGCATCGGCGATCTCGAAGCCGCGGACCTCCGCTCGGCCGCCGAAATATTGACGCACGATCTCGGTGGACACCGGTGTCCCCCGCTCGATCGCGTTGACCAGCTGATCGGCCGCGCCCGCGAGCGCACGAAGATCGTGGCCGACGGCGTTGACAAGGAGGAGCGCGGCGTTGTCGTCGATCGTCGCGCCCAGGTCCCGGACTTCCTGCCGGACCCAGTTGGCAAAATCGCGTTCGTACTTGGGCGCTTCGCCCTTGACCTCGGCAACCGAAGGGCACTTGCGCAGCTTGTCGAGGAGGCCCTTGCCCTTGTTGCCACCTGAATGGATCAGGACCGCGGCGACGTCATTGGAGGTCTGCTTCGCATAGGCGATCAGCTCGTCCTGCTGCGCGTCGCCGAGGTCCTGGATGTCAGAGATGACCACAGCGCTGGCCGAGCAGAAGAGCGACGGACTGGTGAGGGCGGCCAGCTCGCCCTGAGCCAGGGCCGAGCCGACGACGTCGGCGACCTCACACTCGGGCTGCTCGGTTGTGATCGCCTGAACTGCCCGCTTGCGGGTGCGCTCGGACAGGTATTCGGCGTTGCCGGTGATGAGCAGAATCTTGCCGAATACGGAAGCCACGGAGCCAGCATAGTCACCGGGTCAGGACAGAAATTCGCCGCTCGCGCACGACGATCGCGATGTCACCCTGACGGTCGGTGCGGTAGGCGGCAATGTCCAGACGGCGCAGCAGATCGAGTGCCGCCGGCGCCGGGTGGCCGTAGTCGTTCCCCTTGCCGACACTGATCGTCGCGACCCGTGCTTGAAGGGACGCAATGAACTCCTCGGACTGGCGCGCGCTGCCATGATGCGAGAATTTCAGCACGTCGGCGCCCATTTCGGGGAAGTTGCGGAGGGTCGTCTCCTGGGCCTCGGGCTCGATGTCGCCGGCAAGCATGATGCGCACTCCCCGCGCGGTCGCGGTGAGGACGACGCTCGCGTTGTTGGCCCCGGAGCCACCCTGGCCGTCGGCGCTGAATGCCGGCGTGGCCATCGGGCCGAGGACCTGGAACGCGATGGTGCCGACGGTGAACGTCTCCCCCAGCACCGCCTCGTGTCGGGGAATTCCCTTCCCACCGGGACCGCCGGTCGGACCGACCAGGATCTGGTCGACGCGCCGCTGCCGGGTGACTCCGTCCCACCCGCCGATGTGATCGGCGTGCCCGTGGGTGAAGACCATCAGGCGCACGTGATCGATGCGCAGCCGGCGCAGGCAGCCGTCGACCGATGCCGGTTCGGGGCCCGCGTCGACGACGACCGCCGATCCGCCACCGGTATTCAGGACGGTCGCATCGCCTTGCCCGACATCGCACGCCACCATGACCCAGCCCTCCGGTGGCCATCCCGGTGTGGGTGGTCTCCACATGCAGAGCGCCAGGCCGAGGCCCAGACCCCATACGAGGGCGGGCCGCGTGCCGATCCAGAGGAATGCGAAGCCGCCCGCCACACTGAGGCCACCGAGCAGCCACAGCGAACCGCTCCATTCGGTCGATGCGCCCGGCAACGAAGCGCACCAATGGCCGACGAACAGGATCCACCGGGCACACAGCCCGGCGACTACGCCGATGAGATGACCGACAGGCGCCGAGACCAGGGCCACGGCGCCGCCGATCAGACCGGTGACCGTGGCAGGCGCCACGACAGGGCCGGCCGCGATGTTGGCGAGGACCGCGACGATCGAGACCTGGCCGGAGATCGCGGCAATGACCGGTGTGCAGGCAAGTTGTGCGGCGATCGGCACCGCGATGGCGATGGCGCACCACTCCGGCATGTGCCGACCGAGCGAGGCAGCGAACCGTGGAGCGATCAGCAGGATCCCCGCGGTCGCGCACACCGAGAGGATGAATCCGACCGATTTCGACAGCCACGGATCGATCAGCATCAAGACGATGACCGCCCAGGACAAGGCACGCACGCCGCCGCGACTCCCATAGCCCAGGGCGGCGAGGCCGACGCTCCCCATGGCCGCCGCCCGCAACACGCTCGGGTCGGGTCGGGCCAGGACCACGAAGCCGGCGACAGCGATCACGCCCAGGACCCACTGGCCGCGTCGTCGTATGCCGACCACTCGTCCCATCAACAGGAGCGTGACCAGCACGATCGTGAGATTGGTCCCCGAAACGGCAAGCAAGTGGGTCAAGCCGCTGCGACGGAAGTCGTCCTGGACAGACTGGCTCAGTCTGCTGTCGTCGCCGTGGACGAGTGCCGGGATGAGAGCGCTCGGTTCCTCGCCCGTCCGGCTGACCGATTCGGTCACCGCGGCCCGCATACGCGACGAGGCCGCCCACCACCACGCTTCCTGATGGGCCGGCCCGGTCTTGAGCGCCTTGAACTCCGCGGCGGTGTCGCTCGAGTCCGACGGCGAGAGCCGGCCGATCATCGTGAGGCGTTCGCCGACCTGCAGTTTTGCCGCCGCAGCGTCGGCAAAAACCGTGACCGGCGCCTGGTCGGTGAAGGATTCTTCGCGTGTCTCGACGCGGCGCACGGTCACGTCGACGACGACCTGTCGGCTTCCATGCGCGCTGAAGGTATGAGCATCGCTGCGCACGACGGCGTCGATCGTCGCGAGCTGGCCTTCGGCGGCCAGTGCATGGACCGGAGAATGCGCGATCGTCGTCAGTCGCCACGCGGCAATCGCGCAGACTCCCGCGACGGCCACGGCCGAGATCAGGGCAACGGTGAAGAGCGGCCTGCGTGCGGGCACGGTTGCCAGCCCGGCCAGACCCACGCCGACGAGCGCGAGGCCGCACGAGACCGTGGCGCTTGCCGAGACCGCGACGGCCGCCATCGCCCAGGCGCTGAGCGCCGGAAGTGCCATACGCAGGTCGTGCATCACACCGTGACGAGGTCGCGAAGCTCATCGAGAGTCGCCTGACCGATCCCCTTCACGTCGAGGAGGTCTTCGACCTTGGTGAAGCTGCCGTTCTTGGTGCGCCAGTCGAGGATCGACTTCGCGGTCACCGGGCCGACGCCGGGAAGCTCGTCGAGCTGATCCATCGTCGCGTTGTTGAGATTGACCTTCGCCCCGGGTGCTCCGGCCACAGGCGCGGCTCCGGCGACCGGTGCGACGCCGACGAGGATCTGCTCGCCGTCGTCGATCTTGCGCGCCATGTTGAGCGACGACGTGTCGGCCTTGCCCTTCACTCCCCCGGCCGCCTTGATCGCATCGACGACACGTGAACCCTTGGGGAGTGTGACGATGCCGGGTCGGTTGACCTTGCCCTCGACGTCGATCACGAGTTCCGGAGGGCTGGTCGTTGCGGGCGACGACGTGCTCAGGGCCAACGGCTTGGCATCGGTCGTTGCCTGTGGCCTGGCCGACAACAACCACCAGACGGTGAAGACGGCCGCGGCGGTCAGGATCGTCGCGAGGACCTTGACGTGTTGGGACTCAAGCTTGCGCTTGGGGAGTGCCGGTGGGTCGGCCGGTTCGATGGCACGGCCCTCGAACGCCGCCGTCAGCTGGGCCAGTCGCCGCCGGGCGACGTCGGCACGGGTCTCCTCATCGATCCTCACTCCCCGAAACTAGACAGAGAAGCCCTTCGATATGAGGTCGATGACACGCTGTGTGGACAAGCTGCCGCCCCATCCCGCCGGTGGAAAAGCCCGCCGGTGGAAAGGTCGTCAGCGCGGCGTGAGGGTCACCGAGACCATGCCCGGCCCGACATGAGCGCCGATCGAAGCGCCGACTTCACGAACCGCGATCGTGTCCTTGCCGAGCGAACCCGCCAACCTGTCGGCCACCGACTGCGCCACGGCCGGGTTGGCCAGGTGCTGCACCCCGACGTCGAAGCCGTCGTCGAAGGCGGCGGACCGCTCGACCGCGAGGGCTTCCAGTCTGGCCAGGGCTTTGGCGGCGGTGCGGACCTTCTCGAGCGGGCGGATGAGCCCCTCCTCGACCGTCAACAGCGGTTTGACCGCGAGAGCGGAACCGATCAGGGCGGCGGCCGCGCCGACTCGTCCGCCGCGCTTGAGGTACTCGAGGGTATCGACATAGAACAGCGTGAACGAGTTCTCCCCGGCCCGGCGGGCGGCTTCGGCGACGGCCATCGCATCGCCGTCCTCGTCACGTATGGCGGCCGCCCGCAACGTCGCGAAACCGGTCGCAACGCCGACCTGGGTGCTGTCGACGCAGGTCACCGGCACGGGGGCCGACTTCGACGCCATAAGAGCCGAATCGAAGGTTCCCGACATCTTGGAGCTCAGGTGGACCGACACGATCTCGGTGGCACCGGCCTCGGCGGCGCGTTCATACGCGGCACTGAAGTGTTCGGGGGTCGGACGCGAGGTGCTGACCGGGACATAGTTGGCCAACGCCGTCGAGACCATCTCGGGCGTGACGTCCCGTCCCTCGGTGAACACGTCTGCGCCGATCACGACCTGCAGGGCGACGATGTCGATCTGCGCCTCTCTGGCAGACTCCGCGGACAGCGAGGCGGTCGAGTCGGTCACAAGGGCAACAGGCATGGGGTAAGGCTATCGGTCTTCGATTGCGAACACGTTTCGAGACGCAGGCTCAGATCACGATGTTGACGAGCTTGGGCGCCCGGACGATGACCTTGCGGACTTCGCGGCCGGCGATGAACCGTACGACGTTGCTCTCGGCCAGCGCGAGAGCGGTCAGCTCGTCGTCGCCGATTTCGGCGGGGACCTCGAGCTTGCCGCGGACCTTGCCCTGCACCTGGACGACACACGTCACGGTCTCGTCAACCAGAAGCTCCGGATCGGCGACCGGGAAGGGATGGAAGGTCAGCGACTGGTCGTGGTCGAGTCGGGCCCACAACTCCTCGGAGATGTGCGGCGCGAGGGGCGCGAGCATCAGGACGAGTGGTTCCAGGGCGGCGCGGGCGCGGATGCCTGTGCGGGTCAGGTGGTTGGTCAGCTCGATGAGCTTGGCGACCGCCGTGTTGAACCGCATGCCCTCGAAATCGGCATGGACCCCGTCGATCGTCTTGTGCAGGATGTGCAGAGTCGCCTTGTCGAGCTGGTCGTCGGTGATCTGCGTCTCGCCGGTCTCCTCGTCGACGACGAGCCTCCACACGCGCTGCAGGAAGCGCTGCGAGCCGACCACGGCGCGCGTCTCCCACGGTCGGGAGGCTTCGAGCGGGCCCATCGACATCTCGTAGACCCGGAACGTGTCGGCACCGTAGGCGCCATACATCTCGTCGGGCGTGACGACGTTTTTGAGGCTCTTGCCCATCTTGCCGTATTCGCGGTCGACCGGCTTGCCCTCGAAGGTGTATGTCGCCTGGCCCGCGCCGTCGAGGTGCTCCTCGACCTTCTCGGCGTCGACATACAGGCCGCGGTCGTCGGTGTAGGCGAAGGCCTGGATGTAGCCCTGGTTGATCAGCTTGTAGAACGGTTCTTCGCTCGAGATGTGGCCGAGGTCGAAGAGCACCTTGTGCCAGAAACGGGCATACAGCAAGTGCAGGACGGCATGCTCCACGCCGCCGACGTAGAGGTCGACTCCGCCGGGGTCGCCGGGTTTGCGCGGCCCGAGCCAATAGCGCTCGTTCTCGGGGTCGGTGATCCTGTCGCTGTTGGTCGGGTCGGTGTAGCGCAGCTCGTACCACGAGGAACCGGCCCAGTTGGGCATCGTGTTGGTCTCGCGGCGGTACATACGCGGACCGTCGCCGAGGTCGAGCTCGACGTTGACCCAATCGGGATTGCGGGCCAGCGGCGGCTCGGGCTCGCTCGTGACATCGCCCGGCTCGAACGTGCGCGGCGAGTAGTCCGGCACCTCCGGCAGGTCGACCGGGAGCATCGAGTCGGGCAGGGCGATCGGCTGGTTGTGCTCGTCGTAGACGATCGGGAACGGTTCGCCCCAGTAGCGCTGGCGGCTGAACAGCCAGTCACGGAGACGGTATGTCGTGGTGCCGCGGCCGCTGCCCCTGGCTTCGAGCCACGCGATGATGTTGGCCTTGGCTGTGGTGACGTCGAGGCCGTCGAGGCTGATCCCATCCTGGAACAGCTCAGTGTTGGCCGAGTTGATCGCCGGCCCTTCGCCGGTGAAGGGACAGCCGTCGAACCCTTCGGGCGGCTGGACGGTGCGGACGATCGGGAGCTCGAACTGCTCGGCGAACTCCCAGTCGCGGGCATCCTGGCCGGGGACGGCCATGATCGCGCCGGTGCCATAACCGGTGAGGACGTAGTCGGCGATGAAGACCGGCACCGCCGCACCGTTGACCGGGTTGATCGCGTAGGAACCGGTGAAGACGCCGGTCTTCTCCTTCCCGGCACCGTCGAGCCCGGCCTGGCGCTCGAGATCGGTCTTGGCCGCTGCCGCCGCACGATAGGCGGTGATCGCGTCCTTCGGACTCTCGGCGCCGCCGGTCCACGACGGTTTCGTGCCTTCGGGCCAGGCGTCGGCGGTGATGGACTCGACGAGTTCGTGCTCGGGCGCGAGGACGACATACGTGGCGCCGAAAAGGGTGTCCGGCCGGGTCGTGAACACGTCGATCACGGAAGTGCCGCCGTCCACCGCGAAGCTGACCTCGGCACCGATCGAGCGGCCGATCCAGTTGCGCTGCATGTGGCGCACGGCTTCGGGCCAGTCGACGCGATCGAGGTCGTCGATCAGGCGGTCGGAGTAGGCGGTGATCCGCATGTTCCATTGGCGCAGGCTGCGCTTGAACACCGGGAAGTTGCCGCGTTCGCTGAGGCCTTCGGCGGTGACCTCCTCGTTGGCGAGGACGGTGCCGAGCCCGGGGCACCAGTTGACCGGTGCGTCGCTGACATAGGCGAGGCGACGCGAGTCGAGGATGACGTTGCGCTCGGTCGGCGCGAGCGTGGCCCAGGAGGAGCCGTCGGGCGCCGCGCGTGTGCCGCTTTCGTACTCGGCTATCAGCTCGCTGATCGGCCGGGCCTTGTCCTGCGTCTCGTCATACCAGGAATTGAAGATCTGCAGAAAGATCCACTGGGTCCAGCGCACGAAATCGGAGTCGATGGTCGTGAACGAACGCCTCTGGTCATGTGCCAGGCCGAGGCGGCGCAGCTGCCGGCGCATGTTGGCGATGTTGGCGATCGTGTTCTTGCGGGGGTGCTCACCGGTCTGGACTGCATGGATCTCGGCGGGCAGGCCGAAAGCGTCATAACCGAGGGTATGGAGGACGTTGTCGCCGATCATGCGGTGATAACGGCCGATGACGTCGGTGGCGATGTAACCGAGCGGGTGGCCGACGTGCAGGCCCGCACCCGAGGGGTACGGGAACATGTCCATGATGAAGAACTTGTCGCCCGAGCCGGCGTCCAGCGGCTGGGGTCCTGCGAGGTCGCCGACCGGGTTTGGCGCCTCGAAGGTGCCTTCGGCGTCCCAACGGTCCTGCCAGCGCGTTTCGATTTTGGCGGCGAGGTCACTGGTGTAGCGGAACCCGGTGTCGCGGGAGGACGGGGTCGCAGATTCGGGCGTGGTCACTGCGGTGATATTACCGGAGCAGCGCTCCTCGCCCGACGGCTGACGTGCCTGACGGCGCCCGTGGGTTCGCACGATCGGCGGACCGGCCTGCTCGATCGACGTGTCGGGCCTGGGCAACAACGTCGCGGTCGTCGACGCTGACGGCCAGAAGCGCCTGTCAGTCGCACCATTTACGGTGGGGGCATGCGCCACGGAATCGTTCCCCCATACCTATTGACCCATCTGGCCAACCTCGATCGCGAAGACCTGCGGGAGGCGGCAGAGGCCGCCCGGAGAGCCCTCGACTCGGAGTTCCCCAATCACCCCACCGGACCGACTGCGCTGCCGACGCAGATCCCGACGGCCACCGAGCCCACTGGCCCCGATCGCATCGTGAGCGACGCGGACCACACCGAGAGCCTGCCCGGCACCGTGGTCAGGCGGGAGGGTGACATCCCGACCGGTGACCAGGCCGCCGACGAGGCCTACGACGGACTCGGCGCCACCTACGCCCTCTTCGCCGAGGCGTTCGGCAGGGCGTCGATCGACGGCGCCGGATTGCCGCTGCTCGCCTCGGTCCACTACGGGAGCAAATACGACAACGCCTTCTGGGACGGCGGCCAGATGGTGTTCGGCGACGGCGACGGCCTCGTGTTCGGCCGCTTCACGGCTTCTTTGTCCGTCATCGGGCACGAACTCGCGCACGGCGTCACCCAGTATTCGGCCAACCTGGCGTACCAAGGGCAGTCAGGGGCGCTCAACGAGTCCGTCTCCGACGTGTTCGGAGCCCTCGTCGAGCAGCACGCGCGACAGCAGAGCGCTGACCAGGCGAGCTGGCTCATCGGCGAGGGACTCTTCACCGATCAGGTCGAGGGCAGTGCGCTCCGCTCCATGAAAGAGCCCGGCACGGCCTACGACGACGATGTCCTCGGCAAGGACCCGCAACCTGGCCATATGGACGACTACGTCGAGACGACCGATGACAACGGCGGGGTCCACCTCAACTCGGGCATCCCCAACAGAGCGTTTTACCTCACCGCCAGCGCCCTGGGCGGCAACGCCTGGGACAGCGCGGGCGAGATCTGGTACCAAACCCTCATCGGCGGACTCGCAAGCACCGCGACATTCGCCGATTTTGCCGCGGCGACCGCCATGACAGCCACGGACCGCTTCGGCGACGGCTCCGCCGAACACAAGGCAGTGCTGGACGCTTGGTCGACGGTCGGGCTTCCGATCGGCAACACTGGCACTGACGGCTAGCGAAACCCGCAAACGGGAGGCTCCTCGCCGCGGTCGGACAGGAGGTTCCCGATGGACGGTGGCGACGAAGCTCAGGCAGGTGTTCCAACTGTCGGAGAGCCCCCCTACGTCATCCGGATCCGCCGCACCGGAGGGCTGGCCGGACTGCGCCGCGAGTGGGCGATCGAGGTGACCGGCCCCGACGACGCCGAGCGCTGGCGCCCCCTGATCGAGGCTTGCCCCTGGGAAGACGCCGGCGGCGACGTCCACCCGGATGCATACGTCTACGACTTCCATGCGGCCGAGCACGTAGCCGTGGTGCCCGAAAGCAGACTTCAGGGCCCGTGGCGCAGGCTTGTCGACGAGGTTCAGCGCCAGACCGACTGATCGGGTCAGCCGTGCGTCAGTGCGCAGAACGCCTCGACCTTGGCGGTCGGGCCGGACACGATGAGCTCGAAGCTGTCATCGACGAATGTTTCGGGACGCGCATACGTGAAGTCCTCACCACGTCTCTTGACGCCGACGACCGTGACGCCGTACTTGGCGCGCAAGCCCGATTCGAGCAGCGTCTTGCCGCACACTCCTTTCGGCGCGCGGGTGCGGGCGATCGCGAAGCCGTCATCGAATTCGATGTAGTCGATCATCGCGCCGGTCACCGTGTGTGCCACGCGTTCGCCCATCGCCGACTCGGGCCGCACGACGTGGGTGGCCCCCACCCTTTCGAGGATCCTGGCGTGCTTGGCGTTGATCGCTTTCGCCCATACTTCGGCGACGCCGAGCTCGACGAGACTCAGCACGGTGAGGACGCTGGCCTCGATATCGGTGCCGATGCCGACGACGGCGCGATTGAACTGCTCGGCGCCGATCTGCCGGAGGGCCTCGGTGTCGGTCGTGTCTGCGGCCACGATGTGGGTGAAATCGCTGGCGAAGCGCTGCACGATCTCGGCGTTTTCGTCGACGGCGAGCACTTCGTGCCCCAGCCGTACGAGTGACTTCGCGACCGAGGCGCCGAAGCGGCCCAGGCCGATCACCAGGACGGGGGCGTCGGCGGCGTTGGCGTTGGCGGTCTTAGCCAATGATCGGCCTTTCTTCGGGCAGGTGATAGCGCGGAGCGCGCCTGCGCATGGTCAGCGCGGACGCTGCGGTTATCGTGCCCACTCTGCCGATGAACATCAAGACCATCAGAACGCCCTGTGCGTTGTAGGGCAACTTCGGGGTGAGGCCGGTGCTCAGTCCGACAGTTCCGAATGCCGAAGCGCACTCGAACAGGACGTCCTCGGTCGAGAAATCGGTCATCGTCAGGATCAGCATGGTCGTGGTGGCGACCAGCATGACCGCGAGGAGGGCGATCGTGAGGGCCGTCCGGATCGTGGCGCTGCTCACGGAACGCTTGCCGACCATCACTTCGGGGTCGCCGCGCAGCTCGGCGAAGATGACATAGGCGAGCAGCAGGAACGTCGTGATCTTGATGCCGCCGGCCGTGCTGGCACTGCCGCCGCCGATGAACATCATGATCGTCCCGATGCCCAGCGTCTCATCCCGCACATCGGCGTAGTCGACGCTGTTGAAGCCGCCCGAACGCGGCATGATGCCGCCCTCGATGCCCGTCACGACCTTGTGCCACAAGTTCATCGGCCCGAGCGTGCCGGGGTTGTTCCATTCGGCGACCATGAACGCGATCGAGCCGACCACGAGCAAGGCGATCGAGCCCCACACTGTCAGCCGGGTATGGATGGTCCACCGGTCGGGCGTCCTCCACTCCTTGAAGAGCTCAGCGAGTACCGGGAAACCAATGGCGCCGACAAACACCGCGATGCAGATCGGGAAGATCAGCCAGGCGTCGCCCGCATACGCCACCAGGCTGTCGCTGTTGAGCGCGAATCCGGCGTTGTTGAACGCCATGACCGAATGGAAGAGTCCGTGCCAGATGGCGGTCGGCAAGTCGTCGAAGTAGAGAATCCGGAACCGTATGGTCAGGATGACCGCGATGACGCCCTCGAAGAAGAGCATCGTGACGGCGACACGGCGCAACAGCGGGCGCACCTCGCCGAGGCTGATCACGTGCATCTCGGCCTGGGCGATCAGCCGGGTGCGCAGACCGAGCCGGCCGCCGACAAGCAACCCGAGCATCGTCGCCAGGGTCATGATGCCGAGGCCGCCGATCTGGACCAGCGCCAACATGATTCCCTGCCCGGCGGGAGTCCAATAGGTGGCGGTGTCAACCGTCGCGAGGCCGGTGACCGTGGCGGCTGACACGGACGTGAACAATGCCGGCATGAAGTCGCCCCGGCCCTCGCCGGAATGGGCGAACGGCAACATGAGCAGACCGGTGCCGATCGCGATGAGGAGGAGGAAGGCCAGCGGCAGCAGTCGGACCGGGTGCGCAATGACGGCAGGCAGCGTCAACCAGGACCTTCGAGGCACCAACCGACCGTACCCCAGCGTCGGGACGGATCCTGAGGGAACCGGTTGTCAGGGCCACCAAAACATTCGACCTCCGTCGGGACCTTGGAATGGCGGCGAATGCGGCGCTTCCCGTTTAGGTCACGCGGACGACCCACCGTTAGGGTGGTGAGGTGAATTCGGTACCTGACAACATTGCCATCGCGATCGTGACATTCAACAGATCCACCTTTCTCAAGGAGCTTCTGGCCAGTGCCGCGACGATGAACACGCCGGCCTGGCGCATCATCGTCGTCGACAATGCGAGCACTGACGACACGCAGGACGTCATCGCCGCCGCGATCCCGAACTTCCCGCCCGGTGTGCTCATCAACCACCGCCTGGAGACCAACACCGGCGGCGCGGGCGGCTTCTCCGAAGGCACCAAGGTCGCTCTCGAAAACGGCGCCGACTGGGTCTGGCTCATGGATGACGACGTCGAGATCCTTCCCGACGCCCTCGAGAAGTTCGCGCCGTGGATGGCGAAGTTCACCTGCCTGCACGGCCGCCGCTACGACTACGACGGTTCACCGTTCTACTGGCAGGCGAGGTTCAACAACTTCCTCGGTGTACCGCTCCCCTACACCCGCAAGACCTTCAACAAGGAGGGCTTCGCGATCACCAACTCCGGCACCTTCGAAGGCATGATGATCCACGCCGACGTCGTACGCCAGATCGGTCTCCCCGATCCGCGCTTCTTCATCTCGTGGGACGACGCTGTGTATGCCTGGCTCGCCTCGCAGGTCACCGACGTCGCCTATGTCGACGCCTATGTCCTCAAGCGCAAGCGCGAACAGAAGCAGATCAGCCTCGCCGGTGTGCGCCATTTCAACGACTCCAGCCCGCTGGCGCGCTATCACGTGATGCGCAACCGCGCCTATGTCGCGAAGTACTTCGAGTCCCAGGGCAAGCTAAACCGCTTCGGCTTCGCGATCGGAACCTTCCTGACGTTCGCGAAGGAGATCTTCCGCCTCGTCGCGGTCGACCACACGCTGAGGGGCTCCGGGGTCCTGGTCAAGGGCCTGCGCGACAGCCGCAAGCTGCTCGCCGACAAGACGTGGAAGCCGATGGATCCTCAGGACGTTCCGGCGCCACAGCACTGAAGTCACTGCCGTTAGTCTGAACTCAGTCGCTGGGCACATTCGAGGAAGGGATCTGCGTGGACGCGGATATCGTCATTGTCGGTTCGGGGTTTTTTGGACTCACCATCGCCGAACGGTGCGCCAATGAGCTCGACCTGTTGGTCCAGGTCATCGACCGTCGTCATCACATCGGCGGCAACGCCTACAGCGAGGTCGAGCCCGAGACGGGCATCGAAGTCCACCGCTACGGCGCGCACCTGTTCCACACGTCCAACCAGGCGGTCTGGGACTACGTCAACCAGTTCACGTCGTTCACGCCCTATCAACACAAGGTCTATACGAACTTCCAGGGCGAAGTCTTCCCGATGCCGATCAACCTCGGCACGATAAACCAGTTCCAGCGCGCCGCCTACTCCCCTACCGAGGCCAAGGCCTGGGTCGTCGAGCAGGCCGGCCAGGCTGCGACATCTGCCGGCGAGGCGAGCAACTTCGAGGAGAAGGCGATCTCGCTCATCGGCCGCCCGCTCTATGAAGCCTTCATCAAGGGCTACACGGCCAAGCAGTGGCAGACCGATCCGCGTGAGCTCGCCGCCGAGATCATCTCGCGCCTGCCGGTCCGCTACACCTACGACAACCACTACTTCTCCGACACGTATGAAGGCCTGCCGACCCACGGCTACACGGCCTGGCTCGAGAAGATGGCCGACCACCCCAACATCACCGTGACGCTCAACGCCGATTTCTTCGACGAGTCGCAGCCGTGGCACAAGGCGGCCGTCGTCGGTCAGATCCCGGTCGTCTACACGGGGCCCGTCGACCGCTACTTCGACTACGCGCACGGCGACCTGTCCTGGCGCACCCTCGACTTCGAAGAAGAAGTGCTGCCGATCGGCGACTTTCAGGGCACTCCGGTCATGAACTACGCGGACGAGGAGATCGCCTACACGCGCATCCACGAGTTCCGCCACTTCCATCCCGAGCGCAACTACCCCGACGACAAGACCGTCATCATGCGCGAGTTCTCGCGGGCAGCCGAGCACACCGACGAGCCCTACTACCCGATCAACACCGCGCAGGACCGCGAACGACTGCTCGCCTACCGCGAACTCGCGACGGCCGAGGAGAACGTCCTGTTCGGCGGCCGGCTCGGCACCTACAAATACCTCGACATGCATATGGCGATCGGTTCGGCGCTGAGCATGTTCCGCAACCAGTTGCAGCCGTTCTTCGCCTCCGGACAGGCCCTCGAAGACCATGGGCTCTGAGCCGAAGCCCGGAATCGTCCGTCGCCTCCGGGTGTGGGCGATTGCGCGCCTGCGCCGATCACGCTTCCTGCCGATCGGCATGCCTGACAAGATGGCTGACCAGCATCGGCTCGGACAGTCCTTCAGCCAGCCGGTGATGGTTTATTTCGCCACAGGGCAGGACACCCTCTACCAGCTGCGTCCCTGGTATGCCGCCCTCGAAGCCCTCAATGCCACGCAGCCCGTCGTCGTCGTCTTCAGGGACTCGCGCACGGCGCGCATCGTCGGCGCGGAGACGACTCTCGACTGCATCACGCTGGCCAACTACGGTCAGCTCGACGCGATCCTTGGCAGCAGCGACATCAAGCTCGCGTTGTATGTCAACCATGACCCGATCAACTTCGAATCCCTGCGTTTCACCTCGTTCGCCCACGTCTACCTCGGCCACGGCGACAGCGACAAGGGTGTCTTCGTGTCCAATCAGCTCAAGGCCTACGACTTCTACTTCGTGGCCGGGCAGGCCGCCATCGACCGCGTCCGCAGCAGCGTCATGTTCTACGACGCCGACGCGCGTTGCCTGCCGATCGGGCAGCCCCAGCTCGACGCCATACAGCAGGACTCCCGGCCGCCGTCGCGCCCGGTGGTGCTCTATGCGCCCACTTGGGAAGGCGCACAGCCCTCGGTTGCCTACAGCTCGCTCGTGTCGCATGGTTCGGCCCTCGTCGACAGCATCCTTGCCTCCGATGACCTCGACCTGATCTACCGTCCGCATCCGTTCACCGGCAATGTCACGCCCGCGTATGCCGCCGCCGACGCCGCCATACGGGCCAAGGTCAAGGCCGCCGGACAACGGGTCGACACGACCGGGACTCTCTCCGACGCGATCGCCGGCTCGTCCTTCCTCATCACCGACGTGTCCGCGGTGACGAGCTTCTGGTTGCCCACCGGGCGCCCGATCCTGGTCACCGAGCCGGTCGGCGCCGAAGTCCAGGCCACGCCCGACGGCATCTCGGCACGGCTGCCGCGGTTGGCGGCTCCCAATGCCGGCAACGCCGCCGCGATCGTCGCGCAGATCCTCGACTCTCCGCCGGATTATTCCGACCTCGTCGGGCACCACCTCGGCGACGTGAGTCCCGGTGCCCCAACCGCCAACTTCATCAAGGCGTGCACCGACGTGATCGGCCGCCGCGATGCCCACTGGGCGGAGCTTCGGGCGAAGGGCGCCGTCGGTCCTTAGCGGACGACGATATTCGGGCGGCCCGTTCGCATGTTCAGCGAAGTGAGCCGGCGAGATCGAACGCTTCCCGGAGGTACGACGGTCGGCCGTCGCGTTCCAGTGAGGCTTCTGTCTTCGACAACGAGCGCTTGTTGGGAACCACCGCGAACAGCATCAACGCAAGTGAGAGCAGTCCGCCGTACACGTAGGTGAGGAAGGTGTTCGGGATCACGACGAACGCCAGCGCGATCGACACGATTGCCAGCGACTCGCACAGCGCGAAGCGCAGGATCATGGCCGACTGGTATGCCATCGCCGAGGAGTTGCCCACGATTTGCGTGTCGCCGCCTTCGGCAGCGGCCGTCCGGTAACCGACGGTCTCGACCAGAACGAGAATGACGAAGGCGCCGAACACCTGCGCCAGCGGGACCCACACAGGCGGATTGGCCATGCCATCCTCGGTGGTCCCCATAGCGAAGTACAACGCCACCCCGATGAACCCCAGGGCAGCGCACAAGGCGAGGGCCAGGATGCGCAGAGCGCGATAGCGTTCGTTTCCGCTGGTTTCATTCATGTCGCGAGCGTATCGGCATCGATGCGGTGATCGCGGGAACTCATATCCTTCCCTCGGCGAGGAATGCCTCGGCGATGATCAGGTCCTCGGGCTCGGTGATCTTGAATGTCCGGGCACTGCCGTCGATGAAGGTCGTCGACGCGTCGGGCAGGTAGCGCCGGACGAGGGTGAAGTCGTCCGTCGCCAGGAACGCCGTGTCGTGACGGGCCAGGTCGAAGGCCTTGGCCAGTGTGTCGAGGCCGAATGCCTGAGGTGTCTGAAGCCGGCGCAACCTGTTGCGATCGAGGGTGCTCTCGATGTGCTGGTGCGCGTCGTCGAGCACCACGATCGTGTCCGCCGAATCGACCACAGTTGCCACGGCATCGAAATCCTCCAACGCCTTTACGCAACCGGCGATCGTCTCCTGCGGCAGGAACGGCCGGGCGGCGTCGTGCACGAGGATGCGGCCTTCGTGACCGGCCAGATGAGCCAACGCGGCGCCGGTGGAATCGAACCGTGTCTCGCCTCCATCGACCAACGCCGACACTTTCCCGTAACCCTTTTCCGCAACGAGGCCTGCCACGGTTTCACGATGCTCCGGGGCCATCACGACAATGACTTCGTCGATGAGATCCGACCCACAAAAGGCTTCCAGCGAGTAGTCGATGATCGGCCGACCGCCCAGATCGACGAATTGCTTTGGTATGCCGGCACCGAGCCGAACCCCCACGCCACCGGCCAGAATCACTGCATACGTAGACATATTCCTCCAGAGCGACACGCGCACACTGATACACTACCGACTCGACTCGGTTCATTCTGCGCAGAAGCTTCAAGGTATTCCATGGTGCAACACAGGGGGCGCTCGACGCCGTCACGGGCTGGCCACAAGGCTCCCCAGAGGCGTAAGAAGCGCAGACTCGGTTTGCCCTTGCTCGCAGCAGTCGTCCTTCTCACCGGCGGTGGCTTCAGCGTCCGCGCCCTCGCCCATGACGAGCCGGTCCCGTTGGCGCCCCGTGGCCTTGCCGCGGTCGACACCGCCTCGGAGATGATTTCGCTCGAATGGAAACCCGTCGCGCTGGCCGACAGCTACGAAGTCGTTGTCTCAGACGGGGCCGCCATGGCGAAGCACCGGACCTACAGGTCGACGACCCCCGCCGTTCAGATCCCCGGCCTCCAGGAATCGACGAAATACTTCGTCAAGGTCCGCGGCGTCAGCATGCCGACCGGCGAAGAAAAGAATCCTGGCAAGTATTCGTCCGTCGCCTCGGTCGAGACCGCCGAAGCGAAGTTCCCGGCCCTGGTCCCCCCTACCGGTTTCCACACCACAACCGTCGAATCGGCAACGATCGACTTCGTCTGGGACCCGATCATCAAGTCGAAGTTCTACGAGATGCAGTATGCGGTCGACAAGGACTTCGCCAAGCCCCGGACGGTCAAGGTCGATGCCGAAAAGACGACCGCCCGGATCAGGGGACTCGAACCCGAAAACCGTCTGTTCGTACGTCTCCGTGCGCAGGGTATCGACGGCAAGGTCGGCCGCTTCTCCGAGACCCTTGAGGTGCGAACCATCGTGCCGACCGAAGAGATCCCCATACGCGTCGCTTCCTACAACATCCGCTGCCACAGCTGCGGCGGAGCCTCGTGGAGCCGGCGGCGCACACCCGTCGCCAACACGATCGCCGCACAGAGTCCCGATGTGATCGGCCTGCAGGAGGCAGCTCAGTCACGTCCAGGCGGCTTCGGTACCTCGCAGTTCGAAGACCTGCGCGCGCTGGTCACGTCGACCGGCACCGAGTACCGGGTAACCCAGCCTGCCATCGCGGCATCCCAGGGGACACGGATCCTCTACAAGCCGTCCAAAGTGGTCATGCTCGATGCGGGCTCTGTGCGCTACAGCAATCAGAAGGGCGGCCAGAACCTGCGTTACTTCGCCTGGGCGATCTTCCGCCAGCGCAGTACCGGCCAGGAATTCTTCTTCGCGTCGACACACCTGCAACCCGGCAAGGACTCCAGTGCCGTCGGTGCGCGCAACGGGCAGGTCCGTCAGCTCATCAACTCGATACCCCAGCTCAACCCCAAGAAGTATCCGACCTTGATGGTCGGCGACTTCAACGACTACCAATACCTCAACTTCACGGTCCAGTCGCTGATGCGCCAGGCCGGCTACATCGACTCGCTCGGGATTCAGTACCGCTCACGGGTTCCCGCGAAGTGGGCGACCGTCGAGAAGCGCATCCATACCAACTACGACAGCTTCAATGACGGCAAGGGCAGCCCGCCGGTGGGCACCGGCAACCCCAACTTCAACGGCACCTACCTCGACTACATCTTTATGTCGCCGATGAAGGTCAAGTCCTTCGAGAACCTCATCAACGCCCGCAGCGGCATCCCCTCGGACCACAACATGATACGGGCGGACGTCGTACTGCCTTACTGAGAGGCAGCCGACTCGCCGTCTACTTGTCGGCGAAGAGGATGTCGACGACGCGCTGTGAGGCCTTGCCGTCGTCGTGGTGGTTGAACATCTTCTGCCAGGCGGCGTACTTGTCGGCATTGCTGTCGTGGACGGCATCGAGGTCGTGAAGCAGCTCCTCGACCTCGGCCTGCGTACGAACGACCGGACCCGGCGCAAGCTCGGCAAGGTCGAAGTAGACACCACGTACCTTGGTGTCGCTGTAGTCGTCGATGTCGGGAGTGAAGAAGATCATCGGCTTGCCGGTCACCGAATAGTCGAACATCATCGAGGAATAGTCGGTGATCAGCGCATCGGCGACGAGGAAAAGCTCCGACACCTGCGGGTAGGTGCTCACGTCGAGCACGCCTTCGGCGACGTGGCTCTTTTCCAGGGTCCGCACGTGTCCGCGGAGCAGGATCACGTAATCATCGCCCAACGCTGCGGACAGTGATTCAAGGTCGAGGAAATCGACCTCGCCCGACTTCGGCTCGCGCCAGGTGGGCGCATACATGATGAGTCGCTTGTCGCCCACTCCCAGTCGATCCCGGATCGCGGCGACACGATCGTCGTCGACGTCCTGCAGCTCGTCGTTGCGGGGGTAGCCGGTCTCCAGTATGCCGTCCTGGAAGTCGTAGGCGTGCGAGATGACTTCGGTGCCGGGTGCATTCTGCGAGATGAAGTAGTCCCAGTTGGCGCGTTCGGCCCGTACGAGGTTGAGGTGTCTCGCGCTCATCCCGGTGCGGTCGAGACCGATCTTCTTGTACATCGAGCCGTGCCAGGTTTGCAGAACGGTCTGGTAGGGACGTTTCAGGAAGCGTGCCCGGAGCCACTCGTTGGTGATGATGTAGCGGCACGAGCCGCGAGCGTCCCACCATTCCTTCGATCCGGTCACCACCGGGGTGGCCCCTTCAGGAACCTCGATGGACAGGTCGTCGACCGCCCAGTAGCGGCGCATCTCGGGGAATCGTTGCGCGATCTCACGATCAAGAGCGCGCGGATTGCAGGTGGCGTTCTTGCCGAAGAAGCTCTCGAAATAGACCGCGTCCCTGGGGACATAGGTGTGCGCGCTGTAAGCCTTGAACAGGCGCGACTGGCGGTATGAGCCCAGCTCGTCGTGCCGCCGCGGCCGGGAAATGCCCAGGCGGAGCTGATCGGTGCGATTGAGCTCGAAACGGAGCCGGAACTCGGCCAGCTCATGGACACCGAGCTGGTGCTCGGCGAATTCGTGCGAGACAAAGGTCCGAAAGGGTCCTTCGGGGTTTTGTGCCACGAGGGCATACCCGCCGCGTGCCGCCGGCAGCTCGGGGCCGCCCCAGGCACTCGTCCTGAGTGGCACAAACGCCTCGAACAGACCGTCACCCGCGTCGGTCACCTGCACCGGGAGCGAGCGGAGGTTTCCGGTGAACACGAGACTCGTCGACGACAGGTCGCCGGTGAAGGATCCCCGGAAACGCACGCCGAGGGCGGGCTCGAGCTCGAGCTCGGCTTCGCGAACCTCGATGAATTGCGGGACGTGGACGATCTGCAGCTGCCCGTCATGAGCGGTGCGGACAAGTGGGTCGCCGGCCCCGCGGGGCTCGACGAGCACGTCGCCGGGGGTGCCGTAGACGGCAAGATGATTGCGCGCGGACTTGGTGGCGACCGTCCAGGTCGGAGCCAGGACCCTGCCGGTGATCTCATCGAAGATGGCGACCGGCTCCGGAAGAGTCCCGGCAAGCACCGAGGCGCCCTGCTTCGCCGTCAGGGCTGCTTCGGACTGGCCGAGGCCCTCGAGATGCGCCGAATCCAGGGCCCGGACATCTGCCGTTTCGACCGTGATCTCAAGTGTGTTGCCGACGGCCTCTGCGCTTGTCGCGACTGCATCGACCGACTGGTGGTCGACGACGAGTCCCTTGCGTTTGTGCCAGCGCGGCGTCACATAGAGTCTCGGCGACAACTCGCGCGCCGTCATGACGGCCGGAGAACCGAAGACATTGACGTTCTTGAAGCGGCCCCAGAATTTGCGGCCCTCGCCGATGACCCTGATCGTCGACGTCCACGGACGGGTGGCAGTCGGCAGATCGCGAAGCACCGCGAGGTCGAACGTCGCGACGAATCCGGTATTGGAATAGTCATGCTCGGCCGCCCGCGCACGCGCATTGGCGTCGATGTTGATGACCGGTTCGACCACGGCATCGATGCGCATACGTTGGCCGCCGCGCCTGAGACAGACCTCGATCTGCGGAGCGTCGGAGTAGCCCGTGCCACGGGTGTAGGCCCAACCGGCGATGATCAACCGGTCGCCGTCCCAACGCACTTCACGAAGGTGCGCGATCCAGCCGAGGTGGAGAAACGGGAACGTGCGCCCGAGAAAGCGGTAGAAGCGGCGGGCGTTGACGAACAACGCACGCATCCACGCGTACTCGGAGTTCCTTGCGCGACTGGCGAGGCGACGCACTATGGCACTGGGTGAGGGCAAAGGGACCTCTCTCTGACTAGGGTTCGGCTCAGACTAGGGGTTGGCTCAGCTGAAGATCTTGGCATCGGTCCGCGCGGACTCGATGATGGCGGCGATCGACAGGGACTCGGACTGGCGGAGCTTGAACGTGTCGGCCTCGCCCCGGCGGATCAGCGAGCTGAACTCGGCGATCTCGTAGCGGAGTCCGTCGCCGTCGAACTTGTAGTAGAACTTCTTGTTGTTGGTCTGGTCTTCGAAGCGGGCCTCGAAGTATTCGGTCTTCCACCAGGGCGCGGGCACATAGATGTAGCCCTTGGTGCCGGCCACGACGAGGTCGCCCTCGGCCTTGACGCCAAGGCCGGTACGCGCCGAGGCAATCGCATGCGGGTAGGTGAGGTCGATGCGCGAGAACGTCTCGACGTCGGAGCCTTCAGCCCGGAACGACGAAGTGTGGATGTCGGTGTAGTTGGCGCCCAGCAGCTTGGTGATGGCCAGGAGCGGGTAGCTCGCCAGCTCGGAGATGCTGCCGCCACCCTGCGATCCGTCGAGCTCGCGCAGATCGCCCGAGGACAGCTTGGTGAAGGTCGCGTCGACCGAGCGGATGTCGCCGATCGAGCCGCTTCGCGCGACGGCGACCATACGCTGGAAGCCCGGGGAGAACGCGGTCTTGATGGCTTCGAGCAGCACGACGTTGTTGTCGTTGGCGAGCGTGAAGAGCTCCTGGCTCTCGCGCACCGACAGCGTCATCGGCTTCTCGCACAACACGTGGATGCCACGCTCGATCGCCTTTTTCGCGTAGTCGTAGTGCGTATGGTGCGGCGTCGCGACGTAGACCGCGTCGACATCGTCGAGGAGACCCTCGTAGGTCTCGCTCGCGAACTTCAGGTCGTGGTTGTCGGCGAACTGGCGCGCCGTGTCGAAGGTGCGGCTGAAGACGCCTTCGATGTCGACGCCGCTGACGAAATGCGACTCGTCGACGAAGCGGTTGGCGATGCGTCCGGCACCGACGACGCCGATGCGCAGGATGCCGCCCGACTCGTTGCGGAGTTTG
Source organism: Actinomycetota bacterium (assembly GCA_030856025.1). Classification (GTDB taxonomy): domain Bacteria; phylum Actinomycetota; class Actinomycetes; order Propionibacteriales; family Nocardioidaceae; genus JACMOZ01. The sequence continues at coordinate 45,548 of JALYQD010000069.1, forward strand.
GTGCTCGAGACGCCTTTGGTGCGCTCGAGGTAGACGACCTTGCAGTAGTCGTTGAGGTAGTCGAACTTGCCCAGCCAGTCCGAGCCGATCGCAAAGATGTCGACGGCATGCTTCTGGATGTCATTGATCTTCTGGCCTTCGTACTCCTCGATGATGACTTCATCGGCGAGGCCGCTGTTCTGGACATTGCTGATGCGGTCCATGAGGCTCTGCTGGACGTTGAGCTTGCCGCGAGCGTCATCGAAGTTTTCGGTCGTGACGGCTACGATCAGGTGGTCGCCGAGCTCCTTGGCCCGTTCGAGAAGCCGACGATGACCGTCGTGGAACAGATCGAATGTCCCGTAGGTGATGACGCGCATCTCTCTCCTTTGTTTCCGTGTTTCTGCTTTTCGTGCCGCCTGAGTCTATCGGCCAGACGCCAGCACGGAAAAACGCGGGATTTTGGGCGCGATTGTCAGGTCAGGCAGGGCCGTAGTCGAGGTGCACGACACCGTTGTCGTAGACCTCGTGCTCCTTGAGCGCGAGCTTGTTCGCGTCGACGCCCTCGTCCCACAGCCGGCGGCCCTTGCCGAGGGCGATCGGGTAGACGAACAGGTGCAGGTCGTCGACCAGCCCGTCCTTGAGCATGGCGCGAACGAGCTGCCCACTGCCGCTGACGTAGATCCCGCCATCGGTTTCGTCCTTGAGCTTGCGGATCGCATCAGGGTCATACGGACCGAGTCGGGTCGAAGGACCCCACTCGACACTTGGCTCCTGCGAGCCGACGACGAACTTGTGGGTGTCGTTGAAGAACGGGGCGCCGGGGTCGTCCTCGACCGTGCGGGTCGACCAAGCCGGTGCGAACATCTCGAAGGTCTTGCGACCCAGAAGGATGGCTTTCGACGAGTCCGTGATCACGCCGAGGGTCTCGCCCATCTTCGGGTCGAAACCGTATTCGAACGTCCAACTCGGGTCCTCGAACACTCCATCGAGAGCGATGAACTCGTGAACTCGTGAACTGCGATGGTGCCCATGGTGATGCCCTTCTCCAGATGAATCGCGTCCGTCCAACACAATATCCGTTGTCTCATGACTCCGGGGCACGCCTCAGTCGGTCTGCTGGGACTTCCAGACGCGGAACGACTCTTCGGAGCTGCCGCGCCGCCAGTAGCCCGACACCGACACATCGGCTCGTGGCACGCCGCGTTCGTTGATCACGTACGGCCGTACGGACTTGAGGAGCAGGGACTCGCCGTGGATGAATGCGTGGACTCGACCGGGCAACCAGTCGAAGGCCCTGACTGCCTCGTCGAGCAGCTCGGTCGAACCGGCCTCCGCGTCACCGCGGTGCAGCCAGGTCAGGTCGAGATCGGCTTTTGTCGCGAAGACCTGTTGTTCGCTTACATCGTCGACCTCGATGAACGCCACCGCTTTGGCTCCGGCTTCGAGGCGCTCCAGCGAAGCGCCAATTGCCGGGATCGCGGCCTCGTCGCCGACGAACAAGTGCCAGTCGGCGTCCGGATCGGGCGCATACGCACCACTCGGTCCGCGCAAGTGCATGATGTCGCCGGCCTTGGCCCGCATCGCCCAGGGTCCCGCATGGCCTTCGTCCCCGTGCACGACGAAGTCGATGGCTAGCTCCTCGGCCTGCGGATCGACCCAGCGGACCGTGTAGGTGCGAAGGACCGGCCAGGACTCCTGTGGCACGACATCGCGAACCTTGTCCAGATCGAGCGGCTCGGGATAGACCGCGTCGGGGTCGAGGAACACGAGCTTGACGTAGCAATCGGTGGGGGCGCCCGCCGGTTGGGGAGCAAGGTTGCCGTAGCGCGACCGGAACGTGGAAAAGCCCTCGCCGCCGAAGACGACGCGCTGCATGTGCGGGGTCAATCTCTCGGTCCGGACGACGGCGAGTTTGACTGGCTGACTCTTGCTCACGCTGTGTAGCCTAACGGCGTGAGCCAAGGCATCGACAACACCCAATTTGACCCCGCAATCCGCCCCCAGGACGACTTGTTCCGGCATGTCAACGGGCCGTGGCTGGAAACGGCCGAGATCCAGCCCGATCGCTCCACGGCCGGCGCCTTCGTGACCCTGGTCGACGAGGCCGAGGCCAAGGTCCGGGCCATCGTCGAGGCGGCCGGCGCGGCATCGGAGCCCGAGCCTGTCGACGACGAGGAGTCGCGCAAGATCGGCGACCTGTATGCGAGCTTCATGGACGATGCCCGCATCGAAGAACTCGGCGCCACTCCCCTCGAACCCGAACTGGCCAAGGTCGATGCCATCTCCTCGATCGGCAGTTTCGTCGACACCCTCGGCGCCCTCGAGCGATCCGGGGTCGGCAGCGTCTTCGGCATGTACATCGCCCCGGACGAAGGCAATCCCGATCGATACATCGCCTACCTCGTGCAGAGCGGCCTCGGCCTCCCCGACGAGTCCTACTACCGCCAGGACGACTTCTCCGCCATCCGCGAGGCATACGTAACACACCTGACGACGATGTTCGGCCTCGCCGGGCTCAACGACGCGCAGGCCCGAGCCGACCGCGTGCTGACGCTCGAGACCAAGATCGCCGCCTTCCACTGGGATCGCGTCTCCTGCCGCGACGCGCAGAAGACCTACAACCCCAGGACGCACGACGAGCTCCGCGAGCTGACATCCACGTTCGACTGGGACTCCTGGGCGATCCAGGCTGAGCTCCCGGAGCCGGTCCTCACCGAGGTCATCGTCGCCCAGCCTTCCTATTTCGAAGGCCTCAACGGGCTCCTGGTCGAGGAGGAGCTCGAATCCTGGAAGGACTGGCTGCGTTGGCAGGCCATCCACAGCGCGGCTCCCTACCTTGCCAGCGCATTCGTCGACGCCAACTTCGACTTCTACGGCAAGACCCTCAGCGGCACCGACGAGCTCCGCCCGCGATGGAAGCGCGGCGTCGGCTTCGTCGAGGGCGCCATGGGCGAAGCACTCGGCAAGATCTATGTGCGTACCGAGTTCCCGGCGAGCTCCAAAGCCCGTATGGAGGAGCTGATCGCCAACCTCATCGAGGCCTACCGCCAGAGCATCAACGCCCTGACCTGGATGAGCGAAGAGACCAAGCGCGAGGCCCTCGCCAAGCTGGAAACATTCACGCCCAAGATCGGACACCCCGACAAGTGGCGCGACTACACCAAGCTGGAGACCGATCGCGGCGACGTCCTGGGCAATGCCCGGCGCGCTTTGGCCTTCGCGATGGACCGCGAGATCGCCAAGATCGGCTCCCCGATCGACCGCGACGAGTGGTACATGACTCCGCAGACGGTCAACGCCTACTACAACCCCGGCATGAACGAGATCGTCTTCCCGGCTGCGATCCTGCAGCCGCCGTTCTTCCACGCGGACGCCGACGACGCCGTCAACTATGGCGCGATCGGCGCAGTCATAGGCCACGAGATCGGACACGGCTTCGACGACCAGGGTTCGCACTATGACGGCACCGGTGCCCTGCGCAACTGGTGGACCGATGACGACCGGGAGGCTTTCGAGAGCCTCACCAAGGTACTCATCGCGCAATACAACGACCTCTCCCCCGAAGGCGCTGACGGGCATACCGTCAACGGCGAGCTCACCATCGGCGAGAACATCGGCGACCTCGGCGGCCTCGGCATCGCCCACAAGGCGTTCAGGCTTTCGCAGGCAAACGGTGCTGCTCCTGAGGTCGACGGGCTCTCCCCCGATCAGCGCTTCTTCATTTCCTGGGCGCAGGCCTGGCAGGGCAAGGTCCGGGCGCAAGAGGTCGTACGCCGCCTGACCATCGACCCGCACTCACCGCCGGAGTTCCGCTGTAACCAGGTCGTCCGCAACATCGATGCCTTTTATGACGCCTTCAACGTGTCGAAGGACGACGAGGTGTGGCTCGACCCGAGTGAACGCGTCGCGATTTGGTGATCACAGGTGGTTGAGGTGCGGGGCGAAGCGGAGCCTAAAAACCACATCCAGCGGCGGACGCTGCGGACGCTTGCGATCTCCCAGGTCGTGGGCGGCATCGGCAACGGCGCCGGCCTTGCGGTGGGCGCTTTGATCGTCAAGGACGTCAGCGGATCCTCGGGATGGGCCGGAATGGCGACCGTCATGCTCACGCTCGGCGCCGCCCTCTTCACGCTGCCGCTTGCCTCCCTCGCGAGCAAGGCCGGCCGCCGGCCGCCGTTGACCTTGGGCTGGTTGCTCGGGGCCTGTGGCGCCGTGACGACTATCGCCGGGGCCCAGTGGACTTCGCTGTTGATCACGCTCCTCGGACTGGTGCTGTTCGGTGCCGGCACCGCGGCCAACCTGCAGTCCCGCTTCGCGGCGGTCGACCTCGCCGAGCCCGGTCAGTTCGGCCGGTCGTTGTCCCTGGTCATCTGGTCGACGACGATCGGCGCCGTCATCGGCCCCAACCTCACCGGACCGGGGGCCAATCTCGCCGGCAACCTCGGCATACCGGACCTGGCCGGGCCGCTGGTGTTCTCGGCGACCGGCTTTGTGCTAGCCGGCCTCCTCATCTTCGTCGCGTTGCGCCCTGACCCGCTGATCGTGGCCGGCGGCGGCAACAGCTCGGAACGATCGGGCGTTCGCGCCGCACTCCCCCACGTGCACGGCAGCACCCTGGCCGGAATCCTCACCGTCGGTTCGGCTCACGCCGTCATGGTCGCCGTCATGGCGATGACGCCGGTGCACCTCAAGCTCCACGGCCACGAGGGCGTCAGCCAGTTCGTGGTGTCGCTGCACATCGCCGGGATGTACGCGTTCAGTCCGTTGGTCGGCCGCTACAGCG